>NZ_LN889812.1:0-321790 GCF_900009145.1 Planktothrix tepida PCC 9214
TCAATCTTATTTTCCCAATGGATAACTCTACTTTTTATTACTTGTTGATTTCGGAGAGTGACAGAAGAGGGATAGTTCAGTTCGTTTTAGAATAGCAATGGTTTCAGCAACTGCTTGACGCATTTCCACTAAATCTTTTTGCATTTTAGCAAGGTCTAAGTTGAAAAAATTCTCACTATTAAGGCGATCAAATAAGCTCATAATAGAAGTCCTTTATATTATGGAGAGGCAGAGCCTCAAACAAGCATTCCCCGCGAGACACGGGGAACGAGGGTTTAAGAACCGATCGCATCTCTTAAGGCATTTTGGGTCATGGCTGCGATCGCTTGATCCGTCGCTTTTGGAAGGTGATAATATTTCCCTCCTGCTGTTTTTGCTAACTCCTTGGCGAACCCGGTAGAAATGAATTTACTTTCGGTATCAATCACTAACAATTGAATTCCTAACCCGCGAATTTTTCCCGCAATTTCTAATAGTTCTTTCTTAATATCCGGTTTTTCTCCCTCAATTTGGGGTTCTCCCAAAGACCGAGATAAGGGAATATTCCCCCGTCCGTCGGTAATGGCCACAATCACCACCTGACCAATATCCCCCGACTGTTTCGCATTCACCCCGACTCTCACCGCCTGGGTTAACCCATGAGCTAAAGGCGATCCACCCCCACAGGGTAAGCGTTCTAGCCGTTTCCGTGCCGCAGCAATAGAACGAGTGGGGGGTAACAATACCTCCGCCTGTTCTCCTCGGAAGGGAATTAATGACACCTGATCCCGACTTTGGTAGGCTTCCGTTAACAGTTGTAACACGGCTCCTTTTGCCGACTGCATCCGGTTAAGCGCCATTGAACCCGACGCATCCACGACAAACACCACTAACGCCCCGGACTTGCGCGCTAACCGTTTCGCGCGAATATCCCCTTGTTCGACAACGACTTTTCGCCCTGGTTCCCGCAACCGTCGAGATTTTTGATAGGGAGCCGCCGCCCGTAATGTCGCGTCAACGGCAATTCTTTGGACTTTCCCCTTGGGTAACACGGGTTTAATGTATCTCCCCCTGTCATCGGAAAAAATCACGCTGCGGCTGCCAGATTTCCCTTGACGGTTCGCCATTTGAGTAAAATACAAGACGCTATCATCGAGGATCACCCCTTCCGGGTCGAAAATAAATTCTTCAGGGATCGTCGCCTCCTCTTCTTCCGGGGGGTCGGGTTGGTCTTCGTCGTCTTCTTCTTCCTCCTCTTGGTCTTCGGGAGATTGATCTTGAGGCGGTGGAGGTGGTGGAGGTTGCTGTTGTTGTTGTTCAGGAGGTGGCACAATTTTAGCACGGGGAACAATCACAAGTTCGACGGCTCGGCGTAAATCGTCGGCATTTACCGTTGTCCGTCCTTCTAAAGCAGCCGAAGCTTTAGCCACCCGCACCGCAAATAGTTCTGCTCGATGACCTTGGACTCCTCCCCGCACCGCTTCTTGAACTAAATATAAGATTTGATCAGGGGTAATCACCACATCTTTTAACCATTCTCTGGCTAAAATAATCTGGGTTTTAAGATCATCTAATTCTTGGTTATATTGAGTTAAGAAATCCTGGGGCGATCGCGCATAATCCATGACTTGATCCACCGCTTGCACCCGTTCATCTAAACTGAGAACTCCATCGGCGGATAAAGCGATCGCAATTCTATCTAATAAATGATCTCGTAACGGCCCTTCTTCCGGGTTAAATGTCGCGATAAATAACGGTTTACAAGGATGTTCAAAACTAATCCCTTCCCGTTCAATTAAATTTCGTCCTTCTGTGAGAACCGTTAATAATAAATTAGCAATATTATCATCTAACAAATTGATTTCATCCACATATAAAACCCCTCGGTTTGCTGTGGCTAAAAGTCCGGGTTGAAACACTGTTTGTCCTTGTTTCACCGACTGTTCTAAATCCACCGAACCCACTAATCGATCTTCGGTAATGCCTAAGGGAATCTGCACAAAGGCTGCGGGGACAATTTCAGTGGGTTGGCTTTCGTCAACGGGTTCAGCGTTGGCAATTGCGCCTTTAACAACTTCTATCGGCGGCAATAAAGCGTGTAACGCCCTCGCCATAACGGATTTAGCGGTTCCCCGTCTGCCAGCAATGACCACACCACCCAAACCAGGGTCAACCGCCGCCAGTAACAACGCGAGTTTAATGGCATCTTGTCCGATGACCGCAGTTAAGGGGAAGGAGGTGATCGTAGGGGCGCTAACGGGCGCAGACATAGCTTTAGAAATGACAGAACAATGTCTTAGAATAGCAAAAAAGGGTACTTTTGTTAATCGTTTTTCCTCAAAAATCATGAAACTTCGGAATTTTATCGTTTTTCAATGCTCTCAAAATTCTTCTTTAGGGCAAATTCAAAAGCCTCAATTCATTTTGATGATGGTTGCGGGTTTAATTATTTTAGGGGTTGGTGTTCCGGTTTTAGCAGAACGAAAAAGTGATGTGGAACGATTAATTAGTACCAATGAATGTCAACAATGCGATTTGAGTTCAGCAAATTTAGCAGAAGCGAAGTTAGAAGGGGCTGATTTATTGGGAGCTAATTTACAAAAAGCCAACCTGAGAGGCGCGAATTTAAAAGGGGCAGATTTAAGTTCAGCAAATTTAATTGAAGCGGATTTATCGGGGGCGGATTTAAGGGATACAAAATTCCAGAGCACAACCTTAAGAAAGGCAAATTTAAAGGGTGCTGATTTATCGTGGTCTGATCTTTATCAAGCGTTTTTAGAAGAAGCTCAATTTAATAATGCAAATTTATTAAATGCTAACCTCAATAATGCTAAATTACAAGGAACTAATTTTTGCGGGGCGACAATGCCCGATGGACAAAAAGGGGAATGTTAATTATTGTAAACTAGAAAGATCATCAACAATTTTGATTCTTCCGCGAGAAACTGCTCTGAGTAATCGATCAATGCAGCGCCTCTCTTCCTCTGAAAGAGATTCATCTAAAATGGCTGCCATTAATCCATAACGATCAGCGAGGGTTAACTGACCTGTCGTATTCACTTGGGCAAATAAATCGCTGAGAGCAGATTGTAAAAGTTGAACTTTCGGAACCATGGGAATTTAAGCTAAACTCAACACCCTAATCTTTACCGATTTTTTACAAATCAGGCGTGATTTTACAAAAGCTTTAAAGTGATTTCTACGAGTAGAATTTGTGACTGAGATAACTAGAATGTAGTGATAGCAGGGTAAGGAAAAGGTGATCTTGTGGTCTAGGAAATGTGATGGTGATCACGGTATAATTACAGTTGTAAACAATATTTTTTTCTTCCTTTAACGTTAAAATTCTGGATTGTATGGTTCATCCTTTAATTAGTCATTTTCAACGTTTAGCTTGTTATAATACCTTAGCCAATCAACGGTTATATTCAGCTTGTGCAGAATTAACCGATGCTGAACGTCAACAAATGCGACCTGCTTTTTTTAAAAGTATTCATAATACATTAAATCATATTTTGGTGGGCGATCGCATCTGGATGACTCGATTTTCGGGGGGTGAAATTGCCTCAACGGGGTTGGATGCTATTCTGTATGAAAACTTTGATCAATTATGGCAAGCTCGTCAACAAGAAGACGCTAAAATCGAAACATTTTTTCAACACTTCGATGAAACTCGATTTGATCAAACCATTCGTTATCGAAATAATGCTGGAAATATTCATGATGATCCCATCGATATCTTAATCATGCACTTCTTTAACCATCAAACCCACCATCGCGGACAAATTCACGATATGTTAAGTCAAACCATTGTTCAACCTCCGAGTTTAGATTTGCACCGTATTCTTAGACCTGAACCGAAAAATAAGATATGATAAGCTGCGTTTGCATTGAAACTATATATAGGGAGCGAGAACGTAGCAAAAATCCATTGTATATTTTAGGGAGCGAGGACGCTCCCACTATCAGAATGTAACGATTTTTTCAAAATAAAACTTTAATTTTTAACGATCTTTGACATACTGAAGTTGTAATTCAGAATCAGATTTTGATCCAGAATAACGCACTTCTACAATTGCATTAACTGTCCAAACCATTAACACTAAACTTAGAACTAACCAGAATAGATTACCCCAATCTTGATTATAGCGATAATCTTGTTGAGGGCAAGGATAGGAATAGGGGCAAGTTCTATTTTGAGAACAGGGGGAAGCACTACAGGGATAATTATTGTTAAAATTGCAAGGCATAATTTTTTTCTCCTCTAAATTAATGATTAAAAAAGGGGGATAGGTTGAAATATCCCCCAATGGTTCACTTAAGACGCTTGACGAATAGCTAACATTTGGAAATAGCGTTCTTGGGTTAAGCTATATTGGCAATAGTCCCGATTATCAATCAACAAATTATCGTTGTCGCAGCGAAAACCCACTTTTTCTAAAATTCGCCGTGACGGGTGGTTTTGGACTCGTGCATAGGCAGCCAGTTGAGGTTTATTTAAGATATTGAAAGCAATATCAAGGGCGGCTTCTGCAAATTTCGTACCTAGCCCATGACCTTGATAGGGAGTATCAACCAGGTATCCAAGTTGTGTAAAAGGCGATCGCGGGCCATCATAAATTTTCACAAAGCCTAACAACGATTGTTCCTGTTTATCAGTAACAAAATAGTTACCATAGCCGTAGTTTTGGAACTGATTCTTCCACAGATGCAACTCGTTTTGTGCCTGTTCGGGAGACAGTGCGCCTGCTAAAACCCATCTCATGAGCTTTAGATCTTGCAACCGTTGAGAAGCAGCATTTAAAAACCGTTGATCGCAGCACGTTACCAAGGTAAAGGACTCTAACTGTAACTTTTCAGGGGCTTTTCTTAACAGCATGATATTGATCCTCTATAGCGGTATCCCCAAATTGGCTTGATGCCCCTCTCAGTAACTTGGCAAAGGTTCAGTTCTGGTTCACTTTTTGAACCAAAAGCCAATCTTTGTGGTACACTGAAGATGGGCTACAAAGATATGGATCATATTTTGTAGCTAGGCTTTTCTGGGATTAGCACCAATTATATAGTCCAGTTTTGGTTCAGTCAAGGTTCATTTTTTACAAAATGTAAAGACTTATAAGTTATATCAAGTTCAGTTTTAGCTACTTTGATTCAAATATGGTTCAGAAAAGGTTCACTAGCACACGATTAACTTAAAGGAGGTTCAATATGGCGGTAACATTAAAACTTGCGGCATCTCGGTTAGAGATGGTTGACCAAGCCAGAAGAAAAAAAGGCTGGACAAAAACCAGTGAGGATTGGCGGAAAGCTGCTGAGACATCGGTAGCTACTCTCAAAAGGTTTTGGATGGGAAAACCGATTCAACAAGACACTTTTATTAATCTTTGCCAAGAATTAGGACTGAACTGGGAAGATGTAGTTGATACAGGTGAGCTTGAATCAAGTCGATCCTCAACTCTTGATGAACTTTGGGAGCAATTATCGGATAAAGCCACTCGCAATATTGATGGCAGTCTGCTTGAGCCAAAACAGTTGTCTGAGGTTGATCAACTGTGGCAACGACTTACAGCAAAAGCGATTGTTACAAGAAAAATGGGGCCAGTATTAGTAACAGCAAATCTATCAACGCTAGGAATGCGACCTCGACAGGCACATCACTATCTCGATACCGTCCCCTTAAATAGCGATATTCTTTTTAAGGTTAATCTCGATCAAAAAGGTTACTTGATTTTATTAGAAAGAGAACCATCGGGAGCCGTTTGTTGTTTATGTCCTTCTGAATATGCTCCAGAATTTTGTTTTGATGCAGGAGAGATTACCTTACCTCAATATCCTCCTTCCCCTTATCCAACCTTTACAGCAACAGAACTTGGTCAAGAGCAAATGGTAGCCGTCATTAGTCCTAAAAAACCGCCTTTGGATTGGTTGGAAATCAGTCAGCAGGAAGCTTTGGAATTAAATCAAAACCAGATTAAGGCTCTTTTGGAATACATAGATCGAAATTCTAAAGCTGAAGTTCTGTACACAAAATACTTAGTGACAGCAGAATGAGCAACTGAGCCAAATTTGGCAAATCATGTCTAAGAACATCAAGGAAATAATTGATCAGTTAAACAACCAAATTCTTGAACTCTATCAACAGGGCTTGTTTACTAAAGCTATAACTCTAGCTAAACAAGCCTTGCAATTAGCTATGCAAATTCTGGATAATACTCACATAGCTAATTGCTTAAATAATTTAGCCGTTCTCTATGAGTTACAAGGACATTACAGTGAAGCTGAATCCCTTTATCAGCAGGCTTTAGAAATAAGATTAAGGCTGTTTAAAGGCGATCATCCAGATGTGGCGACCAGCTTAAATAATTTAGCTCATCTCTATCAAAGTCAAGGTAGGCTCAATGAGGCTGAACCTCTATACCTGCAAGCTTTAGCAATGCAACAACAATTGTTTGAAGGCGATCACCCATATGTGGCGACCAGCTTAAATAATTTAGCTCATCTCTATCAAAGTCAAGGCAGGCTCAATGAGGCTGAACCTTTATACCAGAAAGCTTTAGCGATGAGACAACGACTTTTTCAAAGGGATCACCCAGATATTGCACAAAGCCTAAGTAATTTAGCATCTCTCTACCACTCCCAAGGCAAGCTAAATGAAGCTGAACCTCTGTTTCAGCAAGCTTTAGAGATGCAAAAACGACTATTTCCAGGCGATCATCCCAATATTGCCACCAGCCTAAGTAATTTAGCATCTCTCTACCACTCCCAAGGCAAGCTAAGTGAAGCTGAACCTTTGTTTCAGCAAGCTTTAGCAATGCAGCAACGGCTCTTTCCAGGCGATCATCCCAATATTGCCACCAGCCTAAGTAATTTAGCATCTCTCTACCACTCCCAAGGCAAGCTAAGTAAAGCTGAACCTTTGTTTCAGCAAGCTTTAGCAATGCAGCAACGGCTCTTTCCAGGCAATCATCCCGATCTTGCCAAAAGCCTGAATAATTTAGCAGAACTCTATCAGTATCAAGGTAGGCTGAGTCAAGCTGAACCTTTGTTTCAGCAAGCTTTAGCAATGCAGCAACGGCTCTTTCCAGGTGATCACCCTGATGTTGTTACCAGTTTAATTAATTTAGCAATATTATTAATTAAAACCTATCGTCCAACGGAAGCTTTAGAATTAATGCAGCAAGCGATCGCAATGGATGATCGCCTCTTGCGTGCAAATTTTGCTTATAGTTCAGAACGTGAGCGCCTCATCTATATTGATAATATTAGAGAAAATTTTGATCGTTTCCTTTCCTTAATTTCAATTTATTTTTCCGACTCTCCCGAAGCTGCAAAAATCGCTTTAGATGTTGTTCTTCAACGTAAATGTATCACCGCCACTGCCTTAGCTGCGTTTAATTTTGCCATTTATAGTGAACGGTATTCCCACCTGCAACCGGAATTTCAACGGTTACGATCCTTACGAGAAAAGCTAACCCATCTAATGTTTGATCCGCCTTTTATCCAACCCCAAGAACCCCAAGAACAGTATCGTCTTCGTCACCGTGAACATCAACAATTAGTTGCAGAATTACAAAAAGAATGTGAACAAATTGAAAAACAACTCGCTTCCCAAGTTCCAGAAATTCAACTCCAAGACCAAGAAACCGACAGACGGGCAGTGGCATTAGCATTACCCGAAGGTTCTGCTTTAGTGGAGTTTGTGCGGTTTAATGTCTATGATTTTAAAGCAGATCAATGGCAACCTGCCCAATATTTGGCGTTTGTTTTACCTGCTCAACAACCCGATGCAGTGCAGATGATTTTATTAGGAGAGGCAGAACCCATTGATCGGTTAATTAAGGTATTTCGAGAAACAATTTCTGATCTGAGATTAAAAGAGTTAGGAATACGCCGAAAAGCAAAACCTCCTCAACAGAAACCTTATCAAGAAGCGGGGATAAAATTACGAGAGGCGATTTATAATCCTATTTTAGAACAGGTGAATTTAGCCGAATATTCCCATTTAATTATCGCTCCCGATGCAGAATTAAGTCTAGTTCCCTTTGGAATTATACCGTTAGACAATAGTGGAAAACGGTTATTAATGGATCAGTATCAAATTAGTTATTTAAGTGCAGGGCGAGATATTCTGCGGAGGATGGTTCAAACAGAACGTCCTGCTTCTTCTCCTTTGATTGTGGCTGATCCTGACTTTAATTTATCTAGTAGTGAGAGCTTAAGCCCTCAGAAAAGCCCTGAAGGGCTGACTACGAATGATGTGATTAAACGCTGGGGTGGGGAATATTTTGATCCGCCTTCACAAACGGGAATATTAGCGAAAATTGTAGCGAAAAAATTAGGCGTTAAACCTTATTTGCAACAAGAAGCTTTAGAATCGTTGTTCAGTCGTTTAAATTGTCCAAGTATTTTGTTAATTGCCACTCACGGTTATTTTAATTCTGGGGATAATCCTTATTTTAACTTAATTGCATTATTATTGCAATCTCCCACTGGCAAGGAAGAGGAGATTTTACAGAATCAGCCGAATTTATTAAATCAAACCTTAATCAATTGCATGGAAACTGTTATTGATATTTTTGAAAAACAGGGCGATATCAATACAGCAACTTGGTTACAGAACTTTATTCCTATCGTTCAAAAAATTATCGATAATTCCGAAACTAAAAATTCATCTATTCCCCCTTTATTAAGTGGAGTTAGGGGGGAACAAATTCAAGGTTTAAGGAATCGCGATCGCTTTTCTTCTACTTCTATTGATAACTCCCTAATGCGTTCAGGTTTAGCCTTAGCAGGGGCTAATACTTGGAAATTAGGAGGAGATTTACCCCCCGAAGCCGGAAAAGGGTTTTTATTCGCCCAAGATGTGGCAGTTTTGGATTTATGGCAAAATGAATTAACCATATTAATTGCTTGTGAAAGTGGGTTAGGAGATGTTAAAATTGGTGAGGGAGTATTTGGATTACGTCGAGCGTTTGCAGTGGCAGGTTGTAAAACTTTAGTGATGAGTTTATGGTCAGTTCCCACGAAAGCCAGTATATTATTAATGAATCAATTCTTAGATTTATTAAAATCCGGTGATGGTCGGTATGAAGCGTTAACAACGGCTCAAAATTATATTCGTTCTGTGACTATTCAAGAATTACAACAATTTCCTTTAGGTCAAGAGATTTTAGAAGAACTCAAAACAGAATTGAATTGGAGTCCTGATTATATCAATAATAATCCTAATACTCAAGTTTTAAATCATCCTTATTTTTGGGCAGCTTGGGTTTGCCAAGGAGACACAAATCCGTTTCCTGCTGGAATAGCCTTCCCTCTAAATAGATGATACAGATGATCCGTAAATCCCACGTAGAGACGTGCCATGGCACGTCTCTACACAATATGGATGCGTAGCAAACATTTAAAGATTTCATATTATTAAATATTGATTTTGCCTAATTTTTAGCTACTTTTGAAGGTGCGCTACACTGAAATTAAACATTTAAGGTTAACTCAATGTATCCACTGTTAACAGGAAAATTAAAGGTAGAACGATTAACGGTTGCTATTGCTAATCTACCGCCTCAATTAAAGGGGATTAGAATCGTACAGATGTCAGATTTTCATTATGATGGGTTGCGATTATCTAAACAATTGTTAAAAGAAGCGATCGCTGTTACCAATGCAGCAAAACCTGATTTAATTGTATTAACGGGGGATTATGTCACCCATGATCCTCAACCGATTACTCAACTGACAACTTACCTCAAACAATTATCGAGTAAATCAGGAATTTATGCCGTTTTAGGCAACCATGATCATTATTATCATCATTCTAAAACAATCGTTACTGAAGCTTTAAATCAAATTGGAATCCAGGTACTTTGTAATCAAGTTGTTTATCCTTTCGATTCAGAACTTGCCTTAGTTGGGTTAGGAGATTTAAAATCTAAACAATTCCAACCTCAACCGATAATGAATACCTTAGATGAAACCATCCCTAGAATTATTTTAAGTCATAACCCCGATACTGCCGAAATTTTAAAGCAATGGCGAGTTGATTTACAACTATCGGGTCATACTCACGGCGGTCAAATTGTATTACCCAAATTAGGAGTATTACCCTCTTTCTTACCTCCCATTCGTCGCCGTATTCCTAAACCTTTACGGCGGTGGATTCCTTTTATTTCTCATTGTAAATCAGTTTATAAACATTGGAATTGGGCATCAGGATTACATCAAGTTGGAGAGAATTATCTCTATGTAAATCGAGGTTTAGGAACCTATTTACCGGGACGTTGGAATTGTCCGCCAGAAGTGACTGTGATTACATTAAAGCCTCAACCTTAATGAATTAGATTGTATAAGAATGAACCCTAAATACTGGCTATTTTAATAGATTATTTAATCCCCTAAAAAGAATCGGAGGCAGAGCCTCCGGTTGGCATTCCCAAGGTAGAACCTTGGAACGAGGGGAAGGGTTAAAGTTGTCCGAAACCTTTTTTCTTTTTCTCTTTCTTTTTCTTAGCTTTAGGAGCACCTGGATAACCCCCTCTCATGCCACCCATTCCGGGCATACCCATCCCCGGCATACCCATTCCAGGCATACCCATTCCGGGCATCATTCCTTGACTCATTTGTTGCATCATCACCCGCATTTTCTGGAAGTCACTCACTAACTTCATCACATCTTTTTCTTGCATTCCAGACCCTTTAGCAATGCGTTTGCGACGGGAGGGAGAACTGGCTAATAAATCGGGGTTTTTGCGTTCATCAACGGTCATGGAATTAATCATCGCTTCTGAACGTTTGAGTTGCGCTTCTCCCTGGTCTAATTGGTCTTGGGAAATCTTATTCATCCCCGGAATTAACTTAATTAATCCCCCCAAAGACCCCATATTTTTCATCATTCTAGTTTGACGCAGGAAGTCGGTAAAATCGAATTTTGCCGTAACAATTTTTTCCTGCATTTTCTCAGCATCTGCCAAGTCAAATTCCTCTTGGGCTTTTTCAACTAACGTTAAAATATCGCCCATGCCTAAAATTCGAGAAGCAACTCGGTCAGGATAAAACGGTTGTAGAGCTTCGACTTTTTCACCAACCCCCACAAATTTAATCGGAGCACCAGATACCCGACGAATTGACAGCGCCGCCCCACCACGACTATCCCCATCCATTTTGGTTAAAATAGCCCCGGTTATCCCCACTTGGTCATTAAAAGTACGGGTTAAATTAGCGGCTTCTTGACCTGTCATGGCATCAACCACTAACAAGGTTTCATGGGGTTCAATGGTTTCTTTAATTTGCGCTAATTCCGCCATCATATCTTGGTCGATTTGCAGACGTCCGGCGGTGTCAATAATAACGGTATCAATATCGTGATTTCGGGCATATTCTACCCCTTGACGGGCAATTTCTACCGGGTCTGTATCGGTTCCCATTTCAAACACAGGAACGTTAATTTGTTTTCCTAATGTGATTAATTGATTAATCGCGGCAGGTCGATAAATGTCCGTTGCAACTAACAAAGCGGTGCGATTTTCTTTTCTTAAATGCAGAGCTAATTTAGCTGTTGCGGTGGTTTTTCCTGTTCCTTGTAACCCCGCCATTAAAATAATTGTTGGAGCCGTGTCCGCTTGGGCAAGGGGAACGTTACTTTCCCCCATCACATTGACTAATTCATCATGGACAATCTTAACAAACTGTTCCCCCGGTCGCACACCGGACACGACCTGCGCCCCCTGGGCTTTTTCGCCAACTTCCGCGACAAACTCTTTAACCACTTGCAGGTTAACATCCGCTTCCAGAAGAGCGCGACGGACTTCTTTTAAGGCATCTTGAATATTAGACTCACTAATTTTATCCTGACCTCGGAGTTTTTTCCAGGCGGATTCAAAGCGTTCACTTAGGGCATCAAACATAGCAATTAGTTTAGGGATCAGATTAACTTCACCCTCTATAATAATATTGAAAGGGCTTTTATTGTTCGATAATCCCTGTTTAGGGGCGAGGTAACCTCGCCCTTACAATTGTAGCGGAGAAAAATTGAGTTAATCTCGTTTTATATTTTCTATCTTTTCATCAAAAATTGCACCCCGATGGATTAAATCTGCTTTCACTTCGTCGGAAATTCCCGAATCATGCCAGAGTCGAGCTTCTTTAACATTAGCACCCGTAAAATCCACGTTGACTAAATTTGTTAAAGCTAATCCTGCTTGATATAAATCGGCATTTTTTAAACAAGCTCCGCTTAAATTAGCATCGCTTAAATTGCAGTTACTTAAATTGGCTTCTTCTAAATTAACATTCGTTAAATTCGAGCCACTTAAATTCGCTAAAGCTAAACTAACCCGATGCAAATCTGCTCCTGTTAAATCCGCATCACTTAATAATGCTCCGCTTAAATCGGCTCCTCCTAAATTTGCATTTCTTAAATCAGAACAGGTTAAATCAATATCGCTTAAATCGGCTCCGCGTAAATAAGCATTTGTTAGTTTTGCACCACTTAACGTTAATCCCCTTAAATTAGCTCCTAATAGTTTCGCGTCAGCAAAATCTTCTAAGGGATTTAAACCCGCAATTTCTGCTAAGTCTAAAAAGTTATCGGTTTTTGCTGATATAACCCCTTGAACAGTTGTTTGCAAATCCGCAAAATGACAGCCTTGAGCCGCTGCTTTTTGGGTTAATAATTGCAAATCTTCATGGCTATTATAGTGGAGTGCCATTTCGTGAATATCGGCGGGTAGGGGTTGTTCCTGTAACCACAGGACAAGTTTGCGTTCTAATACCGCCAAGCGATTTGGGCTGAGATTATGGGGCCAAAGTCCTTCTACACCAGTCATAGGAATTTTGATTGTTAGGTTTATTGATATAAGTCAATGGTTATAATTGAAAATTACAGGGTAAACCTGGATATTCATAGATTTCCACCAACCTAATCTTCATTTTCCTCAAAAATTGCCCCTCGTTTGACTAACTCCAATTTAATTCTGCCGGAAATTCCCAAAGCGTGGGTAAAATTAACGTTTTCTACGTTTGCATCTTTCATCTCGGCGCGACTAAAATTAGCTCCGGTTAAGTTAGCCCCTTGGAAGTTGACCCCCGTTAACTCAGCATATTGAAAATTGGTGTCGGTGAGATTGGCATAACTTAAATTAGCATGGGGTAAATAGGCACTCATGAAGTCGGCTTTGGTTAAATTAGCATAACTTAAATTCGCCCTTGGCATTTTGGTGCGTAAATCAGCTTCAATTAAATTAGCATTGCTTAAATCTGCATCCCGTAAATTAGAATTGGTCAAAATAGCATGGTTTAAATTAGCGGCTTTTAAATTAGCTCCACTCAAATCTGCTAACGTTAAATTGGCATAACTGAGGTTGGTTTGTTCGAGGTTTGCTTCTCGTAAATCAGCATAACTAAAATCAAGATGGCTTAAATCTATTCCGGCAAAATCGATTAAGGGATCTAAGCCAATTGCTTCGGCTTGATGTAAAATATTTCCGGGATTTTCAGTTAAAAAGGGTCTAAAGATAGCCTGATGTTGTTGAGAATAGGCTTGAACTTGATCCCATTGTTCTAACTGTTCATGGATTAATTTTAAATGATTAAAAGCACTGCCTTGACTGGGATAATTTTGATGAGCTTGGGCGAGGATTAATTGATGTTGATAAGCGTCAATGGCTTGTTCCCATTGTTCTTGAGCTAGATAAATTTTTCCTAATCCTGAAAATGCCTGTTCTTCTGTATAGGGATCTAATAATTGACGGGCGAGTGCTAACCGTTGATTTTGGTAATCTAGGGCGTTGGAATATTCTTTTAAATTATAATAAATATTAGTGAGATTAACTAAAGCATTCAGTTCGCCTTTGGGGTCATCAATTTCACGGGAGATGGCTAAATGTTGTTGATAGCAATTAATGGCAAATTCTGGGCTTAATAAAGCCTCATGAACAGCGCCTAAATTACCCCAGGCTGCCCCTTCCCGTTTATGCTCCTGTAGGTTTCGATAAGATTGGAGGGCTTCTTGCCAACAGGACAAAGCCGCTTGATATTGACCTGTTTGGTAGTAGGAAATTCCCTGTTTAAATAATTCGTTGGCTTGCTCTAACATTGGCATAGGGGACTGAATAGATTCTCTAATCCAGATTAAGCCAAATTTGCCCCTTTGAAACGATTTGTAGGGGCGAGGTTTTCTCGCCCCCTATCCCCAAAGGGACTCACGGTTAATTTAAGTTTCCGTCGCCCGTTGAGTTGGAGGTAAAATTACTTTTTGAGCTAAACCAACGGTTTTTAATACCCAAATTGACCACCAAGTCATATCAATTTCCCACCATTTCCAACCCGCTTTCGCCACATTAGGATAGGCGTGATGGTTATTATGCCATCCTTCTCCGTATGTGAAAATTGCCGCCCACCAAAGGTTACGAGAATTATCATCGGTGTCAAAGGTACGGTATCCCCACATATGGGTCACGGAGTTAATAAACCAGGTGCTATGCCATAACAGCACAGCCCGTAAAAATACGCCATAAACCAACCATGACCAACCGCCAATGCTGTAAAGTAGCACAGCAATGGGAATTTGCAGTAACAGATGATAACGATCTAACCAACAATAAAACGGATCTCGCGTTAAATCAGGGGCAAATCGTTTGTAATGGTCAGCATCAAAAAAGGTTTGACGAGGGTAGAAAATCCATAACATATGACTCCACCAAAATCCTCGACGGGCGGAGTAAGGATCTTTATCTTCATCTTCCGTATAAGCATGATGCAAACGGTGTCCGGCGACCCAAAAAATCGGGCCTCCTTGTAATGCACAAACCCCAATTAAAGTAATCGCATATTCTAACCATTGGGGAACTTTAAAACTGCGATGGCTTAATAAACGATGGTAGCCTAAACAAATACCAATACTGCCAAAAAACCAGTGTAGAAATATTGTGATTCCTAAAGCTGACCAAGAAAAACACCAAGGTGCGAATAAAGCTAACGCATGAATTACGCTGAAAAACGCAACTGTTAAACCGTTTAACTTCGGTTCATTTTCAGGTGAAGTTGCGACTTGAGACGTCATGAAAATCTCCTCAACCAAATAAATGTTTTATCAATCAATGGGGGTGAATCTCGGTAGATTTTAAGATAACAGAAAATTTTGGAAATCTTCCCCTCCCTAACAAAATTTTTAGATTAAATATCCCCCTTTATGTTGCTCCTGAATGGCAGGATGTTGATGAGTGGAGTCAGTTGCCTTTGTTTGAGTTAAAACCAAAATTTATCCTGGGGTTGTGGGAGTTAACATCAAAGGGGTAATGGCTGGGTCTTGATAACTCCCTTGATGATAAAGTGTTTGCACCGCATTGGCGAGTTTTTGAATGGGTGCATCTTTCAAACAAAAGCCATTTGCTCCTGCTTCTAACGCCTCTGATAGAATTGATTCTTGGTCAGGCGTTACCAAAACTAAAATTTTGGAGGGAATTACATAGGAATTTCCTTGAGCTTTTCGCGCCATGCGAATAAACTTGACCAAATTCATATCCGGTAGAGTGCTATCAACCACCGCAACATCAACATCAATCGATTCGAGTAAAACCAAGCCTGTTTCAGCATTTGTGGCTTCACTAGCGACTTCTATTCCGGGTTGCGATCGCAAATTTTTCCGTAGGTTCAGACGGGTTTCCTCTTCATCTTCAATTACAGCTACCTGAATTATATCATGTTTTTGTTGAATTTTCGTATAGCTGTCACATTCAGATAAATCATTGGGCGCACCACAGGCTGAAATTGTACCGATAGAGTCTATATCTGCGGGAGTATGCTGTTTAAATTGTGCCATTTGTTCAGCACTTAAAATCTTAGATTCATCAAAGCCAAATTCAACCTCGGTATGCAATCCTTTTTGTTTCACCCGGCTTAAATTATAGAATCGTTTATTAAGGGTTGTTTTCACAAATGCCCACAGACAACCGAGTAAATAACGGCGTTTAAACGGATCTTTTTCAAACCAATATTCCAGAAACTTCCAAGAATAAAATCGGGCATAATTCCGCAGCACTCCTTTAAGAACATCTTCCCGCGTCATATTATCGGGTTTAATAATCGGAGTGACGAAATTATAATGGGAATAATCCCGAATTTCCACTTTATCTGCTAAATCTTGGAACAGTTCAGAAAACGGCCAAGGAGTATACATATTCCAGTTGGTCATATCTGCTTTCCAATCTCGCGCCATGCGATAGGATTCTTCAATGGTTTCTGGGGTTTCATTGGGTAATCCCATAATAAACTGAACTTCCGCCAAAATCCCATTTTCTCGCAACAATTGAACGGCTTTTTTATTATCCGCAATGGTCGTTTCTTTACGGAATAAATTCAAGTTTAATTGAGCAGCAGCTTCCGTTCCTAATGACACATGAACTAATCCCGCTTTGCGATATAACGGGAGTTCTTTTTCATCTCTGAGAATATCCGTAACGCGCGTATTAATTCCCCAATGTACCCCTAAATTGCGATCAATTAATTCATTGCATAATGCCATAAATCTTGATTTATTGATCGTCGGTTCTTCATCAGCTAAAATGAAAAATCCAATATTATGCTCTTTTACTAAGGTTTCAATTTCATCCACAAAATGTTTCGGCGACCGAGAGCGATATTTGCGCCAGAATTTCCATTGACAACAAAACCGACACCGGAAGGGACAACCTCTGGAATAATTGGGAACCGCAACTCTCGTATTGAGAGGAGTATAAATATATTTATCCCAATCTAATAAACTCCAATCTGGGGTTAAAGTGTTTAAATCTTTAATCGGAGGATGGGCTGGAGTTGCCACCACTCTGCCTTCATCTAAAAAAGCAATTCCTAAGATAGTTTGACGGTCTATTTTATCAGTACCATTAGCGATCGCTCTTAATAAATTAACCGTAATTTCTTCCCCTTCTCCCCGAATAATATAATCCACCCAAGGCGCTTCACTCAACACTTCCCGATACATATAAGTGGGGTGAACACCGCCCATAATTGCCTTCGCATTCGGGCAAATTTGTTTAACTAATTTCAGGGTACTTTGAGACTTATAAATCATCGGAGTAATGGCCGTTGCTAAGACCACATCCGGTTGACGATCTTGCAAAATTTTCGCTAATTCGTCATCCTCAATAAAGTTACTCATCGCATCGACAAATTCGATGTCGGTAAACCCTGCGGTTTTCAACGCACCCCCCACATAAGGAGCCCAACTCGCAGGCCAATTTCCGGCAATTTCAGCCCCGCCAGAGTGATAATTCGGTTGAATCAACATGATCCGCATTTGCTTTCCTCCTGAAACCCTCAGTTTCTCTTCAGATTTGCGAACTCATGGAGATTATATGACTATATAGGAATCAAATGAGCAACGTTATCATAATTTAACACTTCGTAGTGACGGGTTGACGGCTCAAAGCCCTGAAGGGCTTACTATATCGGGGGTAGGATAACCCTGATATTGTTCCTGGATGATTCAAGTTATGCTTCAAGTTCCGTCTCTTCAATTTCCGTCTCTTCAATTTCCGAAAAATCTACTTGTTCATAAAGTTCGCTTAAAGTAAATTGGAATTCAACGGAACTCAGAGAGATAATATCCTGATCTGAGTCATATTCGGTAAATCTCCATTGTTTTTCTCCCGTTTTTGAATAGTGTTCCAAATAATAAGCATTTTGGTCAATTAAAATATATTCTTGGAATGTAGGAATAGAGCGATAAAAGCGAAATTTATCAGTTTTATCGTAACCTTCTGTTGATTTTGATAAAACCTCAACGATAATGGTGGGGTTAGTGACAGTGGTGGTATTTTTTCCTTGGTAAGTAGGCTTTCCCTGAATTACCATCACATCAGGATAAACATAGCGTCGGGTGGCGGGTATCCAGAGGCGAACGTCGCCGATAAATAGCCGATATTTTTGTTCTTTGATGGTCAAAGGGAATTTTTTGTAAAAGTTTCCTGCAATTTGGTTGTGGTTGGTGGTGCCACCCGTCATCGGTATAATTTCTCCATCGTGATATTCGCTTTTATATTCTGCGGTTTCCTCTAGGGTGAGGTATTCTTCCGGGGTGTAAGTGCGTTTTTGGGTTGTGTTAGTTTCGAGTAGTTGCATAATATATTCCTCTATTAGATTTCCCTTTTTTATCTTAACTACCAGATAGTCTGTACAAGGGGATAGCTCAAAATTTTGCTATCATAAGTTACTAAGGGAATACCATATCGTTTAGCGATCGCTACTAAAATTCTATCTGCTGGATCTTTATGGAAAGTTTCTGGTAAAGATGTACTTGCGATCGCATGAGTAAAATCATTGCTAGTTTTCATAAAAAGAAAGAAATTTTAAAAAAAATAGAAGCAGAAATGCCCAATATTAGGTTAGAGTTTTTACCTCCTTACAGCCCTGACTTTAATTTAATTGAACTGGTTTGGCATTCAGCCAAAGAATATATAGCTCATCGACTATTTGAATCAGTTGAGCAGCTAGAAGACTTGTTACATAAATTATTAAATGAAGGAGAGCTTATTATTAATTGGCATCGTAAAATTAAAAACAAAGGAAATGCTGTTTGTTAAATCAAGCTGCGTAGCAGCTTATTGGAGGCAGAGCCTCCGGTAGGCATTCCCTGGTAGAACCAGGGAACCAGAGGGTGGAGGGGTTTATGAAATGATTTCGATGGGAATTAATCCGGGTAAATCTTGATAGTTTCGATAACTGGAATATCGCCAATGGAGGGGATCGTCAATATAACCACGTTTAACTGGATTGTTATGAATATAGTCTAATTTTTGCCATAACATTTCTTCTGTGAGGATAGCTTGAGGATGAAAGCCTTCTTACCAAAGTTGATAGTCTTGATCAGTTTTATGGGGGAGTTTAGCGGCTTTAAGTTGAGTTAATAGATGATGACTTTGATTTTGCTTGAGTTGATCAATAATAGAACGAGCGGTAAAGGATTTAAAGGTTCTGATTTCTTTGGATAAGTTTTCAGCAGTTCCAATTAAATGTAGATGGTTCTCCATTAAAACGTAGCTGTGTAAAATTAAGCGCTGTTGGTCGTGTAAAAACTTTAAGGAATTAAGGATAATTTGAGCAAATTCTGGATGGCTGAAAATGGGAATCCAGTTAACGGTTGTGCAAGTCACAAAATGGGGTCTATCTTCTAATACTTTATAGCGGCTACGTCCCATCTCGATTTAATTTTACTTTGGTTTTTAGGGTTGACTGCATTGATGATTATACTACCCCTCGTCCCCCTCGTTGCTAGGTTCCACCTAGCAATGCCTTTTTGCAGGCTCCGCCTGCTGTTATCGGAGGCAGAGCCTCCTGTGGGCATTCCCTGGTGGAACCAGGAAACGAGGGGAAAGCCGTTCAGAAGCGATTCGTCAAGCCCAATTTAAGCTGCGTAATTTGACAGGAGATCAATTATATGCTAACTATAAACAACAATTAGAGGCTTATTTTGAGCAGCAAAACTGGGGCGAAAATCAAACAGAAATGGTTAAAATTCAACGATTACGATTAGACTTACTTTGTCGGGAACCATTACCCTTTGTCAGTCCCCAATATTGGGCGGGTTTTGTATCTCAGGGTTTAGCGTAGGCGGAAAATAGGGATACAATATATTGTGTCCCTACTGCTCATTTTTTTGTCAATTCTTGTCAGACGGTAAAAAATCAGTATTAAGAACTTCTTCTACCGTAAAGGGAGACTCTGGGGGAAATTCATTAATCGATAAACCTGTTTCACCTGCGGCTAGTTTCCTAGCATTTTGATAAGATTCATTAAAAATCTCTTCAAAAAAACGATATAAACTCGGACTGGTTGTGAAAGTATCTCCGAGGCGTATTCGATGTTCTATAATGGTGTACACCCAACTATTTGTTCGTTTTTCCGGCTGATATTTATACTTGAGTAAGTGCATCAGAAGTATTCTCAGATTACTTTTTAAAGCATTTTTCTCACTTCTCCCCATACTTTCCAGTTCCTCTAGGATATTTTCTAAATCTATATCGGCAAAATTTCTCTCTCTTAATAAGTTTATATTGGTTTGTAGCCACTCATAAAAATCCTGTTCATAAAGGGACTTTATTGCCATTGATTGAATCGTTGTCATTGAGTTTTCCTCCTTTTCTATTATGTACATCAGTCTAACAGATTTCATTGAGATTAATATTATTAATCACGATTATCTTCAAAGGTGACATCTTCATATAAAGCGTCAATAGGAGTGCGAAAATCAATACTTTTTAAATGAATTTCACTCCCTGGGTGGTAGAATTGTAAGACCCAAAGACCTTCAGGATTTCGACGTAAGCATTCAACACGCTGACGTTTTTGGTTAATTAAAATATATTCTTGTAACGTTTCTAATTGTTGATAGTCGGCAAATTTATCACCTCTGTCAAAGGCTTCTGTTTTTGGGGATAAAACTTCAACAATTAAACAAGGATATTTTTTATAATTTGTTAATTCTCGATCTCTCGGATCACAAGTCACTAAAATATCAGGATAGTAATAAATATTAGCTGTATCAATTTGGGCTTTCATATCGGACATATAGACACGACAACCCCGTCCTCGAACATGATTTCTTAAGGCTGAAGCTAAGTTTAAGCAAATGGTAACATGAGCATCACTGGCCCCTGCCATTGCATAAACTTGCCCGTCAATATATTCGTGTTTGATAGGGCTGGTTTCTTCCCCTGCTAGATAATCTTCGAGAGAAATGTAATTTTGCTGTTGATTTGCTACCATGGTTTTAAAAAATAAGTGATTCTGAGGTAATGTTATTAGAATTAATGATTTGCATTGATTATAACATTTTGTGGTGGAGTGTGAACGCCTCTACGATTTGAAAAGTTGACTCCGAAGGTTCAAGAAATAATATGATTAAAGTTTGAAATTGTATTGAAGAGTGTTAAAAATGTTGAAAGGGTTGTATCAACGCTTTATTTATATTACTTCGTCCTTAATATTGTGGGGTTGTGCCAATTCCACCTCGCTTTTTCCACCGACTAAAACCCTTAACGTTGCCGTCTCCCCAACACCAAAACCACCGCAACCCATCGAAGAAAAACCTGTTAATGGGTTAGGAGGTTACTTCTATTCTAACGGTGAAAATGCTTTTGGGCCGTTTACCCAGCGCATGGTACAAAAATGTCAAGGCTTGAATGGGGGGAGTGTTTGTAATACCCAACAATGGCCGGAAGCCTTGTTCCTCAAAGCCTATGGACAAAAACGTTGTCCTGATGGGAGTCGCTTCAATCAAATTCTGGGCTACTGCGTTGATGGAAATGAAGCGTTAGGGCTTTTTCCTAAAGAGCTTATCCCAACCTGTAACCAAGCTAACGATAGCAGCACTTGTGTGTCAACTCGCCAGAATGCCCGCTTGTTGTATAAAAAGATGCAGGATAAAAAACTGATTACCCCGGTCGGTCGTCCCCCTCAGTTTGTTCTACTGGCTTTTGATGGTTCTCGCTCCCTGGATGCGTGGAAAAAATCTCGCAATTTCACTCAAACTATGGCAAAAAAGAATATTCAGGCTCACTTTACCTATTTTATTAGCGGGGTTTACTTTGTAAATAATGAGAAACGCAATCTCTATACCCCTCCTGGGGGAAAAGGTCGGGGACGGTCTGCCATTGGTTGGGGTGGCACTCCCGAAGAGATTAATCTGCGCCTGGAACAGTTGAACAAAGCCTACCAAGAAGGTCATGAAATTGGCTCCCATGCGGTGGGTCATTTTGATGGGAGTCGCTGGAGTGAGGCGGACTGGACGCGAGAATTTGACTATTTTAATCAATTTATTTTTAATGCTTACAAAATCAACAATTTAAAAGGGTCTTTGGCATTTGATGTCAGTGCAATTCAAGGATTTCGTGCTCCTGAGTTGGGTCAGAGTCCGGGTTTATATAAAACCTTGAAAAAAAGAAGATTTCGTTATGATACTAGCCGAGTCGCCGCCGCGAATTATTGGCCAAAACTTGAAAATGGGGTTTGGAATTTCCCCTTGGCTTCTCTTACAACAGCGATGACTCGCAAAAATGTTTTATCAATGGATTATAACTTTTACTATGCCCATTCTAAGGGAAAACCTAACTCTAGTAATGCCAAACGTTATGAAGAAGATATGTTTCAAACCTATTTAAAATATTTCCAAAGTAACTATTTAGGAAACCGTGCACCTGTGCATATCGGTCATCATTTTTCCGATTGGAATCAAGGTGCTTACTGGAAAGCGCTATTTCGCTTTGCGGAGGAGGTTTGTGGGAAACCAGAAGTTCAATGTGTTACCTATAGTGTGTTAGCGGATTTTATGGATTTACAAACTCCTGAACAAATTGCTATTTATCAGAAGGGGGGTTTTCCTAAATTAGATAAAGGAAAAAAGAATTAAATCCTGTTCTTTGTTCCTATTCTTTTTATGGCTCTTTTGAAGAATAAAATTGATGGAAGTGGTGCGTAAAAAGAAACCTTACGCACCTTACAGTATCGTATTTTTTAAGCGGTTAACGCTTGGCTAGAAAGTCGTAAAATTTCGGTGGTTTTAAAGCCGATTTGATGGAGAGATTCTCCATAATGAACCATAAATTCTTCGATGAGTTCGAGTTTGTTCATTCCGAGCACTTTAACATCAGATTCAACTTGATTGAGCATTCGCAAGATGATGGGTAAAATTTGACGATTTGCGGTTTCTAGTTCGGCTTTGATCTCTTGAAAGTGTTGTTTGAGCCAAAGAATTCCAAAGTTAAGATGGTGGTATTCATCTTTAACGACAGATTGAGTAATTTTTCGAGCAAAATTATCGGCAACGGGAATATAGTTATGATAAGCTGCGATCGCAAAGGATTCAATGACTAAGGATTGAATTAACAAACAAGTTGCAATTTTTGAGGTAGTTGCTGCTGTTTGAAATAATTGGCGCAAATCAGCAAAAAAATACTTTGCCATTTCTAAATCAGGAATAACATTCAAGTTTTTACCACAGGCTTCAAAACTTTTACGATGACCCTGTTCCATTTTACCTAACTTCATTAATTCTTTGGAAAATTCGGGCAAAAGTTCAGCCAAACTGATAAAATTATCATAGGCTTCCTGTTCTCCTTCAATCACAATTCCGTTAATTCGGCTGAAACTATCACGGTAAGTATCGCTATTATAATCTAACTTTTGAGTGGATAAGGATTCAGACATTTTAAATTAGCCTCCTGATAGTATACTGGGTTTAAATCATCAGTTAATCTGTTTTGAATAGCATTATTAGGCTAGGTTTTCTAGCCAAGGTCTTGCTCCGGTAGTCCGACGAATTTCTCGCCAAATTGCTGTAGCAGCTAATGCTCCATCTCCTGCTGCTATTATAACTTGATTTAACCCCACTTTTAAATCCCCAATTGCAAAAATTCTAGGGTGAGAAGTTCGACACATTTTATCAGTGAGTAAATTATTTCCTTGTAGTTCCAGATTAATATCTTTAAGATAGGTATTATGATAGCGAGATCCCATCGAAATTAATCCAGTTTCTAACTCAATTAAGCTTCCATCGGTTAACTCAACTCCGGTCATTTTATGATTTTTTCCGACAAATTGATGAATGGGGGTTTCTATGATTGGATAACCATATTCTTTTAATTTATTTCTCAGAGGTTCACTGATGGTAAATACTCCATGGGTAAAAATAGTAATATAAGGAGTAAACCAACTTAAATTAAATACCATTTCTTCAATTGCGACTTCACTCCCAGCAAAAAAACCACATTTTTTATCAATCATTTCATACCCATCACAGACCATACAAACGTGCAGGTTATAACCCGCATATTCGTAAACGTTTCGCATATCATCTAAGGGAGGTAAATAGTCGATAATTCCGCTTGCAGCAATTAAGTATTTTGAACGAAACACCGCTTCAATACTATTTTGACGACCGACTTTGACTTTAATGGCAAAGGTTTGTCCTTCATCGATGACTTCTTCAACAAAACCGTTGAGAAAATCCCCATCTAAACTAGCATAATGTTCTTTTCCCCGTTGTAATAAAACTCGTCCGGGTGTATCGGGAGGTAAACCCAAATAATTATGTAATTCCTGCATCCAAAATGACCGAGCTTTGCCTTTATCAATCATTAAACTAGAAAGGCGATAACGTTTTAAATAAATTCCTGCCGAAAGTCCACCAGCACCGCCACCAATCACTATAACATCATAAATTGGGTTTTGTTTATCCTGTAAATTATTTTTGGAAAGCTGCATAATTTTTCTCCGTTGATTGATTAACTAATTCGAGCCATAATTGCTGCAAATAAAGGCAAGAATGTAAAACAGATTAATTCTCCTTTGATTAACCAGGACAGTCGATTCAGTTTGGAAGATTCTAAGCAAGGAGCTTTACCATTTTGTAGATTTTTAAACCATAAAATAAAGGTAAATGTAGGATACAATGATAATAAACTAACGAGGATAAATATCCCCATTTTTGCGTAAAAAAATGGATTATTGAGGTAATAATCTGTTCCTTTTCCAAAGTATAAAACTCTTAAGACTCCTGTAATTACAATTAAGGTGGCTGCTATCCCATAAACCAGATCCGCAAAAGCAACTTTTTTGGCTTCATTTAGGGTCATTTCTTTTTTTAAGTTAAAACTCTCTACTGTGAGAGCCGCAAACGCTAACATAAAACCTAAGTAATGGAAATAAGCTGTAATTGAACTTGCCCACATAGTTCTGTAAAGAGTTTGTCTGATGACTGAGGATTAAAAAGGTTTTCGGCGTTTTTTCAATATTTATGATTATATTGTCATTTAGTAGTATAACTGATTGCAAAAGATTTTCAATCAGTAATTATACTTATCGTGCTTCAAATCCAGCCCAAAAACAAGGTTTATAGCACTACGCGGTATGGCGCGTCTCTACTAAATCCAGCTAAAATCAGGAGATTTCTTAATGCTAAACTCATCCCATGCTTCCCTTTTAAATCATTAACTTGAATAATAAAACAGTTAATCCAGCCATGAATAATAAATGAGGCAGGTTACTGATTAGTCTTTGTATCCCGGTTGCTTCGTCGCTTTGTTTGGTAATTCGTAGCAGAGGATAAGGGCTAAAAACTAATGCGGAAAGTAGTGTTACCCCTTGCAGAAATTGAGCCACATCTAAACTCCAAGTTAGAGTGGGTAATCCTGCCCCACTATATCCTAAAGAACGAGCTAATACGGGGAGAATTTGTCCGGCTTCGGTAATAAAAGAAGGAACGTAGTGGGCTAAATTGGCAGCCAAAACAAACGGGAGATAGGCGTAAATAATCGTTAAATAACTGGGTTGTTCAGGATCAAAAAAGCGAGCGATCGCATGAGTTCCTAATGTTAAAATAGCAGGTATACTGAGTAATGCTAAAGTGATGGGTAAACTGCTTAGAAAATGATCGGCATCGACAGGTAAATTTTCCCATCCCCACCAACCTAAAATAGTCTGGGAATGGTGCATAAACACACCCCCAAATAATAGTAATAACAGGGCTACTTCTGCCCAAAAACCTTGATGATCATCTAATAAATCCGATGCAGGAAAGCGTAAATTTAACTGTCCTGAGCGATTGGGACAAGCTTTCAAACAATCCATACAAAGCATACAATCACGGTTATCTTGCAATTGGGCGGGATGGGAGTAAAGCGGACAACCTTTACTCGCTTGTCCTTCGTTGGGTAAGGCATCAATAAAGTTAAGTGGAGTTTCCGTACTGCCTTTATAACAGCCAAAGGTATTACACTGACTCCCACAAACTTGCTGAGTTGAGCGCAATTCCGTTATCGACAGTTTGGCAAACATCCCATTCATGCCACCAATAGGACAGAGATAGCGACACCATAACCGACGTTCATAAATTAAACTACAAATCACAGCCCCAGCCGTAATTGTTAATAATAACCAAGCAGAAAGATAGGCATGATGGGGCAAATCCCACAGTTTTTCCCACAGGTAAATGATTACAAACCCGGCAAATAATATCCACGCACCCCAACGATTGAGCCATGAGGTATTCCAGGTGAGTTGCTGACGGGGAAATAACCACAGGGAAAGTTGGCGCATCCATTCACCCACAATCATAAACGGGCAGATAGCACACCAAACTCGCCCCACAAAGGCGAATAAAAATAGATAACCAGGCCACCACCAAGCCCAAAATAAGTTGAGGGTAATGCTGTTATCTCGTGATTGGGAACCGATAAAACCTAAAATTGTAACGGGGATGAAAATTGCCATCATCAAGATCCAGATCCCTTCGGGATACCAATGACTCAACAACAATTTCCGCAACCCTGGAACATGGGTGAGCAAATCAATCCGAAAGGCATTTTTCCTAGATTCTACTGACCACAAAGCTTGTTCTGGAATCACCGATTGTCCGATGGGGGTCATCATCACGGCACGGTGCAATATTTCGGCTAATTCTGCTAAATTGCCGGGATATTCGTAACTCATCAAACGGCGCAAATCTGCCCGATCCAATTGCAGAAGAGGGCGATTTTGTTCCCGACAAAATTGATTCAGAAAGTATTCGGCAAATTCGGGAATATCGGCTTTCCGTTGGGGTAAAGTTAATAGTTTAATTGAAATAATTTCAATATCGGGAAAAATGAGTTTGTTGGCAGAGGCAAAAATTAAACGCACCCAAGATTGAACGGGTTGAGGTGGTTCGTGAGATAATTGATGGTGGTTTAATATGCCATGATTGGGGATAATTAATCCTGTTTTCAAATAGTGAATTAATCGAGTGCGATCGCCTTCACTTAAAACCTGAACGTTATCGAGTAATAAGGTTCCCTGTTCTAATAATTCCAGAATACCCGGTTGATTTCCCGTTCTGCCAAATAAGACATCGGTATTGAGTCTACCATCTGCGGTATGGGGAAGTTCGGCACAATCTAATTCAGCAAAGGGTCGGTCAGCTAATTGAGAACGCAGGTGGATCAATCCCGCTAAAAAGGTTTTTCCGCTACCCGGTTGGGCTTGAAACACCACAGGCGTTAACGTAGATGCGGCTTGATCGATTTTTTGAGCGAGTTTTTGGGTAGCTTTGCTATGACCCAGAATCATTTCCCCGGTGGGAATATCTTGGATGTAGGGTTGCAAGCCTCGAATGCGTTCTTCTTCCCAAGCAATGCGGCTGGCAAGATCATCTAAGTCTCGCATCAACAGGGAATAGATCGCTTGTTGAATAGCAGGATAGTCTATCACCAATTCCAAAAACTGGTTTTGGGGTAAAAACAGGATTTCACTGGCTGTCAGGGCGATCGCACTACTATGGTACGTTCCTTCATCGGAACTCGCCACCAGTGTATAGCCAAATAAATCTCCAGGGTGGCGATCGCGGATCGACAATTTACCAATGGGCGATTGTTGAAAGATTTCCACCTTTCCCAGCTTGAGCAGATATAGCCCGATGGGAGTTTGTCCTTCTCGATAAATCAGACTTCCTGCTTCGACTTGGAAGCGATAAAACAATTGGGAAATTGCTTGCATCGCGCTTTCTGGCAGGCTTTCCCAGATAGGTTGACTCCCTAGCCAACCCATATCTTCTGCTCTTTTCCCTTCATCGGAAGCAACTGTTGGATCGTAATCGATGGGTTGTGGCAAGGGGAAGATGCTTGTTAACTCGATTATAGAGTTCATCAAATTTCCCTCAATTCAGCAAGCAAGATTTGAAAATACTGGCTTTTGAGAATTGATCATACTCGAATATTTTTCAGATTTGAAGTAGCTGATCGTACAATTTCTCAGGATAGCGTCAACTTTAAACTCAAGAATTTAGGTTCTTTCACCCTTAAAAAAAGTGTCCTTGACCTCTATTCGGTTGAGTTTGACAGCGTTCAAAGGCGGGTAAATGCCTTTCCTGAGAAATTTGACGCAGTTGAGTAAAGGCGGCTTTTAAATCGGGCTGGGTAACAAAACTTAAAAAATTATCATACATTTTTACGTTATCAATTTCGGTTTCTACTCCCATTTGACAAGCTTCTTTTAAGGTATCAGGTACGGAAATATGACCAGAAAATGTATCATTGGGAACAGGCATTCCATAGTGAGCAAATAAGTTGACCCAAAGATTGACATGATTATTTTCCGATTGAACAATATTGCTAAATGGACGAACTGAACCCAATTTTTGGATAACCGCATTATACAAAGCTCTGGCGCGATATTCATCATTAATCGAGTCAATCATAGCTTGTTGGGTTTTAGAATCTAAAGCAGTTTTAGAAAGTGCTTTTAAAGGGAAAAAGCCGGGAAAAATTATGCTATTGCTAGTGATAATGATTCCTGCTATTAACCCCTGAAAAGCTGTGCCAAGATTGTTTTTGATCGGTTTGTAGTTGTTCATAACCGTAGGGGCGGGGTCAGCCCGCCCGCGCATCAGTAATCAGTCAACCCTCAAGTTCACAATCCCAATTTAGCTAAAACAGGTTGAGGGGAAACAATATGCTTATTCATGCCCAATTTTCCGGGTTTTATTCCTAATGCTAATCCGATAATTTCGGTGATATATAAAATTGGTAAATTGTAAGAAATATTGTATTTTTTCTCAATTTCTCCTTGACGTAGTTCTAAGTTCGTATCGCACAAGGGACAAGCTAAAACAATACAATCCGCGCCCTGAAATTTTGCCTCATCTAAGAGTTGTTTAGTTAGGTCAAAGGCGATATCCTGTTGAGAAACTAAAATCGGGCCACCACAACATTTTGTCTTTAAGGAAAAATCAATGACTTCTGCCCCACAAATTGCTGAAAGTTTATCCATTGACATCGGAACAATCGGAGAATCCCAGCCCGTAATATCCGCAGGTCGAGTTAACAAACAGCCATAATAACAAACCACTTTTAACCCGGTTAACGGCTTTTTAATATGGGGCGTAATATCAATATCATTGGCTAACACATCCACCACATTTCTAACACGGATATTGTAGTCCGAAATTGATAATCCCATTTTCGATAAAATCACTGAAATTCTATCTTTTTCGGCGGCATCTTCTAAGGCTTTGGCTGCCCGTGCAGATTTATTATAGCATCCTGAACAAGATGTTAATAAATCCAGATTTTCTTTTTGCGCTAATACCACATTTCTCGCAGCCATTGCCATCCCAACATCGTGAGAAACTCCAGCAGCAACAGAACCCCCACAACAAGACCAATCTTGCAGTTCTTTGAGTTCAATTCCTAATTCCTCCATAACAACTTTTGTGGAGATATCAAACTCTCTAGCAGTGGTATGGAGACTGCATCCAGGGTAGTAAGAATATTTCATGATTGTTTTGCCTCTTCTAATGCTTCACTAAAGGTTTTAGGGTCTTTGATTTTTGCAGGAAACGGTGACATTTTTCCTTTAAGGGTTAATTTAATGCCCAATTCTGCTTGATCGATCATGGCTTGTAAACCGCCATATTTCTGCATTAATTCTGGTTCAAACAGAATGCCTCGTTTCTGCACTAACTCAACAAAAATTTGATTAAAACGAGTTGAATTGTTCTCAATTCCTTCGCGAATGGCGATCGCTTTTACCGCTTCAATCACATCAGAAGGACGCACCCCACGGGGACATCGGGAGGTACAAATATAACAAGAACTACACATCCACAAAGCGTTACTTTTAAGTACCTTCTCCCATTCCCCTCGTTGTGTCATTAAAATGAGAGTTCGAGGGGACATATCCATCTGATCAATATTGGTACAGCCACCGCTACAAGTCCCACACTGCATACAAGCCGCGATCACAGCCCCTTTTCCCCCTTCAGCAACCACTTTTTTAACAAAATCGGAGTTCATTTTATCGCCATCGAGTTGGCGATCAGCTTTCAACCCAAAGACAAATTTTTTCGCTTTTGTTGCCATAATTTTTTCCTCTTTTATTTGAGAGATGTTGCTATTTCTGTTATGAATTGCCCATTCAAATGAGTTGCTAAATTTTGTGAATAACGAGCAACAAAACTGGCAATTTCTGCGGCAGCCGAGCGACCATCGGTAATTGATTCCATAATGGCTTTTGGCCCTGTTGCTGCCCCCGCTAGAAAAATACCTTCACGGGTTGACATATTATTAGAATATTGTTGATGGGCGGTGGCATAAAAGCGATCACATCCTAATTTTAAATTCGCTATTTCTGCTAACTCTGGGTTGCCTTCCATTCCCACCATTAACACTAACAAATCAACGCTTAATCGCATCGGTTTTGCCGTTAAGGTATCTTCTAAGCGCAGTAATAAATTGCCATCCTTTTTCTCACTCGCTTCTGACAACCGACCCCGTAAAAATTGCACCCCATATTGTTCTTGAGAGGTGCGGTAAAGTTCCTCATAACCGCGACCAAACACCCGTATATCCATATAAAGGCAGTAAACGTCACAATCGGGATGTTGTTCTTTAATTTCAATCGCCAGTTTAATCGTATTTGTACAACAAACGCGAGAACAGTAATTATTATTCACCTTTTCATCACGAGAACCAACGCAATGAATCATGGCTATTTTTTTCGGAACTTGTCCCGACCGGGTTTTAATATTCTGGTCTTTTAGCATCAGATCGAGTTCAACTGAAGTGATGCAATTATCATAAATTCCATAACCGTATTCTTCCTTCAATCTGGCATCAAAATGCTTATATCCGGTTGAAACTAAAATTGCTGCTGCTTCAAGATTTTCTCCCGTTGATGTTGTGAGTTGAAAGTTGGGGGCAGACCCTTGAATTTCAGTTACGGTTGTATTAGTTAAAATTCGAGTTTTTCCTAAACCTGCTTTCAGATTAGCCGTAATTTCTGAAGCGTCCGTAAAGTCAGGAAACACTTTATACCACTTGTTTAAATGTCCGCCAATTTCAGCTTGTTTTTCAATTAAAACCACCTCATAACCAAAGTCTTGAAGTTTTCCAGCCGCTGCCAATCCCGCAGGGCCACCACCAATAATCACCACAGGTTTGTTCATGTTTCCTCCCTTTTTTTTAGGAAATAAAATTCAATAGGTATGATGATTTACAATTTCAATAACTGATAACTGATAACTGATAACTGATAACTGATAACTGATAACTGATAACTGATTAAAACGGTCTTCTCCGTTCTTCAAAGGTTTTAGATTTGTCGTAAGAAATGCCAATTTTATCTAATAAGGGTTCAATAGGAACAACTTTGGCATTTAATCCACAATCTTTAAAAGGATCGTATCCTAACATCAAACCCGTCAGTTGAGCATAGTCGAGAATACTAACATTAAATTCTTCTTCCAAGACTTCTTTAATCGTTCCTTGCTCCGCATCTAAAAACACCGTACACCCCGGACAATTGGTTAAAATTAAATTACAATCGGGATGGGTTTCTTTGAGACTTTTCATCTTTTTATAAACGCTACTAGCGGTATAGTCTCGATTTTCAGGAAATGCACATTGACGAAAACCCATGCCGCAGCAATGTCTTCTTTCTGGATAATCAACAATTTCCGCGCCAAATGCTTCTAATAACCCGACTAAAACTTGGGGAAATTCAGATCCCCCCATGCACTCACCCGGAAAGATTTTGCCATAGTGGCAGCCAATATGATCAACCGCTTTTATTCCTTTTAAACTATATTTAGCTTTTTCTGCTAATTTATGGCGATTGGCAAAAAACACATCAGACGCATGAACTACAGACGGTCTACCCCCAGAAACATGAGGAACCCAAAACTCACGCCCTGTGGTTTCTTTTAACATTTTTTCTGTATATTCTCGTAACTCTGGTTCTTCTTCCCAAAGTTGAATCATTTCAGTGTAATTCGCGAAAGAAGTCACACAAAATGAGAAGAGATTATCGACTCCTAATTCATCATGGGCAACGGAAAAATTACGAGCCGCAACCACCATTTGGGTTTCCAGATTAGTCACATCTCCGTGATAGCCAATTGCCCCACAAGAAGTATGTCCAGCTGCTTCGCGTAAATCAATTCCTAAGTCATTTTTTAAGATTTTATAGGCAATTCCTTCTGTATAGGGGGCAGCACTTTGCAGAAAACAACTGCGGAAACATCCCCATACATTCCCACCGGGTTCATCAACGGTTGGAACGTGCTTTTGATGTTTTTCCCAAGCTAAATTTTGTCTAGCTACTTTCATTGTGTTTTTTCCTTTTTTATTGATGTCAATTTTTAATCTTTGATGGATGCTAATTTAGGAATTAACCGGGCAAATTACCGCTCTCATATTCTGGCTATTGTCTGCATTATAGTAAGAGCAGCCATCGGGTTTTGAGTCAGAGAAAAGCCCATCGGCAAGTCGTTTGTAGATAAGTTACTGATCCCTCCTATATTAGATGAAGCAAAGGGCTGGTTTCGGGCAGTAAAACTATTATCAATATTCAGATAACTCTGCTCAACTGCTGATAACCCAGTGCTGTTAATTTGACTTGACGAACCCAAGACAAAATTTGCTGCATAAGCTGAGTTACCCCCACCATTGCTAACGAAGCTTTGATTGCTTCCACCTCCAGTTAGAGGGTCATCTATTATTGTTTCCTGAATCTGATTCGTTAAATTATTAGAGGTATTAGAGGAGTTAGTATTAACAGTTTCGCCAGTCAAGTTTGAAGTAAATGCACTCAGATGATTATTTGATCCCTTCAAAAGTTGTTCATATACCTTTTGAATATCAGCGTTATCTGTTTGGGCAATTCGCTCTTGTAAATCTGCAATATCAGTCTCCTCAATCAACACTCCTACCTGTAAGGCTGCCGTTAGGGATTCACTGCCTTGGGCTATCAGATTATTGTACAATTGTTGTAAATCTGGATTGACAAAAACACCGATCAGATTATCACCAACTGGATCTTCAATTTGATAGTTATTAAGCAGGGTTTCTATCTGATTATCATGACGATCTTCGCTATTGGCGATGTTGTTAAAAATAGACAATCCCCACTGTTCATACAGGGTGACGTAGACATCATGCGCCAGTTTTTCTTCTTCGCGCATATAGAGGAGTCCTTCCGTTTCGGAGGCATCCAGACTGCTATTGACGCTACTAAAATTATTAACTGTCTGCATAATTTTTCTCCTGATTTATTCTCCCATCTCGTAGTTTCTGCTATCAGCCGTTTCTACCCAATTTTCCCAATATTTTTCAACTTCTTCTTTACTACCGAGTTTCTTTTCCATGCCTTTTTCAACAGCATCCATTAACTCAAGCGCCCCAGTTGCTTGATAAATTGCCCGCAATTCATCCATGTCTTTTTCGGGTATCATGCGGTGGGAACCTGCACTATTTTCTAAGTTCATGGGAACATCCCACCACTCTCGCATTTCCGCCATGTGTTCGTAATAGTATTCCCAGTTTTCTCCGAGTTCAGGAAAGTGGGCCGGGGTGATATTTTCTGCCACTAAGGTATAACCTCGTTTAAGCAGATTTTCCCCAAAGACTCGTTTAGCAAATAATTGTTGTCTGCCTTTTTCGGACTCTGCAAAGTAACCATAACGAACTGAAAGCCGACGCAAAGCCAGAATCACTTGGGCGGTGCTGTTACCTCTGGGACATCGGGGTTTACAGGAGAAACATTGTCCGCAAAACCAGATTTTATCAGATTTAAGTAACTCTATGAGGGAGTCTTCATCTTCCAGATGGCAAATGTTCATCACTTCTCTCGGAGAGTAGTCATAAACTTCGGCGGCTGGACAAACCGCAGTACAGATGCCACAGTTCAGGCAGGCATTCATCCCGTGTTGGTATTGAATATCTCGTTTAAGTTCGTTAACTAGCTGGCCCATCAGCCAAACCCTCCGATGCAATTTTTATTAACTGATTAAATATTTATATTATTATATGGTTATATAAAATATACAAAATGTCAATCAGTAAATGTACTTAATTCAGAAGTGGAAAAAGGTAGGAGTCGATTGATCTATGAGCAATGGCATAGCAAAAAGTTAGATCAATCTGCTCCTACCGCCTGATTTTAGGAATAGAACACTTCTTAAGACGAATCAGATTAATCTGCAACAACTGATTTGGTTTTTTAAACCTAATTTATTTTATTATGATATTGTCATTCTGTCAATCCAAAAAGTTAAAATTTTTTATTTTTATTTCCCATAATCAATAGAATATTGAGCCACAAATTGTCATTAAAAAATAACTAATTAGTAGCGATATTTTTTATAAAGTTTTGAATAAAAAATGGTGCGTAAGCTTAAGCTTACGCACCCTAGGAGGTTATTTTTTCCACTGCATAAATTTAATGTACTCTCCCTCAAATCGATCTCCCGTAAGCATTCGATTCCAATAAATCCAGGGTAAAGCGGTAACTTTCATTGTCCACATAATTGCCCGTTCTTTAACCGGATTGAGGGGGAAACTGGATATAACTGTGGTATTATAACCATTAAATTCTGCCATAATAGTCCGATCATACCCGGTAATTAAGGGACAACAAGTATAACCATCATATTGACTGATTAACGGTTTTGAAGCCATCAAAGCGAGTAAATTTTTAGCAACAACCGGTGCTTGTTTGCGAATAGCGGCGGCGGTTTTAGAAGTGGGTAAAGATGAAGCATCACCTAAACTAAAAACATTCGGATATCGCTTATGTTGCAAGGTATAAGCATCGATATCAACCCAACCATAGGGATTATTCGGAACAGCTAAAGGACTATGTTTAATAAAGTCCGGTGCACTTTGGGGCGGAGCAACGTGAATCATATCATAGGGATAACTCACTTGATCAATTACATTGCCATTGTTATCCAAAATATCGAAAAGTGCTGTTTTTGTTTCAGCGATAATCGCTTTTAAATTATGTCGGAACTGAACATTAATCTCTCGTTCTTTAATAACATTTTCTAACAGATGAGAATATTCAGGAACAGAAAACATCCGATTTCCGGGGGAAAAAAACATCACGTTGGTTCGTTGACGAACTCCCCATTTTAGACGGAAAGTGTCATCGGCCATGTACATGACTTTTTGAGGTGCACCCCCACATTTAATCGGAGTATTCGGAAAGGTAAATAAAGCATTTCCACCTTTAAAATTACGAATCAATTCCCAAGTATAGGGTGCATACCGAGGAGAATAATTTGTGGTGACACCCTCTTTTCCTAACGCTTCTTTGAGTCCTGAAATCAGATGCCAATCAATTTGAATACCCGGACAAACAATTAAATAATCATATCGAACCAGGAAACCCGCTTGAGTTAAAACTTGATTGTGATCTGGGTCTAAGTGAATGACTTTATCTTTAATCCAAGTGGCATCTTGAGGAATAACATCTCGTTGATTTCTAACGGTATCTTCAATCTGGAAGACACCCCCTCCCGTTAATGTCCAACCCGGTTGATAATAGTGTTTATCGGAAGGATCAATAATAGCAATATCGAGAAAATGATTCTGATTAAAAAGTAGAGATGCGGTTGTAATTCCGGCTGCCCCTGCTCCGATAATCACGATTTGATAATTTAAGGTTTTAGTAACCGTTGGAAGTGTCACTTTATCGGAAATTTCGACGGGTTTGATTGTAGATATAACCATATTGAGTGTTGTTGTGTAAGAAGAGTTGTTGTTAGTGAAAATCAATCCATAAATGCTGTTAATTGCATCAGGAATTACAAGACTGTTTCTAAAAGTTGTCCGGCTGCTTTCCAACCTTGAATACTAGGAGGAAATCCTCGAACATTCTGATAGCCTAAAAGTTCTAATGCCATCACTCCCATTGCCGTCCGATAACCTGTTGTACAATACAAAACCACAGGACGATCTTGAGGAATTTGATCGATATTTTGAGTTAAGGATCTTAAAGGAATGTTGATGGCAGTTGGAATATGACCGAAAGCATATTCAGAAGGTTCTCGAACATCAATTAAAACCAGATCACCTTGTTGTATCAGATTTTGAAGATCCTGAATCTTCATGATTGCATAATATCGGGGAGGAATTTCTTCCAAAAAATGAGTGATCACTGGGTTCAAATTTTCCGGTGCATTAACCGGCTCTCCTAAATCAAAAGAACTGGCTAAGGCAGGTACAGGCTTAAACAGTAAGACAGGAGAAAGGAGCAACCCAATCAGCAAAAATAATAATAATAATTTTTGCCTGATTTTACCGAGATTTCCAAACATAAACATATCCATTCTGTAACAGCTAAATCTCAAAGCCTAGAAATAAAAATGATGTAATCCGATGGTTATTATTGTTAGAATGGCACTAGAAACCGGGTTGATAACCCAATTTTTTTTACCAATCCGATTTCTATTGCTGTTGTTAAACCCACCAAGGTTGAGCTTGAGTTCGGGGATCTAATTCTGTCCAGGGAGAAATCCAAATTTGGTTATTTCTAACCGCAACATGAACTAATTTTAACGGTAAAGGTGCTGGCCCTCGTAAAACTGAACCATCGGCACTATAACGGGAACCATGACAAGGACATTGAAATTGTTGATCAACAGAATTCCAAGGAAACGTACACCCTAAATGGGTACAATTATTGACAATTCCCATCGAATTTAAACAGCTATTTTCTTCAACAATCAAATAGGTTGGATCTCCTGCTAAACCCGCAACTAAAGCACGAGTTCCAGGGGCCTCGGCTAAAATTTGGCTAGCAGGAATGGGATTTCCTAAGATATCTTTTGCCAAAATTGCCCCATCTTCTCCACTTTCTGCCGGAGGAAGAACATATTCAACTACAGGATAAAGAACGGCTCCCGCAGTGGTCGCAACAACTGCACCTGTTAAAAAATTCAGGAGTTGACGACGGGACAAAGAAGGACTTTCCAGAGGTAGGCTATTTTCCATTAAAGTTCAGTTAGGAGAAAAACCGACTTCTCGTTTAAATCTGAAGAAGCCGGAGATTAAAAAGACGCGGTTAGAAGGAATCAAAACCGACAGTTCAGACGTGGATCACTTCAATGCCAAAGTTGGCACTGTTGATCGCCTCGGCGTTTATAAGTGCTGAAACCTGCAAGGAATAAAAGTTAGGACTTACACACAGTACCCAAGAAATCAGGTTTCTGGCTATTTTTCAGGATGGAAACTTGATTTTTGCTCCAGAAACCTGGCTTTTGCATCAGCCCATTGGGTAAGTCCTAGAGTTAGAGGATAAATATGCAGGTATTTTAATATTGTCATTTAGTTATATGGTTGTCAAGGTAATTGAAAATTTTTTTATAAATCTATCTTTCTATAAAACTATATGGTAGGATAGTTTTGTTGCTGTTTTCCCCCCAAGGAGTGAAAAACCATGCTCTTTCGCCAACTGTTCGATCCAGAAACCAGTACCTATACTTATCTAATTGCGGACGAAACAACTCAAGAGGCGATTTTAGTTGATCCTGTGTTAGAGCAAGTAGAACGAGATATCACCCTATTGGAACAATTAGGATTGACCTTGCGGTATTGTTTAGAAACCCATGTTCATGCGGATCATATTACCGGAACTGGAAAACTTAGAGAACGCACCGGATGTTCAGGAATTGTTCCCGAAAACGCCATTGTTAATTGTGCCGATCGCTTTATTAAAGATGGAGAAATTTTAGAGATTGGAAAGGTTAAAATTCAAGCGATCGCAACCTTGGGACATACCGATAGCCACATGGCGTATTTAGTGAATGGGGAGTGGTTATTAACTGGAGATTCCTTATTAATTCGAGGCTGTGGACGTACCGATTTTCAAAGTGGAAATGCGGGATTACTCTACGATCATATTACTCAAAAATTATTTACTCTGCCCGATCAAACCGCCGTTTATCCGGGTCATGATTATCAAGGACGAACGGTTTCTACCATTGGAGAAGAAAAACAATTTAATCCTCGGTTTGTTGGCAAAGATCGAAACAGCTTTATTGAGATGATGAATAACTTAAATCTACCTAACCCGAAAAAAATTGCTGAAGCAGTTCCGGCGAATCAACTGTGTGGAAATCAAGTTTAAAGCAAGATGGTCTGCAAACCTGATAAAATTAATGATTACCAATGCAATTACCCGACTCAAAATATGGCTAACTTTATTACTGACCAATTACAATCAATTGATGCGACAACCTTAAAACAATGGCTGGAACAAGATGAAATTACTCTGATTGATGTTCGAGAACCGTCTGAATATGCAGGAGAACATATTTCCGGGTCAATTTCCATGCCCTTATCTACATTTGATCCGAATCAATTACCGATTAACGGCTCAAAACCCTTTGTTTTTTACTGCCAAACCAGCAACCGCAGTAGCCAAGCGGCTCAAAAATTGTTTGCCTTTGGGTTTAAACAGGTCATGCACCTACAAGGGGGATTAAACAGTTGGAAACAAGTAGGATATCCCACCCTTGTTAATAAAAATGCACCTATTAGCATGATGCGACAGGTACAAATAATTGCGGGTTCATTGGTGTTAATCGGAACCTTATTAGGTGTATTTGTTTCTCCCAATTTTTTATTTTTAAGTGGGTTTGTCGGGGCTGGATTACTCTTTGCCGGAATTACCAATACTTGCATGATGGCACAATTATTAGCAAAATTACCTTATAATCAGCGTGTTTAAGTTAACATCAATGCAACAATATTTTCCGATTTTAAACTGGGGATTAAATTACAAAAAAACAGATTTAACCGGAGATTTAACCGCCGGAATTATTGTTGCAAGTTTGTTAATTCCCCAGGGAATGGCTTATGCAATGCTGGCAGGTTTACCCCCAGAAGTCGGGCTCTATGCCAGCATTTTTCCTCAGATTGTTTATGCCTGTTTAGGAACCGCTTCCATGCTGTCGGTGGCTCCGGTTGCGGTCGATTCTTTAATGGTCGCAACGGCTGTGAGTGCGATCGCCAAAGAAAACACGCCAGAATATTGGGGATATGCCTTAACCTTAGCTTTATTAGTCGGAATCATTGAACTTTTAATCGGAATTTTTCGGTTAGGATTTGTTGCCAATTTCCTCAGCCAAGCGGTGATTTCTGGTTTTATTAGTGCCGCAGCCATTCTAATTGGATTTAGCCAAGTTAAACATCTATTGGGAATCAAAATTCCTCAAACTGAATCGTTTTTAAGTACCGTTACTGCTATTTTTCAGGAAAGTCCTCATCTCAATGGCATAACGTTGACATTAGGAATAATCAGTTTAGTCTTATTACTCTATTTTAATCGAGGTTTAGGACAATATCTCAAATCCAAAGGAGTTCAGGAATCAATTATTATTCCCCTCACCAAAAGTGGGCCGTTAATGGTGGTGATCGCAAGTTCAATCTTAGTCGGGTTACTCCATTTAGATCAATTATTTGGGGTGAAAGTGGTGGGAGAAATTCCTAAAGGGTTTCCGCCTTTGACTTTCCCTAATTTAGATCTAAACCATCTGCAATTATTAGGAACCTCCGCCTTAGCCATTAGTTTTGTTGGCTTTATGGAAGCGTTTTCAGTGGGGCAATTTTTAGCCAGTAAACAACGCAAAACAGTTGAAGCCAATCAAGAATTAATTGCCTTGGGAGCCTCAAATATTACCGCCTCATTCACGGGAGGCTATCCAATAACGGGGGGATTAAGTCGTTCCGTTGTCAACTATTCCGCCGGAGCCAATACCGGGTTAGCATCAGTCATTACTGCCGTATTTTTGATGTTAACGGTTTTGATTTTAACACCTTTATTTTATTACTTACCCCAAACCAGTTTAGCCGCGATTATTTTAGTTGCCGTTGGCAATCTCCTTGATTTTTCGACTCTAAAACGGTTATGGCAATATAATAAACTGGATGCAATTACCTGGTGCGGTACGTTTGTTGCAGTTCTGTTCACCAGCGCACAAGAAGGTATTATTATTGGGGTATTAATTTCTTTAGTTTTACATTTAGCTCGAACCAGTAAACCCCATATTGCGATTGTGGGACGGGTGGGAAATACAGAACATTTTCGCAATATTCTACGTCATTCGGTGGCAACTTGCCCTCATATTTTAGCGGTGCGCGTGGATGAAAGTTTATATTTTGTGAATACTAAATATTTAGAAAACTATTTATTAAAGCTGGTAACAGAACAAAAAGAAGTTGAATATTTACTCTTAGTTTGCAGTGGGATTAACTTAATTGATGGCAGTGCTTTAGAAACCCTTCAACGTTTGATTGATGATTTAAGGGGAATGGGCATTGAGTTTTATTTATCTGAAGTCAAAGGCCCGGTTTTTGATCAATTAGAAAAAGTTGGGTTTGTGGATAAATTAGGACGCGATCACATTTTCTTAAGCACAGACCAAGCCATGAAAGAATTATCTCAACGAGTTTCCGTTTAAAGTTATATGTCTTATCATTAGAATTAACCTTCGCTTACCCATGAGTTATGAATCAAAATTCTTTCAGAAACCAATGGAATGAACAAGGTTTCATCGTTATTCCTCAACTATTAGAGGCTTCCGAGGTGAGGAAACTGCAAAGGATTTGTGATCGCATTTTTCAAGACTGGTTGCAGGAGTCATCCACACCTGAACAAGCTGCCAATTTTACCAATTTAGCTTTTTTAACCGAACCTCGTTATTTTATTCATCATCCTGAAGAACTTCCGGTCTTATTAAATGCGATCGCAAATCCCAAAATTTTAGACATTTTAAATCAAATTGTAGATGAAGATTTATTATTTTATAATACCCAATATTTTTTCAATCCAGCTAACCATACCCGTGCAGGAGATTGGCATCGAGATCAACAGTTTGATGCTCCCGATGAAGACACCGAAAAAGTGAGAATGAAGCAAAGCATTGGGATTCATGTCCATATTGCCTTGATTCCCGATAGTAATTTAGAATATATTCCGGGTTCTCACCAGCGTTGGGACACACCTCAAGAACGAGAGATTCGTAAAGGTTTAAACGGTAAAAAGCCGAATTCTCCAGCGATGCCGAATGCGACTCGAATTCATCTCAATTCAGGAGATGCAGTATTTTTTGATGCCTGGGGTATTCATCGCGGAAATTATATTGCGGATGTACCTCGTCGAACCTTTGATATCATCTATGGAACTCTAGCTGATTGGTGTTCACCTCCTCCAACTTGTTTTTTACAACCTAATATTCTACAAGAATTAACTCCCGAATCTCAAAATTTATTTAAGGGTTTAATTAATATTCTTTCAGCTTTAAATCCAAATTAATGAGTGTTTTCTTTCTTGATTATCAACCGCAAAGAATTATCCCTGATCCTTGCGGTTTCTTGCTCCTTGTTCTTTGTTCCCTAAAGATGAGATAATTAAATGATGCTCTCTTGATCAGGATTCTTATGCACGATTCTACCGTAAAAATGCCGACCCGTAATTTTTCGCTCCTGGCTCCTGTACCTGAAATTCATTTGATTTCTGCTCAGGAGGTCTGTGAACAGGAGGGAAAAGTAGCCTTTGGAAGTCGTGAATTTGAAGTGTTTCGCAAAATTGACCTAGATCGTAATGAACGCCCTGTGAAGGTGTTAATTTATGCCTCTGAACAAGAAAATCGCTCTTTTATTCCTAAAGTAACTTGGCAAGGATTATATATTGGTCATAGTGATTCGAGGCGTGGTCGCCATCCCCAAGGCATGAAATATCGTCCAGCAACGGCAGCAAATGATGCCTTAGATGCAGCGATTTTTTGGGAAGTCACCGATCTCAGACCCTTAGAAATTCCGGTCAATATTTCTAACTTCAAAGGATTAGGAAAAAAAGAACCTTTTGCCTCCCGATTTGTGCCGGAAAAACCTTTAATCATTCAATATTTTTAATAGATTAATGAATGAAAAACGATCAACTCCTTGATTCACTCGGATTATAAGCTTACTTAGTCTTGTTAACCCGACGACCAATCCCCTCCCCTTTAAGTTTTGGAAGACCTGCCCTTGCCAATAAAACACCGATTTGGACACAAATCATCCCGACGACGGCACTCCCAAAAAAATAAAGGAACATCGTTTGGGTCTCTCCCCGGGCTAAGAAACCATTGGCTTCTAAACCGTAGGTAGAAAAGGTTGTATAAGCACCGCAGAAACCGGTTGTCGTCATCAGTCGCAGTTCAGGTGTGATCTGTCGAATATTCTCAATCGCTAGAGTCAAAATATAAGCAATCAATAAACAACCGGTCACATTAATCAAAAATGTACTGTAAAAGCCAAAATTTTTTCCAAAAATTGCTTGGGTGGCTTCAGTTAAATAGAAACGACTTAATGCACCAAAAATAGCCCCAATTGCCACAGATATAGCATAACGTCCTTTCAAAAACTCCATGTTTTTTCCCTAAAATTAGTTGTGTTCAGTTCATACGAGATCAATCTCAACTTTTGTTTATGAAGAAGGTACAATAATATTAGCGATCGCAACGCCTATCATCACCGCTATCAAACCCACAATTGCACTCCCAGCCCAATAAAAAGCAGTCGCAACGGTTTGTTTATTCCGCCAGAGACTTAAAGTATCAAACCCGTAGGTTGAAAATGTGGTGTAAGACCCTAAAAATCCAGTTCTAATGAGTAAATCTAATTCTTTGGGATAGCCTGTAATTCCTTTGGAAATTGTAAAAAAGAAACCTACAGCTAAACATCCCGTTAAATTAATAATAAATGTTCCATAGGGAAATTTTGTTCCGAATTTAGCTTTTGTCCATTCGGTCAGTTGATACCGAGATAGTGCCCCTGGTACTGCTCCTGCTGCGATCGCTAAAACGTTAGTGAGGTCTGACATGATTAGAATTGATCCTTTGCTTGATGGCAGTCGGTTTTCTAATAATACTAATGTACTATCACTCCCTACAACCCTCAACAAACAACAGACAATAAAAAAGAGAGAGTCGCTTTGGCAACTCTCCCTACCATCAGGGTGCATCTACATAGCATAATATAACGTTTTTAGGGTGGGGGGTCAACCCCCCTATTTAAAGATTGTGTAAAAAATTTACAATTATTGTTAAAGTTCTGTAAATTAGGGATTCAGGGAACAGCTAACGGTCAAGGGACACCACCTTTACTTTTGCAAAGCTTAACGGAGTTATAGGTTTTTTAATAAATCTTTACGATTAATCCATGCAACAATAGAGAACAAGTTAAAAAGTCATCATCAATTATCTAGGGAGGTCATGAATGGTAGCCCTCACTGACCGTGTAAAACAAAATCGTTTAACCATTGAAGTTAAAGACATTGCTGCTGATACCACGGCAATTCGTTCCCTAGATTGGGATCGGGAAAGATTTGACATAGAATTTGGTCTGCAAAATGGTACAACCTATAATTCCTTTATCATTCGCGGGGAAAAACTAGCCCTCGTTGATACATCCCACGCTAAGTTTCGCCAACTGTATTTAGATACGCTGAAGGGATTAATTAATCCTGCTGATATTGACTATTTAATTATTAGTCATACTGAACCCGATCATAGTGGCTTAGTTAAAGATGTCCTAGAACTCGCGCCTAATGCTACCGTTGTGGGGGCGAAAGTGGCGATTCAATTTTTAGAAAATTTAACCCATACGCCCTTTAAAAGTAAATTAGTCAAAAATGGCGATACTTTAGACTTAGGGAATGATCATGTTTTAGAATTTGTTTCCGCCCCGAATTTGCATTGGCCGGATACCATTTTTAGTTATGATCGGAAAACCCAAACGTTATTTACCTGTGATGCGTTTGGAATGCACTATTGTTCTGATCACACCTACGATGAAAGTTTAGCTGACATTGAACCGGATTTTCGCTTTTATTATGAGTGTTTAATGGCTCCGAATGCACGTTCGGTGATTAGTGCCATGAAACGCATGGAACCGTTAGGAGAAATTACCACCATTGCCACCGGACACGGCCCTTTATTACGGCATAATTTAAAAGAATTAACCGGACGTTATTGGAAATGGAGCCAGGAACAAACCAAATCAGAAACTAGCGTCGCGGTGTTTTATTTCTCCGATTATGGGTATAGCGATCGCCTTTCCCAAGCCATTGCTCACGGGATTACCAAAACAGGTGTAGCGGTAGAAATGATGGATTTACGCACGGCTGAACCCCCAGAAGTGCGCGAATTAGTGATGAGTTCTGCGGGATTTGTGATTGGAATGCCACCTGTTTCGGGTGTCAATTCTGAACTGGCAGAAGAAGCCATTAATACCATTATTGCATCGGCTCATAATAAGCAAGCTTACGGTTTATATGAGTCGGGAGGTGGCAATGATTTATCATTATATCCGTTGCAAGTTAAACTCAATGATGCCGGATTAAAACAATCTTTTCCTTCAATTCGGATTACTGAAACGCCCCACGATACCACCTATCAAACCTGTGATGAAGCGGGAACGGATATCGGGCAATGGTTGAGTCGGGATAAAACCGTGAAGCAGATGAAATCCCTGGATACAAACTTAGATAAAGCCCTGGGACGCTTAAGCGGTGGGTTGTATATTATTACGGCTCAAAAAGGAGAAGTGAGCAGTGCGATGTTAGCCTCTTGGGTGACTCAAGCGAGTTTTCAACCGTTAGGATTAACCATTGCAGTGGCAAAAGATCGGGCAATTGAAGCGTTAATGCAAGTCGATGATCAATTTGTGCTCAATGTTTTAGCCGAAAATAATTATCAAAAATTAATGCGACACTTCTTAAAACGATTTGCTCCGGGTGCCGATCGATTTGAAGGCGTTAATACCCAAACTGCTAACAATGGCAGTCCCATTTTAACGGATGCTTTAGCCTATTTAGAATGCCAAGTCCAAAGTCGGATGGAGTTAAGTGATCACTGGATTGTTTATGCCACCGTTGATAACGGACGGGTCAGTGATCCTGAAGTGTTACCTGCGGTTCACCATCGCAAAGTCGGTAATCATTATTAATCCTGATTAGATCCCCCCTAACCCCGGAATCTCAAAGTTTCCCTGATTCAGGGGGATCTTTAACACTGAGGAAAGATCAAAAAAATTTTTTAATCCAGAATTATGTCTAATCAAAAACCGCGTGATGTTCAAGTTTTTTTAATTGGGAATGATACAAAAGTTGTGCGATCGCGCACTTGGGATCGATTAAAATTTGAAGTGGAATATTCTCTGCAACGGGGAACAACGGCGAATAGTTATATTATTGAAGCCGAGCAAACTGCAATTATTGATCCTCCTGGAGAATCCTTTACCCAAAATTATATTGAAGCGTTACAAAGTCGCTTAAATTTAGAACAGTTGAATTATATTATTTTGGGTCACTTTAATGCCAATCGGGGGGCAACATTAAAGGCTTTATTAACATTATCACCCCAGGCAACATTCGTTTGCTCTAATCCTGCTGCGTTAGCCTTACGGGAATATTTTGAAGATGAAAACTTAAAGATTTTAACCATCAAGGGGGAAGAAACTTTAGATTTAGGTCAAGGTCATCAATTACAGTTTATTTTAACCCCGACTCCTCGCTGGCCTGATGAAATTTTAACCTATGATCCGGCTACGGAAATTTTATTTTCTGATAAACTATTTGGGGCGCACGTTTGCGGCGATCAAGTGTTTGATGAAGGGTGGTCAGTGTATAGCGATGATCGACGGTTTTATTATGACTGTCTTCATGCCGCCCAAGCTAAACAAGTGCTTTCTACTCTCGATAAAATTAAAGACTTACCTGCAATTAAATTCTATGCAACAGGTCATGGGCCGTTAGTGAAATATGGCATGACTGAACTGACCAATTTATATCAACAATGGAGTGAAAAACAAAAATCTAATGAATTAAATGTGGCATTAATCTATGCTTCAGCCTATGGAAATACGGCTACTGTTGCCCAAGCGATCGCTAAAGGTTTAACCAAATCTGATGTGGCTGTAGAATTAATTAATTGTGAATACGCCAAATCTTCAGAAATTCAAGAAGCGTTAGAAAAATGTGATGGGTTTATTATTGGTTCACCCACATTAGGCGGTCATGCGCCGACACAAGTTCAAACGGCTTTAGGGGTGATTTTAAATACCGCTTCTACAAATAAATTAGCGGGTGTTTTTGGGTCGTATGGATGGAGTGGGGAAGCGATTGATTTGTTAGAAGGTCGCTTGAAAGATGCAGGGTATAAATTTGGTTTTGAACCCATTCGGGTGAAATTTGCTCCAACGGATGTTACGTTACACACTTGCAAAGAAGCGGCGGTTGACTTTGCTCAAACCCTCAAACGCACGCAAAAACGGCGGGCTTTTCGCCCCACTGCGACTTCATCGGGGGCTGATCGCACCGCCCAAGCCATAGGGCGTATCGTGGGTTCGTTGTGTGTCGTCTCCGGTCGTCGAGGCGAGGTGTGCAGCGCTATGTTAGCGTCCTGGGTATCCCAAGCCACCTTTAACCCTCCGGGGTTTACCGTTGCTGTGGCGAAGGATCGGGCTTTGGAACCTTTAACCCATATTGGGGATCCGTTTGTTCTGAATATTTTGCAGGAAGGGAAACAACTGCGAAAACATTTTCTGAAGCGATATGAACCGGGAGAAGATCGATTTGTTGGGTTAGAAACAGAAGCAGCATCGAATGGTTGTTTGATCTTAAAAGATGCCTTAGCTTATCTGGAATGTGAGGTTAAAAATCGGATGGAATGTGGTGATCATTGGGTGATTTATGCCACAGTTAATAATGGTCATTTATTGCATCCAGAAGGGGTTACGGCTGTTCATTATCGTAAAACCGGATCGCAGTATTAATCAAAACTCAAACTTTTGCCAATTACTAGCCAGCAAAACAGGCAAGATGCTTGTTTGCTGGCTTAAAAAACATCCATTAGCCATTACCTATTCCCTATAATTAGGTATGACCCAAACTTTTCCAATTGAGCGTACTCTCAAAACCTTTAGTCAACTGCAAACTCAATTCAATCTTCAGCGCAGCACTGATGATCAATTTTTCACGGAATGGTTAAACTCTGACAACGAACTAACACAACAGGAACAACAAGTTCTTGATGCTATTCAGCAAAAATACTTTTATCAACTCTCAGACAATCAACTTGGAGAAGAAACGATTAAATTAATTGTGTTATCTCCACTGCTGAATTTGGCTGGTTTTTTTGATGCCCCTTTTCGCTTTAAAACGAAAACAACTGTGCAAATTACAGTAGATAGTAATGATATTATTTATCGAGGGAGGATAGATGCACTGATTTTGCTAGAAACACTTTGGGTTGTGGTGATAGAATCCAAAGAAACAAGTTTTTCTTTAGAACTGGCTTTACCACAAACCTTAGCTTATATGTTAGGGAATCCTACACCGGAAAAGCCTGTTTTTGGAATGGTAACCAATGGTGGAAATTTTATCTTTGTTAAACTCCAAATCCAAGAATTTCCCCAATATGAATTATCTAATATATTTTCTCTCCTTCCCCGCCGCAACCAACTCTATGAGGTGTTGCAAATTCTCAAGGGTTTGGGACAAATTGCAATTCAGTCAAACCAAAATTAGAAAAAACCATGAACATTCAACGCCGGGAAACATGGCCGACAACGGTTGAAGAGGCGATGGTAATTCAAAACCAACTTAAATCCTTAGTTCGGACAACAGATGAATTAAAAACTGTTAAATATGTGGCTGGGGTTGATGTAGGATTTAAAGAAGATTATACCATTTCTCAAGCAGCAGTAGCGGTCTTAAGTTTTCCTGATTTAACATTACAAGAAACTGCGATCGCCCAACGTCCAACCACCTTTCCTTATATTCCTGGATTTTTATCATTTCGAGAAGTTCCTGTAATTTTAGATGTTTTAGAAAAATTAACAATAACCCCTAATTTAATTATCTGTGATGGTCAAGGAATTGCCCACCCTAGACGATTTGGATTAGCCTGTCATTTAGGGGTATTAATTGATCAACCGACCATTGGCGCGGCTAAATCGCTATTAATTGGAAAACATGACGATCTCCCGGCTGAAAAAGGCAGTTGGACACCGTTAAAAAACAAAGGAGAAATCATTGGTGCAGTGCTACGTTCGAGAACTAATGTTAGACCCCTTTATATTTCCCCAGGTCATCGGATTAGTTTAGAAACGTCTATTGATTATGTCTTAAACTGTCTGACTAAATATCGTTTACCTGAAACCACCCGATGGGCGGATAAATTAGCTTCCCATACTTAATTTTTATTATACACCCAGTCGCTCATTTAATCTATTGATTTTAAAGAAGATTTAAGATATTTTAACCCTAACCAAGCCAATCCACAACCAATAACATAATAGGGAAAATCCCACCAGGAAAATGTTGTTCCCAGTAATAACCGACCTAATAAGGTTGCACGAATTACTTCTAAGAAAGGCGGTTTCCAGAGTTGAGCAAATTCTAAAATAGAAGTTACAATAAAAACCCAAAATGCAACCCATCCAGGGGATAAAATAGGATTAATAAAAACAACTAAAAGCACCCAAAATATTTCATAAAATACCCCACCTACAGAATTATTCAGCCATAAATCAAACGGCCCCTTATAAAATTTACTGGCTAATCCAATGGGAATTAAAGCAATTAAACTGATTAAAATAATTTGTTGATATTGCTTGAGTTTCATGGTTCAAAAAGCTGGATATTTTTGTTGTGCTTTAGCACTTGATTTTTAGGTTAAAGCACAACAACGAACTTTAGAAAAAACTATTTAATTTTAACGCCTCGAATGGAATAATCCAGTAATTCCATTGGGTGCATTAACGGAATATCCTTTCCTTGTAATTGTAAATGCTTTTTAATTTGTAACGAACAACCCGGATTTGCAGAAGCAATTAATTCCGCCCCCGTATTGGTTAAATTTTCCACTTTTTGTTGTCCTAATTCTTCAGCGACTTCCGGTTGTAATAAATTATAAACTCCCGCACTTCCACAGCATAAAGCCGCATCGAGGGGTTCTCGTAAGTTTACCCCTGGAATTTGTTGCAAAAGTTGACGAGGTTGGGAACTAATTTTTTGTCCATGTAATAAATGACAAGCATCTTGATAAACTAAGGTTAATTCTCCGGTTTCTGTTAAGGGATACAGGGTTTTTGTTAAACCAATTTCGGCTAAAAATTCTTGTACATCCTTCACTTTTTTTGCAAATTCTTCCGCTTGTTCTCGATATTGAGGATCATCTTTCAAGATATGTCCATATTCTTTTAAAGTATGACCACATCCCGCCGCATTAATAATAATAGCATCCACATTTGTTCCCGAAAATCGATCAATCATTTGTTTAATTAACGTATGAGATTGTTCGGTTTGTCCTTGATGTTCGGGTAACGCCCCACAACACCCTTGATTTCTCGGAATTACGACTTCACACCCATTGGCCGTTAAAACTCTCACCGTTGCTTCATTAACCGGATTAAAAAATAACCGTTGAACACAGCCTAAAATTACCCCGACTCGATAACGTTTTTCCCCTTGGGCGGGAATAATGACCGGGAAATCCTCTCGAAACGCCTCAGCAGTAATTTCGGGTAAAATGGATTCCATTGCGGCTAAACGGGGAGAAATTTTGGGTAATAAACCCGTTGTTCTCACAATTTTTTGTACTCCTAATTTTTGATAGATGAAAAGCGGAATTAAAAACGCTCTTAAACGGTTGGGATAGGGAAATAAATTAAAGATTAAGGCGCGAATTAAACGGTCTGGTAAACTGCGAGGTACATTTCGTTCAACTTGGGGACGAGTGGCGGTAATTAATTGATCATATTTAACCCCAGATGGACAAGTCGTAACGCAGGCTAAACAGCCTAAACAACTATCAAAATGTTGGGCGGTTGTTTCTCCTAAAGACGCATCATTTTTGGAAATCGCATCCATTAAATAAATTCGTCCCCTAGGAGAGTCCATTTCTGTTCCTAACACTCGATAACTGGGACAAGTCGATAAACAAAATCCACAGTGAACGCAGGTACTAATAAAATTGGGATTAGGAGGATTAATTGAGTCAAACCCTGGAATTTCATCCGAGGTTAAATGGGGGTTTTGTCCTAAAAAATTACTGTCTTTTGCCGGAATTAATTGAGATTCAGCAACAAAGTCAGAGGTTGACATTTTAACAAAATTCTCCTATGATTATAGATCAATTAAATTCCACCGACAAAGCGATTAGGGCTAAACTGATTTTGAGGATCAAATTGTTTTTTGATTTGGCGCATTAAATTTAACGCATTTCCTGAATATCCCCAAACTTCTAACTGTTGTTTTAACTCTAGGGGTGCTTTTAAAATAGATAAAAAACCGCCTTGAGATTCGCACCATTTTCTTAAGTTTAACAGAGTTTCTGAAGAAACGCTTTCAAACTGTAAAACTCCTAAACCAACTCCAGCATGAATAACGCCTAGGGTTTGACATTGCATCAAGGTTTTAACCGCAGAGGTGGGGGTAATACCAATTTTACAAAGAATAGAAGTGTTAGATTCAGATTGCCAAATTTGCTGTTTTAATTGTTGCCATAAATTCCCCTCATCAACGTCAAAATATATCGCTTTTAACCCTAATTTTTCTCCCAATTCCATTAATCGTTGACTTTGTTGTTGTACACTTTCAGGAATACTTTGAAACTGAACAACTAAACCAATATGATCTCCCAATCCTAATACTTTTGAAAGATTAGTAGAGATTAAATCCACAGCAACGGGAGTTAAAGCCGAAGATAATAAGGTTTGGTTGACTTGTGTAATTGCTTCCGGTTCTCCGGTTAAAATAACGGTTCCTGAAGATTCCGCTTGGGGATAAACTCGTAGGGTAATTTGGCTAATTATTCCCAGGGTTCCATAGGAGCTTGTGAATAATTTCATTAAGTCATAACCGGCTACATTTTTAACAACTCGACCTCCCGCTTTAGCGATTTTTCCATCATAACGAACAATAGAAATCCCCAATATCATATCGCGGATACTACGATAACGTTGTCGTAGAGAACCAGTATCACCTGTGGCAATAATTCCCCCGATTGTTGCTCGTTCTGGATAGGTGGGATCGAATCCTAAAAATTGGTTTTTCTGATCTAAAATAGCTTTTAATTGGGAAAATTTCATTCCCGCTTCTACTGTAACTGTTAAATCTCCAACGGCGTGTTCAATCAGTTGATTCATTCGTTCTGTACTAACGGCAAAATCAACGGATTTAATCAATCCTCCCCAATTAATTTTACTACAAGAACCACAGGGCAAAATGCTCAATTTCTCTTGATGACTATAGGCAATGACTTGAGATAATTCATCTTGAGTTTGAGGATAAATAATCCCTTGAAGAGTTGTTTCGGGTGCGAAGGATTGTATCATCTGTTGTTGTCGCAGGGGTTCGATTTCGTCCCAAGGTTGGACATTAGCTTCCCCTACGATTTTCTCGAATTCCTGTCGGTTTTTAAGGTCGGTGGTAGAAATCACGTTGATTCAAAACAATAGATTGATTTGAGCAAAAATTAAGTTATAACTATTCTAGCAGCGAATAGAGAATCGGGAACCGATCAGGAAAAATAAACTTTAAGCAGTCAGCAGTCATTATTTTGAGGAGAAAGTTATGGAATTTAAGGATATTATCGCATTAATCCATCCTGTATTGGCGGTGGGTTTTGTGTTTCCCCTGATTGGCATTTCTGTCTATATGGCATGGCAAACCCGTCAACGTCGTCTCTACTATTCTGATCAAGAGAATAAAAGTAAAATTGCGGCTATTGTCGGACAAGAACATTTAAAAATCGGTCGGTGGTTAACTGGTTCAGTGGTGGCAATTACCTTGATTGCTTTAGCTTATTCTATTTATTTTAAAGGTGTTTTTAATAATTTATCGCCGGAAAAAATGCCTCAAGCTATTTTTATTGTTTTAATGTTTATATTCACGCTTGTTTCTCTAATTTTACTGTATCGAGCTAAACCAAATCAACCCCTATGGCGAGGAATTTTTGCCACCTTAACAGGCATGGGAATTGTCGTGATAGGATGCCAAGATGGGGTTTTTAGACGAGGATACGAGTGGCAATTTTCTCATTATTATTATGGGGTAGCAGCAGCTTTATTAATGATTTTTTCCTTAGCGATTGTACCCGATATTTATAAATCGAATCGCTGGAGAATAACCCATACCGTTCTCAATTGTATCGCTTTATTATTATTTTTAGGTCAAGGCATGACGGGAACGAGAGATTTATTAGAAATTCCCCTGAGTTGGCAACAACAACATCTCTATCAATGTGATTGGAATCAGAGAACTTGTCCTCAACCGCCTAAAAGTTAAGGATTAGAATTTTGCCCCCCAAAACCCTCTAACTTTTGGGGGTATCCATTTGTTTTATTTTCGGCGATTTGTCGGATTAGGGCTTGCAATTCAGGAGATAATTCTAAGGGAACACTTCCCCGAATATTGACATCTCGTTGAGGAAAGGGAATCTCGATCTTATATTGTCTAAAAAGGGATTCTATTTGAAAATAAAGATCACTTTTAATTATAAACTGACGGCTAGGTTTAGAGATCCAAACTCTTAATTCAAAATTGAGTGAATTGTCTCCAAAACCTTTAAATAAAACTTGAGGAGAGGGAAGAGATAAAACTTCAGAATTCGCTTTTGCTGCTGATAATAATAAATCTTTGACAATCTCTACACTCGACTTATAGGCAACCCCCACAGATAAGCGTAAACCGGAAATAGGATTGTCATGATGCCAATTAATCAGTTCTGATTCTAAAAAACGAGAATTTGGGACAATAATAGAGACTTGATCTAAAGTTTTAATCACCGTACTGCGAGCACCAATTCGTTCGACCGTACCCATATAATCCCCCACTTCAACAAAATCTCCGACTTGAATGGGACGTTCAAATAACAAAACTAAACCACTCCCAAAATTTTTAGCAATATCTTGAAATCCAAACCCAATTCCAATCCCTAATGCACTAGCTAAAATCGTTAAAGAACTTAAATCTAACCCCCAAACTTGTAATAAAACAATGGTTCCCAGGGAAATAAACCCATATCGAAAAATCACTGCAACGACTTCTTGAGCACCTCGACTAATGCGGGTGGCATTTAAAACACGAGATTGTAAAAGGTCGGTGATGACTTTAGCAAAAACGATTAATCCCCACACTAAACTCACTAAAATTAATAAGTCAGGAATAGAATAGGACGCTTTATTAATGGTAATCAGTTTAGAAGTTAAGGTTGAAATTAAGGTTCCCGTTAATCGATAACTTAAAAGTCGGGTAAAGGGAAATTGATTAGTCAGATAGAGAATAATAGCTGTCCATAATCCTAATCTTGTACCTGCTAGAGTTAAACTTAAAAATAACTCTAAATTTTGGGGCTTATTTCCTGATGGAGAGGATTCAGGAGTTGACTTAATAAATAATTGAAAAAATCGGTGGAGAGAATGATGCCAAAACCAACCTAATCCCCAATGAACTAAGCCTCCCAAGAACAGCACTAAAATACTTTTAAAGGTTGTTTTTTTAAAGAAATCAAGACTGCGTTCTTTCCTTGCTTCCTTAACCGCTTCTTGAATTTCAGAACGCCAGATTTGAGCTTGATCTTCAGGAAGATTTTGCTTTTGTGTATCTTCTTGAGTTACCGTCAGTAAATAGGAATTATTCAGCCAAAGGGTGGGTTGTTCATTGATGGGTTTAACTTTAACTTCTATGGGTTCTGTTGATATTGCCGCTTGTTGTAATTTGGTACTAATCATTTCTGCTCGTTCTTGAGCAGTCAAATTTTCGGCTCCACTGACTTTAAAAATGGCTCGTCCGTCTAAAGTTACGCCAGCAATATTAGATTGAAATAAGGGTTGAAATTGTTCCTGTGCTGAAGCTGGAAACCCGAACATATAAATCAGGCAGATCAACACAAGCAAAATTATTTTGCTGAACTTATTTCTTAACATGATTTTAAGGGTTTTAAACAATTTTATCATTAAAATAGGTTAATAATCTACAATAGATTAAACATGACTTGGGAAAGAATAAACAACATAAGTGTTACGTCCCTTGCTCTTAGCTTCATAAAGTGCTTGATCAGCTTGAATGACTAAACCCGTGGGTGATGTGTTTGGATTAGGATATTGACCCGAAATTCCAAAACTCAAGGTGATTTGTCGATAAATAGAAAAATTAGTGTGCAGAAGATGAAGTTGTTCCACTTCAAGCTGTATATTTTTAGTAACTTGTATCGCACCGTCTAGGGGAGTCTCAGGCAGTATAATAACAAATTCTTCACCCCCATAACGGAAAACAGCATCCCCAGGACGTTTAACCGCACGATTAATGGCATGAGCAACTTGTTTCAGACACAGATCTCCAGCCGGATGACCATAGGTATCATTATAAGTTTTAAAATAGTCTAAATCACACAAAATTAAGGAAATAAATTGTTTGTTTCTAGCCATTTGTCGCCAAGAACGAGGCAACTGATCATCAAAATAACGACGATTTCCTAAGCCGGTTAAGCTGTCAATAAAAGCTAATTTTTGTAATTTAGAATTCGCTTCTTTTAAAGCATCCTCCATTTGCATCCGTTGTTCAACTTCTAATTTTAATTGATAATTTTTTTCAAAGAGAGTCTGATTTTGGGATTTTAATTGGTGATGAAGATGTCTAATCATCAGTTGAGTTTTAACTCGAACAATGACTTCTTCGGGTTGAAACGGTTTTTTGATATAGTCTACTGCTCCTTCTGAAAAAGCTCTGACAATATCTTCAGGTTGATCATGAACACTAATCATTAAAATCGGAATACTATCGGTTTTGGGATGCGCTTTAATTTGACGACACAGTTCATAACCATTAATATCAGGAAGTTGAATATCTAATAAGATTAAATCTGGGATTTGAGTTTCAATAGTTGCCAAGGCAATTTTACCATTAATTGCTTTTCTAACTCGATAACCTTGTTCCGATAAAATTGCTGCTAAAACTCGCAAATTATCAGGATAATCATCAATAATTAATATTTCACAGGAATTTAAAGAATTTTGATCGTTATTCATTGCTTAGGGGATTGAATCGGATGAGTTAAATCAATAATTAGATCAAATCTAAAATTTAGCACCCATTCTTTAATCACTTGGGTCAAATCCAAAAAATCTCCGGGGATTTGATCAATTAATTTTAAAACTAAATCATCGCTACATTGAGTAGCTGCATAGTGTAATTCTTGAATGAATGCAGGGGGTAACATCGCCAATTGAGTTTTCAAGGTATAACTTACTGAAGATGTTGTCATTGTAGGCAATATACAATTTGAATAAGGTTCTTGATACAAATATTCTACTCCTAAATGTTCGCGAATTTTCTCTAACAAAACTTCTTCTTTAAAAGGTTTACTAATCCAATCATTACATCCCGCTACGGAAATAGAGTGTCGATCTTGTTCAAAAACAGAGGCAGTAATCGCTAAAATCGGAATGGCATTTTGCTGTTCTTGGCTGCGAATTTGACGAGCCGTAGCAAAACCATCGAGAATCGGTAATTGCATATCTAAACAAATTAAATCAGGTTGCCAACTTTGCCAAAGTGCTAAAGCTTCTTGACCATCACAGGCTTCTTGAACGTCAAAACCAATTTTTCCTAGTATTTTTACTAATAATGAACGGTTATCTGAATCATCGTCCACAATTAAAATACGAGCCGGCTTTTGATCGGGTGCAAGATGAATGATTTGTTGCTGGATATGGGGAGATGATATGGTGGGTTCTGTGTCGATTTTGGCTTGAATTTCAAAGGTAAAAATTGACCCTTGATCTCGAATAGACTCTACTTGAATATCCCCCCCCATTAACTGGACAAAATGACGGCTAATGGGTAAGCCTAATCCTGTTCCTTGGCCTGATTGACGACCCGCTTCAGTTTGGGAAAAGGCTTCAAATAATAAACAAAGTTCTTCGGGAGAAATCCCAACTCCTGTATCTTTGATTTTAAATTGAATCTGGATTTTGGGATTTTTGGATAAACCTTCTAAGACAGTAGAAAAATTGAACTGTGAGCAAAGTTCGGGATAATCACTATTTACCATACTATTGTGTAATTCAATAGAAGGTTCCTGTCCCGCTTTCTTTTCAGCACTCACACACAATTGAACTCGACCTTTTTCTGTAAATTTAATGGCATTTCCTAATAAATTTGCTAAGACTTGGCGTAATTTTCTTTCATCTGCAATAATATATTGAGGAACCGTAGGGGAAATTTCCAGTTCAAATAATAAGCCTTTACTTTCTGCTTTTAAGTGCAACATATCTTTAATATTATGAAGCAGCATTAACAGATCAAATCGAGTTTCCATTAATGTTATTTTTCCGGCTTCAATTTTAGAGAGTTCTAAAACATCATTAATTAAATCCAGTAAATGTTCTCCACTGCGATTAATAATTTCGATATGTTTGCGTTGTTCTAAGGACATAGAAAAATCTTTCTTTAAGATTTGGGCAAATCCTAAAATCGCATTCAACGGAGTTCGGAGTTCATGGCTCATATTAGCTAAAAATTCACTTTTAGCTGCATTAGCTGACTCTGCCGATTGTTTGGCAATTTTCAATTCTTCTGTTTGCTGTTTGATCTTAGAAAAGAGTTGAGCTTGATGAACCGCTACCCCTAATTGACTGGCAATTTGTACGACCATTTGCATTTCTGTTTGTTCCCATTTGCGAAAATTTGTATTTTGATAAGCCGCTAACAAACCCCATAATTGATTCCCGCAAAAAATGGCAACGGTTAAATAAGATTTAGCTTGAAATCGTTCTAATAAATCAATATAACAAGGACTAAAATGGCTTTTATAAATATTCTCAACACATCGATAACTTACCCCTCGGCTGTAAACTCCCCCTTGGGTTTCCTGTAAGTAAGTATCTTGAACAATAATTTCGGGAATTTCAGTTAAGCGTTCAAACACACAATCCGAATTGGAAATAGCAGCTTGATTCATCACTAGATCATAATTTTGGGCTTTGACTAAGGGTATCCAACCCGATTCTACAGATTCAGCAACAAACTTTCCACTCCAGTCAGGATTAAACTGATAAATCACAACTCGATCACACTGTAATACCTTTCTTAATTCTGCGGTTGTAGCGTTAAAAATTGTATTTAAGTTTAAGGTTTGTCGCATTCGTTGAATGACACGAGCGCTGGTTTTTTCCCGTTTAATACTATCTTGAAGTGCTAATTCTACTCGTCTTCGCTCTTTAATTTCCTGTTCTAATTGAGTTTTTTGTTGTTGTAACTGTTTTTGTTGTTGAACAATGGTGAGTTGATTTTTAACACGAATAATAACATCTTCAATTTCAAAGGGTTTTGTAATATAGTCTACTCCTCCAACTTCAAACCCCCTAACTTTATCGTTAATTTCTGCTAAAGCACTCAAAAAAATTACAGGAATATCACGGGTTTGGGGAGAAGCTTTTAATTGTTGGCAAACTTCATAACCTGTTAAACCGGGCATCATTACATCCAATAAAATCAGTTCGGGATGATGATGATTCACCTGTTTTAATGCAGATTCTCCGTCTAACGCACTGATCACTTCATATCCAACTTCCGTCAGAAAATGGCATAGTAATTCTAAATTTTCCAAAACATCATCGACAATCAGAATTTGAGTAGCCGGGGTTATATTTGCATAGTTCAACATAAGGTTTATGTTTTCCATCTTGATATGGCACGGTTTTGATCTTCTTGGTTTGAGCAAGAGCCTTCATTAACATAATAGGCTGCTGAAGCGATTGCTTCCCAGTTGAAATCAACCGTCGCCTGCTAATTATTGGGATTGAATCAGATCCCTAATGTTTGAGCTTGTTTGGATTACCTCATAATGCCCTCCATTCGTCATCTATCTCTGGAGAGATGAGTTCAGTTGAACACCCAATTGACTACTAATCAAACTCATCTATTGAGGAAGATTCGCTAATGATTTAACTATCAACGTTAAAGTAGCGACTCCGTTGAATTCTTGTCTTCCTTCTAAAGGCTAAAGTTGTTAAAAGAAGAGCTTTGGAAAAAAGTGTGAAGTGCAGAGTGTATTGAATAAAAAGATTGTTGATTGATCTAAATGTCCCCTGGAGATTCATCTCTAAACCGTTTATCGGGGGTTTGGTGGTCACTCAAACCCCCAACCCACCTAAACTTTAGTCGCTTTGGGTGAACTTAAAACCTCAGTATTGCCCTGAACGGATTTACCGTTGCTGACTCCTTCTCCTTGGCGGGGTTGAATTACACCATAACCACCGTGATGAGAGCGCTTGTAGATCACATTAATTTCTTCAGTCTCGGCATTGCGGAACATATAGAAATCATGATCAATCAATTGAAGCTGTTCTAAAGCTTCATTAATCGTCATTGGAGGCATCGCAAAATATTTTGTGCGAACCACCTCTTGGGGCAATTCAGGAGAACGATTTCCAACCAAGTCTTCAACAACTGGATGTTCGTTAACCACTTCACCCGTTTTGGGTAGATTGTGGGTTTTATCCTGGCGTCTTTCTTTGTACTTCCGCAGTTGGCGAGCAATTTTGTCAGCGACTAGATCAATGCTCGCGTAAAGATTTTCACTACTTTCCTGAGCGCGAATCACAGTTCCGTTGGCATAAATTGTCACTTCTGCGGTTTGTTTTGGATTTATCCGAGGGTTCCGAGCAACTGACAAATGTACATCAACTTCCGTCGTCAATTGTTCAAAATGACTGACAGCTTTTGTAATCTTTTGATGTACATATTCGTGAATTGCAGTCGTAACTTCCAAATTTTTACCCTGGATAACAAGCTTCATAAAGCTCCCTCCCGCTCATAATATGGGCATAATCTCACCTTAACACTAACCCGATACCAAACTTCACCCGTTTAAAATCTTTTTGATCCTGTGACAAAACTTGACTTTTTTAAGTTAAGTTTTGTCAAAAAGTGCTTGATTTTTTTCGGAATTTCTTGTAGGGGTTTTCCTTTCTCCTTAGCTGTGTTTTAAGTATTCTTACTTATTATATTAGCAGAAATGGGTTAATCTATACTATAGTTCACTGGTTTTTTTTACGGTTACTGTGCGTCCCCCTTGTCAAATTTATTACTTCGGATCGGTTCCCTATACGGTGGCTTGGAACTGGCAACACTCTTTGATTGAAGACCGAAAGCTCAACCCGGCTCTTGATGATGTGTTGATGCTGTTGGAACATCCCCCCGTCTATACTTTGGGGCAGGGGGCTGATCTGCAATTTCTCAAGTTTGATCCGCTCAAGAGTCCTGTTGAACTGCATCGGGTAGAACGCGGGGGCGAAGTCACCTATCATTGTCCAGGGCAGTTGGTCGGGTATCCGATTTTAAACCTAAAACGCCATACCCCCGATTTACACTGGTATTTACGGCAGTTAGAAGAAGTGTTAATCCAAGTGTTAAGATTTTATGAACTTCCGGGAGAACGAATTCCCGGTTTAACGGGGGTTTGGATCGGGGAAGTGAAGGTTGCCGCCGTTGGCATTAAAGTCAGTCGCTGGATTACCATGCACGGTTTTGCCTTGAATGTATGCCCTGATATGCAAGGGTTTGAAGCGATTGTTCCCTGTGGTATTGCCCATCGACCCGTCGGGAGTTTAGCCCAATTTATTCCCGGTATTACAATCGAAAAAATACGCCCCCAAATTGCTAAAACCTTTGCTCAGATCTTTGAAGTAGAGTTGATTCCGCCTCAAGTCGAGTTGATTCCTACGGGAATAATTTAGTTGAGGTTGACAGATTCCTTCAAGTTGACTGGTCAGGGTCGAAAATCATGCTATAATTTAAGCTGGATTAGGTATCGGTAGCCCAGTTTATGCTGGAATCAGGAAAAATTTTTCTGTTTAGTGTAAGTCCTACTCGCTTACCTCCGAATTCCAATCTCTGCACACCACTCGATTTTAAGAGGTAAGTAATGACTATTTACGTTGGTAATCTTTCCTATAGCGTCACAGAACAAGATCTCACAGAAGTCTTTGCTGAGTACGGTAATGTTAAGCAAGTTCAGCTTCCCATTGATCGGGAAACTCAACGCAAACGGGGTTTCGGCTTCGTGGAAATGGAAACAGATGCTCAAGAAGCCAAAGCCATCGAAGAGTTAGATGGTGCTGAATGGATGGATCGCGTCCTGAAAGTGAATAAAGCCCGTCCTCGTGAAGAACGCAAACCCTCCAGAGGAGGCTGGGGCGGCGGCGGTAATTCTAACTATCGCGGTGGTCGTCAGTAAACAGTTTTAATTCTGATTAACCTGCTCTGAAGTCTTCTTCTGACCGGACAGGGAATTTCAACCCTGTCCCGATGCTGTCGGTGACCTTAGGGCAGCTTGTCCAACCCAATCAATTATTCAAGTGGGAGAATATGGAATGAGCCAAGTCGTTCTCGGTGAAACAGAACAATTAGAGTCCGCCCTACGTCGCTTTAAGCGGAAAGTTTCACAAGCTGGCATTTTTGCCGATCTGAAAAAAAATCGTCATTTTGAAACCCCCGGACAAAAACGCAAGCGGAAAGAGGTAGCTCGCCATAAAGAACGTCGTCGCCTTCGTAACCGTAGACAACAATTTCAAAATAGTGACTCCTAAAGGGAAAAACGGACGATACAGTGAGCCGATTTGGTTTGCTGTCCCGACTTCCTCCCTGACGCTTTAGTTTTTTCCTGGCCCGATGCTGGGTTCTGGGCTGAGGACACGATTATCCTCCCAGGAAGTTCGTTCTGGGGGGAGAGAATGCCATAGGTGTTCAATGTGGTTCGCTGGCATGGTTAGATATAAAATATCCCCCGGTTGTAGCAAAAAGTTCAACAGTTCCCAACTGTGAATCGTTTGATAAGCGGTTTCAATATATAAAGGAACAAAATCTACTTTTCGGGCTACCTCTTGGACTCGTTTTCCAGAAAACGGATGATTGGGAGTAATCAAGGTTCCTAACGCCACCCAAAGACTATCGGCGGTGATTCCACTTCCTAAAATCCGTCCGCCTAATGCCGCCGCCGCAAAGGCTGGAGCCGCAATTTCTGTTGTATTTAAGACCGCTTCAAAATCAAAAACTTGTTGAACCATTAAGGCAAAATGGGAATCATGGGTACGGGTAATCACTCGTAAATGCGGTGCTAATCCCCTCGCACTCAAGGCAATTTCTAAGTTTCCCGTATCATCATTAGTAACAGCCAGTAACGCTTCTGCGGCTTCAACATTCACGCTTTTGAGGGTATTGGCTAAACTCGCATCTCCTTCAAAAACCGGAATTTTTAACCCTTTGGCGGTGCTCATAAATCGACTGTTGGGATCACGTTCAATCACAACGACTTCATACCCGCGTTGATATAAATGTTGAGCAATATTTAATCCCAATTCTCCTAAGCCACAAATAATATAATGATTGCGTTCAGGAACCCGTGTGGCGTTCACATAATCTTTTAACCGAGTGCCTAAAATAAAATCATTCAATAACGCATAACTAATTCCAACTACTCCAGTCCCGATTAACATCATCACAACGGTAAACAGTTTAATCGCCTCCGGGGAATGTTCAACCACTTGTTCATTCCCCCCGGCTCCAGTAATCATTCCCACAGAAAAATACAGAGAATCTACAAAAGAATAACTGGGATCGGCGAAAATATAAGTTAAAGTCGCACCTAATATGGTCAGACATAAAATCAAGCTCACAATCAGAGCAGACTTGGCATATTGTTTAAATTTTTGTAGACCGCGTTTGAATTTTAAAAGTCGATATCCTAAATCTTTTTGAGTTTGACGAGTTTGGGGTTTGAGAGCAACAATTAAGCGATCGCCCACTTGCAGTTGTTGATCAGCCATTACCCCAGAAACTAAATCAATTTGATCTTTAAAAGGTAAATAATAAATTAACATTCGATTAGGTTCAGCCCATAAATCCCTCAAACTTTTTCCCAACCAAGGATGATTTTGATCAATTAACTCTTCATGAATCGGCCAAATTTGATTAAATAATTCCAGTTGTCCAATGGCTTGATTTCCCAAAGCCGCAAAGGCGAATACAGGGGCGGCTAAAGCCGAAACACTCATCGTACTGTGATCGGGTAAGGTTTGATTCAGGCGGGTTCCCAAATTAGTATTAAATAAACGATTAATAATCCGAATTTGAGGATTTAAAATTCGCGCCTGCATTAAAATTGCTAAATTGATCGCTTCATCATTTCCCGCTAAAATTAAAGCATGAGCCGTTTTCACCCCAGCCGCTAATAAAGTGGAGGCGGATCGTAAATTTCCCACAATCACATCAGACCCTTCTTGGGGAATCGGTCGGTCGCTCATTCCCACCACAATCGCCCCTTGTTGTTTCAAGAGTCTAAAAATCTGATATCCGGTGCGACCTAAGCTACAAACGATGATTCGAGGTTTCATAGGTATTGCCATTCATAAAGACGATCTCACGCCAACGTTCTCAAAGTTTAGCTATCACCCGAAATTATTAACGGTATTGTCACTCTCAGACTGTATCTAACAACACGAACTCAAGCAAGAAAAGCAATTTTAATCTTCATCTTCGCTAAAAACAGGCGGCCATAATTCAGCAATGGGTAATTCCCAACCTGGAAACAATTCAGAAATTGTTAAAATATCCTCATTTCCCAGTACAATCGGTTCTTCTGTAGAACGATAAACCGTAACCGTTAACAAATCAGGATCGATCAAAATCGCAACTTGTGATCCTAATTCTAAGAATTTCTTGATTTTCTTTTTGATCAGATTAATGCGATCGCTTTGAGATTTAATTTCTACCACTAAATCCGGCACTAATTCAGCAAAATAGCGCACACTTTGTCTGAGACGAGAAGCCCGCACAAAAGCAACATCAGGGGCTTTAAGATTAGTATCAGGAAGAATAAAACCGCCAGCAGAGTCAAAGACACGACCTAAACGACGGGGATAAACCCAGTTACCTAGTAAACGGCTGAAAATCACTCCAATTTCACTAGAAACAATATCTGATGGCCCCATAATCTCAATTTTTCCCTCTACTAATTCTAACTGATAATCTAAACCAGCTTCTGAGAGGCTTTTTTGGACTTGCTCTAAGTCTTTTATCGTCATTAGAGACATGATCACAAGCTCCTATTGAATTTTTTGTTAACTTTGATTCTAACAAAAATTAAGCGTTTAAAGTCCTGTTAACGCATCAGTATTAGGATCAGGTAAAGGTTGTTGTTGAACATCCACATTAGACCAAGATTTTGAGGGAGTCGAAGGTGCTTTCACGGATAAGCGAGAGGTGGGTTGTAACCGTCCTTGATCTTGTAATTTTACTAATTCTTCTTGATAAATTGCCATTAATCGAGCTAAACTTTCGGCAATTTGATCCCAACTTTCATCACTGACAATTTTATCAGCAATCCCTTGAAATAAATCCCCTTGTTTGCTTTTCTTGACAAATTCTTTTAATCGTTTCCCCGATTTTTGTAAAATGGCTTGGTAAACTTCCCCATTCGACCACCAAACACCCGGTTGAGTTAATAACCAAGTCAGGATATATTCTTGGGCGTGTTGTTCCTTAACCCAAGTTGCGAGATACTGTAGTTCTTCCATCGCTTCCATCAAACAAGACTAAAATTTTATATACCGAATCTTTAAAAAAACCTGACTTAGATTATACACTCAGTAAAATCAACGCTAAGTTGACACTCCCACCCCTACGCTACGCGCTTAGGGTGGGATTCTCGTATCTAGCCCAGTCAAACAAAGACAATTGAATGTACTCTTCTTGTTTGACCGTATTCATCGAGTTCGGGGGTGTGCCAAACACCCCATCAGTTAAACCGGATGAATCCATTACAGAAGCATCTCTCTGTAGGTCTAACTGACAACAGAAACCGTCCCATTGAGATAGGTTTCGTGAAGCATTCAAATCAGAATTATGGTAGTGACCATTAGGGCAATTAAAATCCTGTCGATTTCTTTTACCAATAACACCACAAGTTGAACAAGATTTAGAAGTATAAGGTGCAGGTCTTTTAATTAATTTTAATCCCTTCAGAGCTAACTTATAATTAAGTTTTTGTTCCAAAGAATAATAAGACCAATTATGTCGAGATTCACCGGAATCAGAACGAGATTTCTTACTCTGCTTCATCGTATTTCGACATCCTTCTAAATCCTCAATAACAACATCAGCATTATGGGATTCAGCAAAACGAACAATCCGGCAACTAATGGTATGGTTAATTGCATCCATCCATCGACGCTCTTTTTTGTTCCATTTCTTTAAAGCTCGAAATTTCTTAGCTTCTTGAAGTTGCTGTCTTCTTTGCTGAAAATAGCGTCTTCGATGTTTAACGCTGTGACCTTTAAAGAACTTACCGAAACCCTGTTGAGGTGCAACTACCGCTAAATTGTTCTGTCCTCGGTCACACCCTAATCTTTTCTCTGTCTCAACTTCTGGAACATCCTCAGTAATTGACAGATAGGCATACCACTTATTTCGATGTTTAATTAATTTAAAAGAACCCCCTTGAATTGTTCCCCTTAGCAATCCATCTAAAACAGGTTGCCAATGAGGAGATGCAACTTCAATGGGGATTCTTTTTTCACCTTTGAGGGTTGGGAAACTAATTGAATAGGTACTCCCTTTTTGGCTTAATTTCCAGTTTTGATTGTTAACTTCTACCGGAAGAACTTTATATTGTTTGGTTTGACGACCTGTGGGTGATGTGGTATGCCGAATGACTTGATTCACCAGGGCAGATTTTAACTCGGACATGATTTTAGCTGTTGTCATCTGACGTCGCTCTTTAATCGGCCATGACAACAGCTTATTAGCAATCCGTGTGTTTTCTTCCGTCATTTGCTCAAACATTTGAGCTTTACAACGGTTGAGATTCACGAATTTTAATTTAATCGTCCGAGTTATCTTATTCATGTTAATCATGATAACATAGGGTTTTTCACTCCGCCTAAAGGCGGGTATTCTACATCCCACGTCTTTCAAGCGTGGGATGTAGAATACGGTTATTGTAAGAAGATTACTGCACTTAGTAACCCACAATATTACAGTCAATAGAAATCTATGACACTGCAAAAATTTGGTGTAATTGGTCTAGCCGTCATGGGTGAAAACCTGGCGTTGAACGTCGAGCGCAATGGGTTTCCGATCGCAGTTTATAACCGCACGGGTGCTAAAACCGATGAGTTCATGCAGCAACGGGCTCAGGGAAAAAACGTCAAAGCTGCTTATACCCTGGAAGAATTTGTCCAATCTTTAGAACGTCCGCGCCGCATTTTGGTGATGGTGAAAGCCGGGAAACCCGTTGATGCAGTCATTGATCAGCTTAAACCGTTGCTGGATCAAGATGACATGATTATTGATGGGGGTAACTCCCTCTATGAAGACACTGAACGCCGCACAAAGGAACTAGAAGCCACAGGTTTAGGGTTTGTGGGGATGGGAGTTAGTGGTGGCGAAGAAGGTGCCCTCTGGGGGCCAAGTTTAATGCCGGGAGGGACGGAAGCATCTTATAAAGAATTAGAACCGATTTTAACGAAAATTGCCGCCCAGGTGGATGATGGCCCCTGTGTCACCTTTATTGGGCCAGGTGGCGCGGGTCACTACGTTAAAATGGTGCATAACGGTATTGAATATGGCGATATGCAGTTAATTGCAGAGGCTTATGATTTGCTGAAAAATGTAGCGGGGTTGAATGCGGCTCAACTTCATGAAGTCTTTGCAGAATGGAATACCACCGACGAACTCAATTCTTTTTTAATTGAAATTACGGCGGATATTTTCAAAAAAATTGATCCTGAAACGGGTTTACCGTTAGTTGATTTAATTGTCGATGCTGCTGGACAAAAAGGCACCGGACGTTGGACGGTAATGAGTGCGTTAGAGTTAGGAGTTTCTATTCCAACCATTATCGCTGCGGTCAATAGTCGGATTATTTCTTCCTATAAAGATGAACGGGTCGCCGCCTCTGTGGAATTACCGGGGCCAACGGGTGAATATCAAGGAGATATTGCCAATTTAGTGAATAAAATTCGGGATGCGTTGTATTGTTCTAAAATCTGTTCCTATGCTCAAGGAATGGCGTTATTAAGCGCTGCTTCTAAGGAGTTTGGGTACAATTTAGATCTCGGTGAAATGGCGAGAATTTGGAAAGGAGGTTGTATTATTCGGGCTGGATTTTTGAATAAAATTAAAACAGCCTTTGGCGAAAATCCCAACTTACCGAATTTGTTATTAGCACCGGAATTTAAACAGACAATTTTAGATCGTCAAGAAGCTTGGCGGGAAGTGTTAGTTCTCGCGAATCAATTTGGAATTCCAGTTCCGGCTTTTAGTGCGTCCTTAGACTATTTTGATAGTTATCGACGGGCTACTTTACCCCTGAATTTAACCCAAGCTCAACGGGATTATTTTGGCGCTCATACCTATGAACGCATTGATAAACCCAGAGGTGAATTCTTCCACACAGAATGGACAAAGGATTAATTCAACTTATTTTTAAGTTGGGTTGAGATTTGCCGAAGTCCCCCATTATTTTAGGGGGACTTTTTGTATGGAAATTTATTGATAGCAACCGCCAAGATGGTTAGGACGCAAGGCGCAGTAAGTAGCCGGACAAATCAAAGTTTAATTGATTGAGTTGATGACTAATAAAAAAATCGTCAATTTGTTTCCATTAATATAGCAAGTCTAAATCAGTTATATAAATGTCTTAAAATTCAATTCATCGTAGGGGCGAGGCGCGCCTCGCCCCTACTGGGATTTTTGTCCAGTTTTGAGGATTAATAATACTGATGATTAGGATTGTACAATCCATTTAGACTTGCTATACGACTAATTTCTTAGTCTAAAGAGGTAACGACCAAAATGGTCATAGCCCAGAGTTTCGGTTTCCATTAATACGACTAATTTCTTAGTCTAAAGAAGTTCAGTCCGCAGAGCTATCCGCTCTCGGAAACTGTTTCCATTAATACGACTAATTTCTTAGTCTAAAGTATTTTCGGCTTTTATGCCAACATATGCAACTGGTGTTTCCATTAATACGACTAATTTCTTAGGAATGAAAAAGTAATAACTTGATGGGCTTCAGGTATAATGAAGTATAGGCACTGATGGCAGATTTTACAAAAATTGAGAGNCACTCCCACACCATCACCATCACCGACTCCAACACCATCACCGACCCCTGCACCAACTCCCACCCCATCACCGACTCCAACACCATCACCGACTCCTGTACCCACTCCCACACCATCACCAGATGACTGTTCTTCTAAACCCTTTCCCCCTGTGGATGTAGAAACCAGTCGTCAAAAAAATGTTATTCAAAATTACTTCAATGGAACCGAAAATAACGATTATTTGATAGGAACTGATGTGAATGAAGCAATTGATGGAGGAAATGGAGACGACATTTTATTGGGGATGGAAGGAAATGATAATTTAGACGGAAAAATTGGAAATGATACTATTTTTGGGGGTCAGGGAACCGATTTTATTAATGGTGATACAGGTTCAGATTTTCTGTATGGTAACGAAGATTCAGATTTTCTCTTTGGAATGGAAGGAGAAGATCACCTTTGGGGAGATAACGGGGATGATTATTTGAGTGGGGGAACTGAAAATGATAATTTATTAGGGGGAAGTGGAAATGATTTAATATTTGGGGATGAGGGAGATGACACCTTATTTGGTGAAACTGATCATGACTCTCTCAGTGGAGGATTAGGAAATGATATTTTATTTGGAAATCAAGGTAACGATCAACTTCAAGGAAATTTAGGTAATGATATAATTTATGGCGGAAAAAATGATGACTTTTTATGGGGGAATGAGGATAATGATTTATTATTTGGAAATTTAGAATCTGATACGTTAGAAGGATGCGAAGGCAATGATAGTCTTTATGGGGGTCAAAACAATGATAGTTTAATGGGCGGAATGGGTAATGATTTCCTCAGTGGAGATCAAGGAGAAGATACATTAATCGGAGGAAGTGGAAATGACCAATTTACGATCGCAATTGGCACTGGAAACGATATCATTCTTGACTTTAATATCAACGAAGATCTAATTAATTTAGTTGGAGGATTAACCTTTGAACAATTAACTTTGACAACACAAAATAATTCTACCTTAATTCAGTTAGCCAATAATGGAGAAATATTAGCAACATTAATCGGCGTTAATTCTTCTAGTTTAAATGGTAGTCACTTTACAATCTAATTCTGCTGATTGGAACAATTCGTAGTAAAGCGTTTACGCCTCAAATCTCTAAAGGGCTTACGCCCTTAAATTTCACTGAATAGAATTTGATTAACCGTTAGATTTAGTTCAGTAAAAGTCGGAGAAATGAGGCGATCGCTTTCTGTAAAAACAACTTCGTCATACCAGCCTTCAGAAAGCGTAAAAACAGTAATTTTAGCTTGTAATGGATCAACAACCCAATATTCAGGAATATTTAAAACACAATATTCAGCCCGTTTAGCCCGATAGTCAACACTTTTCGTTGAAGTGCTAACAACTTCTACCACTAAAAGCGGGGGTGCTTCATTTAAACGAATAACAGCCTCGCGGTTTTGTAAATTCCGCCACTGTTCTTTAGGAATAATTACAACATCAGGAATGCGAACGGTATCCCAGCGATCGCCACGAGGAGATTGAACACCGATCGCCATTTGTTTAGATACCCAATCTCGTCCTATTCTAGCAATCTCGGTGCGAAATTGTGTATTAATAAAATCGACAATTTCACCATGTTGTCCAGTTCCTAAAGCCATAGAAACTAATTCTCCGTTGACTAATTCATAGAGACTATCTGTGCCGTCATCGTAGTTAAGATACTCTTCTAGGGTAAAGCGTTGGGTTGTGAGAGTCATCTGATTTTACGGGGTTGGGGATAATTCTATTCTACTATCTGATTAACTGATCCAAAATCCCCCATTAAGCTATGCACTCAATAGGGGATTATCAATTTATAATCTAATTTTCTTAACTAATCCAATTTCTTTTTGACGCTATCGAGTGCATTGTTAGCTGCATTTTTTAAGTCATCAACAACGTTTTTAGCTTTGTCTTTGAGATCGGCTGCTGCATTCATAGCCTCTGCTTGTAATTGTTTGGCTTCCCCTTCTGCTTTCAGTTGGTTATCACCAGTCAACTCACCCGCCGCAGCTTTTAATTTACCTTCGACATCGGTAGCCGCCGCTTTGATTTTATCTTCTATACTCATAGCTTTTTCCTCCTTAAAGGATACTAAAGTGATTTGTCAAAATTTAAACAGAAACTTGTTCAAAATAGTAGGTTAGCGATTTGAATTTGAGTAGGGAGCCGTATCCCAATAGATATAAATTGATTCATTCGCTAACCGATAAATTTGCCCTTTATCGTCCAAACCAGCTTGACGATAGGCGGATTTACCATTTTGGTCTACATAGTTACCCGGTTCATCTCCTACCGGGCGCAGGTCGTAGCGTTTGCCATTCTGGAGTTGAATGCCAACGGCGCCTTGACGCTGAGAAAAGGTACATAGACCAGAAGATGAGGCTTTATCTTCTCCTTTGGGATAAACATCACAGCGAGCTTTTACGGTGTCTGCTTTAGCAACATTGGCAGTAGCCAGAACGCTCAAAGACAGGAGTGCTGCAAAAACAGAAGTCTGAACTTTCATGGTCGTTGTATATTAAACGATGGCAGGAATTCGTTTATTTCCTGAGATAGATGGCTTTTGACAAATTTTAGGATATTACATCCTTGCTGAAATTCCAATAAATTTAATGTTAATCAAAGATTTATGTCTACAACCCAAAGAAACCTACAATGGTAGGTAATAATTCCTTGCATTTTTCAACTAATGCCACAGCAGCAGGTGATTCCGTTAACAAACCTTTTAAGAATTGTGGGGCATCTTTTGCTATTTAATAGAATTAATTTTTGAGTTATCTTGAGATAACTTTAGCTTTTGACCTGAAATTTATTTTAGGGTGTAAGTTGACTTTGTAGCTAGGGGTTTACCTATGAATCCCCTAAGCCCTGAAGGGCTTACTACGAAGGGTTGACAAATGTTCGGTTCAAAAGCCATCTTAATAACAGAGTTAAACTTGCGATACCAGAGAGTAAATAGTTGTTTATGTTTCCTTTTGTTCCTGCGTTTTATTTGGCTGAAGTGATTACGATTCCACCCCCAACCTCTGGGAAACGATATATTACCCAAATGCAGGAAATTCGGCCCTTACCCGGACAGTTGAATGAAATTCCGGTTTTTAATAGTAATAGTCCTGAAGTGGTCACAGGAGAAGGAATATTATTATCGACTTTTCCACAAACGGCGAAAAAATTCCCCAATGCCCATCTTAATATTCCCATAAGCGGACAGTTTGACTTTTTTTCCCATCATATTGCTCGTCCGATTAATAAACAACAAACCTTATATCAAGGGGTATTAATTTATAATCCCAGTTCTCAACCGGTTACTTTAAATATTTTGCAAGGAATTAGTTATGTCACGTCACCGGATGCGCCATTTGTGGAATTGCCGCCAATGGTGGAAGACCCTCAAGGTCGGGTGTTTTCTGGGCCGGGGTCACGGTTGGCGGGGGATATTTTACGAGGACGCCATCAACGCACCTTTCCTGAACAAATCATGATTCCGCCGCAACAAACCCAGATGTTGTTTAGTTTACCGATTCCAACGGCCAGTGCCCGTTCAACGTTCCTGCGGTTACAAAGCAATGGCCCGGTGCATCTGGCGAATTTAGTTCGGTTTGCGACTTCTGGGAGTTCTCCAACTTTTCCGAATATTCCGGGTTTTCCCATCTCTTCCTTTTCTCCCCAAATGCCGATATTAGGTCAATGGCTAAATTTCTTAAATACGGGCAGACTAGCAGAACCTAGAGATATTATCCCGACTTTAGGGGAAAATGCGTATCAGGGAGAAAAAGTTTATGGTCGTGTCGCCGGGGTATCGGTGGGTTCTGAATGGACAGGGACAGTGGTAGACCGTCCGGGGATGAATGTTTTAACGATTCCCTATCCAGGGTATGCTTTTTCCTATCCTTTGAGTACGGTTTCAACGGCTACTTTGGGGACTCAGCAAATTCAGAGTGCGCCGTTGTTAGCCCGTTATCCCGATACGGCGACTCGTGCCAATGGAAATTATGGCGTACAATATCGCCTGACCTTACCGTTATATAACCCTACCCGCCAATCTCAACGGGTGAGTTTATCGATTCAAACCCCCTTTAAACAAAATGTGGCTTCTAATCGATTAACCTTTATTGAACCTCCTCAAGGACAGGTGTTTTTCCGAGGAACAGTTCGGTTTACATACAGCGATGATTTTGGACAAACTCAACAGCGTTATTTTCACTTAGTTCAACGTCAAGGACAGCAAGGGGAATCATTAATTACGTTAACATTACCCCCCGGAGGATCTCGTTCTGTGGGAGTGGAGTTTATTTATCCCCCCGACGCTACACCTCCCCAAGTCTTAACGGTAAAAACCTGGGAGTCCGGTGTAAATTAAGGCTTATTTAGCTTTAAAATTAAGCACTATAATAGGATCTTGAATTTTCAATCTCAAGGAAAAAACAATGACTGAAAAATATAGACTTGTTACCCGCAGTGATTTCGATGGTTTAGTCTGTGCGGTTCTTTTAAAAGACTTAGATATCATTGATGAAATTAAATTTGTGCATCCTAAAGATATGCAGGATGGCAAAATAGAAATTACAAATCAGGATATTACAACAAATTTACCTTATGTTGAAGGGGTGCATTTGGCGTTTGATCATCATTTAAGTGAAACCATTCGCAACCCTGTGGTTAATAGTAATTATATTATCGATCCGAATGCCCCTTCTGCGGCTAGGGTTTTATACAATTATTATGGGGGAAAAGCTAAATTTCCGGCTATTTCTGAGGAAATGATGGAGGCAGTAGATAAAGGAGATTCTGCCCAATTTAATCAAGAAGAAATCTTAAATCCTGAAGGTTGGGTTTTATTAAATTTCCTCATGGATGCTCGGACAGGGTTAGGACGGTTTCGGGATTTTCGCATTTCTAATTATCAACTAATGATGGAGTTAATTGATTATTGTAAAAATCATCAGATTTCTGATATTTTACAACTGCCAGATGTAAAAGAACGGATTGAAATTTATTTTGAACATGAGGAAAATTTTAAGGATCAAATTAAACGCTGTTCTACAGTGCATCAAAACTTAGTGGTTTTAGATTTACGACCTGAAGAGGTGATTTATGCCGGAAATCGGTTTATGATTTATGCTTTATTTCCCGAATGTAATATTTCAATTCATGTTTTATGGGGCGTTAAACAACAAAATACCGTGTTTGCGGTGGGTAAATCCATTTTTAACAAAACCTCTAAAACTAATATTGGAGAGTTAATGTTAAAATATGGCGGAGGCGGTCATGAAAATGCCGGAACTTGCCAAGTCGAAAATGAGCACGCTTCTCAAATTTTACAGGAATTAATCACTCAAATTAATCAAGACGGTTAAATGGGTTCCTTTTAACTTCTTCCCGAATTCCCAGTGGTGTTTTATTTTCGCTCACAAATTTGTGTCACTTCTCCCCTAGCTTCTCCTACACGGAGAGGGGAGAAGAATTATGAATATTAAATTTGCCCTCAATTTCATACAATTAATCACCCCCTTTTCCTGGCAGGGAAGAAGGCTAGGGGGTGAGATCATACAAAATTGATCCGGCAACAGGAAACAAGCCTGGGAGGCTTGCTAAAAGGTCGTTAGACAAAATATTACACCGCCGGAGTAGCGGTTTTTTTCATAAATTCAAAATAATTATCCCAAAATTGTTTTTGAGATTCCATTACCGCTTGATTCGTAACTTCTTGAACTTTGAAGCCTGTTTGTACCAGTTCTTCTTGGTAACTTAAGGTTTTTTCATAGGCTTCTTGAGCATTCAAGGTCTTGGGTGCTGTTTTGAGGTTTTCCAGCCAAGTATCAAACAGTTGTTTTTGCCAATTCACCAACTGTTTTTGGTATTCGTTGATAAAATCATTGTTCATGAGTTAACAAACCGCTAAAGGCTCCATCTCAATAAGGAATGGAGAGAAAACAGGGCGGAATTTACTGTTTTCTAAGGAAAAAATACAGGTTTGTCCCGGTCATAGATTAACCGTCGCTGTTCTTCCATCAATCCGTAAGTGTACAGGGGTAAAAATAGGAGACAGTTAATTTATTAAGTAATTATACTAAAACTTTGATTCATTGAACAGTCAATTTCAACCAAAACCTGTAAATTTATCAGAATTAAAACGCAAACTTTCTTAACAAAAGCAGTTACAGGGGTTCAAAGATTTGCGACAATAGAAGTAATTCAATGGTTCTTCTGGACTTAGAAACCCCATGATGCTGACACTGTATCTATTCTGTCTGACAATTGGTGGGGGTTTTGTGATTTTATCTGCCTTTGCTGGACTCGATGGTGTTGATTTTGATCCCCATTTTGAGATAGATGTAGAACTGTCTAAGCCACCCCAGGATGCAGAAGCCCTCACCCCGCAAAAACACCCGAAAAACCGTCAAACGGGTTTCCGATTACCCATTTTCAGTTTAAGATTTTGGACGTTTGGGGGCTGTTTTTTTGGCTTAACCGGATTTCTTTTAACAAAACTTAATCTTTTGCTTTCCCCTAGCTTCATTTTTGCTATTTCTCTAGGGGTTGGGGTGAGCTTTGGAACGGTAATGGTTGGAATTTTAAGGCGACTGCACCAACAACAAGCCAATAGTTTAATTTTATCGGAAGATTTAATCGGATTATGGGCAACGGTTGAAATTCCCTTTGATCACAACTGTAAAGGAAAAGTCCGATTATATTTAAAAGAATCAATGGTTGATGTGGTTGCCATCACCGAGGAGGAGCATCAGTTTGAAAAAGGAGATAAAGTTTTTGTTGTAGGAAGACATCATGATAAAGTCTTAGTAATTCCTGAAGAATTCTTAAATTCTAATTAAAAATTAAGGATTAAGATTCGGGAAACTGTAAAAAAAGTTAGAGACCCTAAATCTGACTCAGATTAATTTTATAATAAGAGGGAAGATCATGCCAAATTCCATCCCCAAAATTCAAAATTCATCAAGGATTACAGAAGTTGCCCAAGCCCCCACTCCTGATAATTCACCTGATACATCTTCTACCAGTATTGGAACGGCTTTACCCATTGCTTTATCAATTTTTGGCGTTATAATTTTTATTTGGTTTTTGAATACCTTTCTACGAATTTGTAAACCTAATGAAATTTTAATTTTATCCGGTCGCAAACGTCGCAATAAAGACGGCCAGGAAGTCGGATATCGGGTTATTTTTGGCGGACGCACCCTTTGTATCCCCATTTTAGAAACTGTTAAAACAATGGATTTACGGACGATGCCGGTGCGTGTGGAAGTGAAAAATGCTTATTCTAAAGGGGGAACACCTTTAAATATTCAAGCGATCGCGAATGTTAAAATTTCTAATGATCGTGCTATTGTGGGGAATGCCATTGAACGGTTTTTAGAGCGAGATCGTTCAGAAATTTCACGGGTTGCTAAAGAAACCTTAGAAGGAAATTTACGGGGTGTTGTGGGAACCTTAACCCCGGAACAATTAAACGAAGATCGGTTACAATTTGCTGAACGCATTGCCGAAGATGTTTCACGGGATTTATCAAAATTAGGTCTACAATTAGACACCTTAAAAATTCAAAGTGTCTCCGATGATGTGGATTATTTTAACTCCATTGGTCGTCGCCAAATTGCTTTAATTGTTCGAGATGCGGAAATTGCCGAATCAAATGCTTTAGCGGAAGCAGAACAAACGGAAGCCGACTGTCGGCGACAAGCAGAAGTTGCCAAAACCCAGGCGCAAACCGTTGTTTTACAGAAAGATAATGAACTGCGAAAAATTAAAGCGGAATTAGAACAACAAGCGCGTTCAGAAGAAGAAAGAACCATCGCAGCAGCCAAAGAAGCCAGAGCAAAAGCTGAACAATTATTACAAACCGTAAGAGCAGAATTAGAACGGTTACGGTTAGAATCGGATGAAGTTTTACCTGCGGAAGCTCAACGCCAAGCCCAGGAATTAAGAGCAAGAGGAGAAGCGGCATCTTTAACAGAAAATGCCTTAGCTGCGGCAACGGTAACAGATTTATTAAATCAAGTTTGGCAGGAAACCGGGACAGATGCTTCACAATTATTTAATTTACAACAAATTGAAATGATCCTCACTGAAGCAGCCAAAGTTCCTAACCGAGTTCACTTACAAAATATTAATGTCATTGATAGTGGGGATGGTAAATCTATTGCCGGAGTTGTCAATGCCTATCCTGAAATTTTCCGACAATTTTTAGAGACGGTTGAACACACTTTAGGGGTTAAATTAGCCGGAAAGTAAACTTTATTGTTGGGCTTTAACCCTCCCAATTACACTTTAGGAGATTTTACAGATGGAAATTATCATTGCTTTATTAGGAGTTTTAGGATTAGGAACTGGGGCGGGATTTTTAGTGATTCGTAACCTTTATTATATTTGTCAACCCAGTGAAGTGTTAATTTTTGCCGGAAGTCGTCGTCCCGTTGAAGGGGGACAAGATGTTGGCTATCGTTTAGTTAAAGGCGGGAGTAGCATTAGAATTCCCTTATTAGAACACGCTTTTCGTATGGATTTAACCAATATGATTATTGAGTTAAAAGTGTCGAATGCCTATTCTAAAGGGGGGATTCCGTTAACCGTTGAAGGGGTTGCTAATATTAAAATTGCCGGGGAAGAACCGACAATTCATAATGCAATTGAACGGTTATTAGGCAAAAGTCGCAAGGAAATTGAACAATTAGCCAAAGAAACCTTAGAAGGAAATTTGCGGGGGGTGTTAGCGAGTTTAACGCCAGAACAGGTGAATGGGGATAAATTAGCTTTTGCGAAAAGTTTATTAGAAGAAGCAGAAGATGATTTAGAGAAGTTAGGATTAGTGTTAGATACGCTGCAAATTCAAAATATTTCTGATGATGTCGGATATTTAGATTCTATTGGCCGAAAACAACGGGCAGATTTATTCCGAGATGCTCGAATCGCCGAAGCCAAAGCCCATGCAGAATCTATTATTCAAACCGCAGAAAACCAGAAAAATACTTCGTTGAAAAAGTTAGAAACGGATATTGAAGTTGCCAAAGCTGAAGCCGAACGTCGGGTGAAAGATGCGATTACAAAACGACAAGCGGTCATTGCAGAATCGGAATCAGAAACGGCTTCCCAAGTGGCAAAAACCCAAGCGGAAGTGTTAGTTCAACAAGCTCGACTTAAGCAAGTTGAACAACAGTTACAAGCGGATGTTGTTGCACCTGCCGAAGCCCAATGTAAACGAGCAATGGCGGAAGCGAAAGGTAATGCGTCTCAAATATTAGAAGCAGGAAAAGCCCAAGCGGAAGCCGCCAAACGATTAGCAGAATCTTGGAAATTAGCGGGTTCAAATGCGAGAGAAATTTTCCTCTATCAAAAATTAGAAGTGTTATTAAAAACAATGGTAGCAACGGTTCCTGAAGTGGAAGTAGATAATGTTACCGTTGTCAATAGTACCCAGGGAGGAAGTGCCACAAAATTAGCGGCGTTTTTAGCAGAATTAAAACAAACAACGGGAATTGATGTTGCAGAAACCATTGAAACTCTCAGTCAAAATCGTGTTCAACCTCAAGTTATTACTCCGGTTGTTTCTAAACCGTTAAAATCTGCCTCGAATCATTCCCTAGAACCTCTTAATTCTGACAGTTAAGTGCTTAAAATAGGGTGTAAGGAGTAATATTAATTATTACTCCTTTAATATCAAAAAATATTAGAAAATGAGTACCTCTATTTTTGCCTGAACTTCTTGAATTACATCTTCGGGTACTATTTCAATAAACTGAATTAAACGAACTTTATAATCCAAACTTTTGATATGGTCTACCAAAATAACGCCATAAGTTTTTAAGTCTAAAGGAAGACTCACTTCAAAAGGATAGCCTTTTACCTGTGCTGTAATTGGCATAAATAAAGCTAAGGAGTTCTTAACATTATATTCGTAAGGTGAAATAACGAAAGCGGGTCTTAAGCCCTTTTGTTCATGTCCTTGAGTGGGATTAAAATTTAATTTGACAATATGTCCCCTATCAGGAATATAGGATTGATTTACCAAACTTCATTCCCCACGGCGAGTCCTGTGTCTGTTTCAGTGTGGCAATTTTCAGGAGTGATTTGGCTCACAAGTTCTTCAAGAGAATAACGTTTACGATTACTGGGTTTAATCACAATCGTTCCATTTTCTACACTAAAAGTAACTTGTGAACCTTCGGAAATTTGAATCGCTTGAGCAATATTTTGAGGGATGCGAACCGCTAGACTATTCCCCCACTTCGCTACATTAGTTACCATTATTATTAATCCTTTTTAATCTATGTAAATACTATGTATACACTATACCAAATATTTGAGAAAAACACGATTAAGTTAATAATACTTAAATTGTGAGAAGGTGTAGGGTGGGTGACAACCCATGACTAGGGTTAAGATTAAAAGTCTATGAGTGTCGCCCCCCTAGGGTTAGAAAAATGGGTGAGGAAATGCTTGATAAAACCTGTTAATCATCTCCTAACAATACCGCTAATAATGCTTTTTGAACGTGCATTCGGTTTTCTGCTTCATCCCAAACTTTTGATTTTGAACCTTCAATTACTTCATCCGTAATTTCTTCATCTCGATGGGCGGGTAAACAATGTAAAACAATGGAATTTTCGGCGGTTTTTTCCATTAATTTAGCATTCACTTGATAAGGTTGAAACAGAGGAATTCGGGCTCTGGCTTCTTCTTCCTGTCCCATACTTGCCCAAACATCAGTATAAACAACATTCGCATCTTTTGCCGCTTCAATGGGGTCATCGGTAACAATAACTGCTGTTTTTCCTTGAGCAATACTTTTCGCTTGTTCAACAATATCAGCATCGGGTAAATAGTTAGCCGGGGTAGCAATTCTCACATTCATGCCTACCATTGCACAGCCTAATAATAACGAATGAGCCATATTATTAGCCCCATCGCCAAAATAACTTAAGGTCAATCCTTCTAAGGTTCCAAAACATTCTTGAACCGTCATTAAATCCGCTAACACTTGACAAGGATGTTCTCGATCTGTTAAAGCATTAATTACAGGAATTTCAGCATAATTGGCAAAGGTTTCTAAATCCTTTTGTTCAAAGGTACGAATTGCCATAATATCTAAATATCGGTCTAATACCCTAGCCGTATCCACTAAGGGTTCTCCTCGACTTACCTGGGTAACATTCGGGTTTAAATCAATGACTTGACCCCCTAATTGATACATGGCTACGGTAAAACTTACACGGGTTCGGGTTGAAGCTTTAGAAAACATTAATCCTAAAACTTTATTGCGACGTAATTTAACCATGCCGGATTTTAATTTTGTCGCTAAATCTAATAAAAAATAAAGTTCATCAATACTAACATCCGCTAAACTTAAAAAATCTCGTCCTTTTAAACTTTCCATCATCATTCCTCACGAATTATGTCCAATAGGGGCAAGGATACCTCACCTCTACAAAACCAGGGTTGTTTTATAACAGTATTCAAGGCAATTAGGACATCAAAGTTTGCGACTTTCTTCCCTGTTCCTAGTTAAGCTGTTCCCTGTTCTCTTATAATTTTAAAGTTTTCTAGGCAACAAAACTGTTCTGAGATAACTGATTTATTGCATTATCTAATAATTCCCATCCTTGAGCAACGGTTTCAATTTGGGCCAAATGATTGCGTAATTCCTGTGCCCCAGGAAACCCTTTCGCATACCAGGTTAAATGTTTTCGAGATTGATAAATTCCCCGTTGTCCTTTATACTCCGAGAGTGCTTGCAAGTGTTCTTTTGCACATTGCAACCGTTCAATTACTGAAGGCGGGGTTTTTAATATTCCTGTTTTCAGAAAATAGTCAATTTCTCCCACTAAAAACGGATAACCTAGGGTTCCTCGCGAACACATCACCCCATCAGCACCCGTTTCTTGTAAACATTGAATCGCGGCGTCTACGGAAAAAATATCGCCATTAGCAATAACGGGAATGCTTAACTGTTCCTTAACCTGTCGAATCCAGTCCCATTTGGCTTGACCATTATACCCTTGAGCACGAGTTCGAGCGTGAATGGTGATCATTTTTGCCCCCGCATCCTGCATTCTACGGGCAAAATCCAAAATTGTGATCTCTTCATCACTCCACCCTATCCGAGTTTTTACGGTGACAGGCACATTCACCGCCTCAACCACTGACCGGACAATGGTTTCCGCAATTTCCGGTTGACGCAACAACGAAGACCCGCCCCCATTTTTGGTAATTTTATTGACGGGACACCCCATATTAATATCAATGGTATCAGCGCCTTCTTCAACGGCTTTTTGCGCGGCTTCGGCTAAAAAATGGGGGCGACAGTCAAATAATTGAATACTAATTGGGCGTTCATTGGGGTCAACTTCCATCATTTTGGGGAGTTCCCGAACATGACAAACTTCGCTGGCGTGCACCATTTCGGTATACATCATCGAGTCCGGGGCGTAACGACGAACTAAACGCCGAAATACCAAGTCTGTGACACCGGATAGGGGAGATTGTAACACCCGACTATTGACTTCTACCGTGCCAATTTTTAAGGGTGTGGATAAACGTTGTTTTAATTCAGGTGAGAGAACAGACATGGTTTAAGGGAAACAAATGTAGCAAGTCAGACTCTCTTTATATTAAAATAGAACCACCCTTTCTGGGATATAACCCTTTAACTCATCGTTTATTTTATGATGAACCTTCCCCCGAATAATCGTGAACCGTTTCAACAAAATGGCAATGCTAACAATGTACATTTTCCTAAAGTTGAATCGGATGAGTTTAGCGAAGAAATTCAAGATTTCCAAGTTCAGGAATATGACCCCAAAACCCTCAAAACGATTCAACGTTCTTTTTGGTTTTTAACGGTGGTGGGTTTAGTGGTTGGTGTCTTTGTAGCGGCAGGGGTGTTGTATTTAATGCAACGCTTTAATATTACGGCAAATCCAGCGCAATTAGAGCAACAAATTCGTCGATAAACCCTCAAAACATGAGAAAATTATTCTCGAACTTGATGGCGTTGGTCTGCAATTTTTTTAACTTTTTCGGAAAATTGAGGGTAATTATTGAGGACTTTATCAAAATCTTCTTTATAGAGAACAAATAACTCACAGTATGTTAAGGTTTTGACTGAAGCAGTCCGGCGACTATCATACAGTAAAGCTATTTCACCAAAAAAAGAACCTGCTACCAATAAACTATAGACTTTTCCCGTTTTTTCAGAAAAGGCTTGCAATTGTCCTCGTTTCACAAAATACATTTCATGCCCCATTTGATCTTCTCGAATTACATAGTCATGGGGTGGGAGAATTCGGGGTTTTAATTTAATCACTAAATCTTCAATAAAACAGGGTTCTGCGTCTTGAAAGATGGGAACTTTTTCTAATAGTTCTTGATAAAGATAACAATAGACTCGTGTTTTAATCGAGTGCGGAAGTTCATCTAAAAAGTAAAAATCCAGCGTCACATCTCGATTATATTCCCACATATATTGATAATAATCTAAGATATTTTTTTGTAAGGAAGGAGGAATTTTTCGTTCCCACATATAAGCTTGAACTTGACCCAATTTATCTCGAAATCGATTTTTACTGGCATCTAAATTAGAAATCACTGCCACCACATTTCCAATTACAAAGGCATACAGCGATACTCCTAAGAACATCACCATAAAGGTAAATATCAATTCAATATTGTTTTGGGGAGTAATATCCCCATAGCCTACAGTTGTTAATGTTGTAATTGACCAATACAAGGAATATAAATATTGAGTTGTTGTATTTTCTAAATGCAAATTATCACCTTGAAGCCAAGACTCTCCTGATTGTCCCGTTAAATTTCCAATAAAAAACCATAAACAAGCGACCCAATGATCAATCAAAAAAACAATAATGAATAGTTCAAACATCCGAACAACACCCGAATTAAAATAAACATTGTTATCCCATTTTCTAAAAATCAAAAAACATTGAGGAAATCTTAATAATCTCGGAATTCGGCATAAACCCATTAAAATTAGAGAAGCCTGGGGTAAAAATAAATAGACGAAAATATCTAAGGGCAAACTTGCAATTAAGTTGGATTTAAAGTCTGTTTTTCGATAATGAATACTAATTTCAGCTTTATCTTTAATCAGTTCACCCTCCTTAGTATAACTAATGTGAAACCGCAAAAAAATATCTATTATTAAAATTAAATCTGCTAAATTATCTAAAAGAAACCAATTTTTATAAATTGTGGCATTAAACGCTATGCGAAAGGGAATAGTAAAGCAGTTATAGAGGGTTACTAAAACAATCAAGGCTTCCCAGATAATCAGGAGTCTTGATTCGGGGTGAAAAGACGGTATTCGGGAGAAGAAAGATAGCATTCAAATGGAAGGATTAAGTCTTAAATAAGAGTGTATATTATTTAATTCCATTTTTGGGCGTTATCATCTCTTCCTTTCCTCTGGAGTGAAGAAAGTGGGTGTCAATTTATCTGTGGATGTGTCAAGGTAAACCTAAATCGAGAATCTACTGCTAAAATCAGTTCATGTTCATTTATAGACTCAACACTGATTCAACTCATGATTCAAACAACGCTGACACCGTTTGCTCAAAAACTGGGTTTTCCCCTCACTAAACAACCCATTACAATTTTACAAATTAACTTAGGAAAACGGTGTAACCTCGCTTGTAACCATTGTCATGTAGAAGCAGGGCCAAAACGGAGTGAAGAATTGAACCTAGATATTAGTTTACAATTAATTGAATTAATTCATTGCTTTCCCCAAATTCAAACCGTCGATTTAACCGGAGGGGCACCGGAAATGAATTATGGATTTAAACTTTTAGTTGAAGCCGCACGCACAACCGGAAAGCAAGTGATTGTTCGATCAAATTTAACGATTTATTTTGTTCCCGGTTATGAGGATATTCCTGAATATTGCGCGAATCATCAATTAAGAATTGTCGCTTCTTTACCTTGCTATTTAGAAAATAATGTTGATCAAATGCGAGGAAAGGGAGTCTATCAAAATTCCATCCAAGCCCTACAATGGTTAAACCGTTTGGGATATGGTCGTACACCGGAATTAATCTTAGATTTAGTTTATAATCCGGCTTTACCTACCGCCGAAAAGTTTACTCTTCCTGGGGAACAGTCTAAACTAGAACAAGCTTATAAAGAGTATCTAAAACAACAGTTTGATATTGACTTTAATCAGTTACTAACCATTACTAATTTACCCATCGGACGCACGAAATCTTACTTACAGCAGAAAAAACTTGAAGATTCCTATTTAGAATTTTTAGAATATAACTATAACCCTGAAACGGTGTCCCATTTAATGTGTCGTAATCAGTTATCCATTGATTATCAAGGTTATATTTATGATTGTGATTTTAACCAAATGGAAAATATTCCCGCCCGCACAACTTCTGGAAAACCTTTAATGGTGAGTGATTTATTAGCTGCTAACAATTTAGATTTAATTGAAACCGTAAAAACCGCTTCCTATTGTTATGGGTGTACCGCCGGGTGTGGTTCTAGTTGTGGGGGGGCATTAATTTAACAGTTATCAGTTATCAGTTATCAGTTATCAGTTATCAGTTATCAGTTATCAGTTATCAGTTTTTGCTGTTAATAATTAGGCTTTAATTGTGATGATTATATTAAAAAAAGGGAAATAAAATGGGTATTCAACAGTTAATAACTCATCTTTTGGATTGGGTTGAGCATTTAGGATTTTGGGGGCCGATTGCTTTTATTATTGTCTATAATTTAGCTACGATATTATTTATTCCCGGTTCCCTTCTAACCTTGGGTGCTGGGGTTATTTTTGGGGTGATTTGGGGTTCAATTTATGTGTCTATTGGTTCGGTCATTGGGGCTACTTTTGCCTTTTTAATTGGGCGATACTTTGCCCGAAATTGGGTAGCTAAAAAGCTAGAAAATTATGAAAACTTTAAAGCAATTGATCAAGCGGTCGGTGAAGAGGGATGGAAAATTGTCGGGTTAACTCGTCTTTCTCCTATTTTTCCGTTTAATTTACTCAATTATGCCTTTGGATTAACCAATGTTTCCTTAAAAGATTACTTTTTAGCGTCTTGGATTGGAATGTTACCTGGTACAATTTTATATGTTTATGTGGGATCGTTAGTGGGAAGTTTAGCTCAGTTAGGTATGGGAGAGCGATCGCGTACTCCGATAGAATGGTTATTATATGGAATTGGTTTAATTGCTACCGTTATTGTTACGATTTATATCACTAAAATTGCTCAAAATGCTCTCAATCAAAAAATCAAATAGATGGAAAACACAATTTATATCGGGTAGAGACGCGCCATGGCGCGTCTCTACATGGCGTGTCTATACTCTAAATTAATTAAGATTCTGGGGGAGTTGATTCCACTTCAGAATTAACGGTTTTTGCTGTTACTTCTAATTGAGAAGCAATATCTGCTTTAATCGAACGCTTATACAATCTTCCTGCATATTGTTCTAACGCTTCCGTTAATTGATCAACCCAAGTATGTTCAACTAACGCAATTAAAGCCGAACTTCCAGGGGTTAAAGATTCCGACAATTCTTTGAGATCTTCTTGAGGAAATCCTAAATCCATAAAATGAGTAATTAAAGCACCAACTCCTGCCCCACCTGCGGTTAAAGCAATGACTCCTAATGCTCCAATGGGGTTAAATAAAGCAATTAATCCGGCTGTAATTCCACCAATAATTGCTCCCCCTTTAGCATCCGTATCTCCCGTTTCACTAATAGAAACTTTGCCTTTTTCATTTTTGACCATCACCGCAGCATTGACAACTGAAATAATCCCTTGTTCTTGCAGTGCTTTAAGTTGTTTTAAAACTTCTTTCGCCTTTTCTTGCTCTGGGTAAGCAACAACAACTAAATTGGTTAACTCTTCGGAATAAGTCATGGTATATTTATCCTGATGAACTGTTAAAAAAAATTGGGTCAATTTTGATCACAATTTTAATCTTCTTTACTTTAGCACATCTACAATCAACATCATCAATTCAAGTCATGATACAGTAACGAAAGGGATTTTGAGCTTTCAAAGCCAATAAACAAGCGTAATCTTAACCAACCGTTAAGGATTTTTATGATATGAGCTTGAGCGTGATTTTGTTGCTGATAGGGGGTTTAGTCTTGCTGGTTGTGGGTGCAGAACTCTTAGTTCGGGGCGCTTCAAACATTGCTGCAATGTTAAGAATTCCCTCCTTACTGGTGGGACTTACCATTGTTGCTTATGGAACCAGTTCACCTGAAATGGCGGTCAGTATTCAATCGAGTTTTGCAGGTCAAGCGAATGTTGCATTAGGAAATGTAGTTGGAAGTAATATTTTTAATGTCTTAATTATTTTAGGAATTTCGGCTTTAATTGCCCCTTTAATGGTCGCGAGTCAATTGATTCGTTTAGATGTTCCGATTATGATTGGGGTGTCTATTTTAACCTTAATATTTGGCAGTGATGGCATTATTAGTCCGGTCGATGGAACGATTTTATTTATTGGGGCAATTGTCTATACTTTGTTTTTAATTTACGAAGCCAAGAAACAAAAAGATGAGGAATCTGCGGAGAATTCCTCTCATACTTCCATTGAAAACAGCCCCAAAAATTGGCTGATTAATATTGCCTTAATTGCCCTGGGGTTAGTGTTACTGATTCAAGGGTCTAATTGGTTAGTTGAAAGCTCAATTACTATTGCTAAAGCCCTGGGAGTGAGTGATTTAGTCATCGGATTAACCATTGTCGCAGCCGGAACTTCCCTCCCGGAATTAGCGAGTTCTGTGGTAGCCAGTATTAAGGGAGAACGCGATATTGCGGTTGGTAATGTAGTCGGAAGTAATATTTTTAATATCTTGGCTGTTTTAGGACTATCTTCCGCTATTTCCCCAGATGGAATTCCAGTTGCAACGGCTGCTTTAAATTTTGATATTCCGGTAATGATTGCGGTGGCGATTTCCTGTTTTCCAATTTTTTATAGTGGGAAATCTATTGCTCGTTGGGAAGGAATACTGTTTCTCGCTTATTATGTTGCTTATAGTTCCTATTTAATCCTCGACTCTTCTCAACATTCTCAACTTCCTTGGTTTAATTTTGTGATGATCAGTTTTGTCATTCCGATTACAATCTTAACCTTAATTGTTACTACTGTCCGTACCTATCAAGCGAAACGAAAACGGTTAAATTCTTAATCTAAAAATAGTTATATTCCATCCCTTAATGTTTGCTAAAAATTCCCCCTGGGTGTAGAGACCAGGGCTGTTTCATTCTCTTCCATAAACCTCTGTGACCTAACCCCCCAACCCCCTTCCCTATTAGGGAAGGGGGAGTAATTAATAATTTTTGATATTTAATAGTAATAATTAGTCCCCCCTCTCCTTGCAGGAGAGGGGGTTAGGGGGAGAGGTCATACAGTTTTTCCTGGAAAATGAAACAGCCCTGCTTCTCCACCGCCATTGGCGAAGGTAAATTGAGGGCCAGTGGGCTGATAAAAAATTTCACTATCTTCAAAATTACGTTTAATCACTGGAGAAAGACCAAACCACAAACTATGATAATTTGCTGTGGGAACTTGGCTTATATCGGTAACATTAGAACTTAAACTATTAGCCTGTCCAAGTCCGGCAGAATCGAAGAAAAAGTTTGTTGGGGAAATGATCCGGCTGAAGGTTGCTGTTATTTGACTGCGGTAAAATTTGGAGATGGGTGTTCAATTACAATTCGTCAAATTACCAATTTGAATCTCATTGAATTTAAGTGTCAACTGTCAGCTAATAATAACTGATATAGCGCTATAAAACTAGGAATTTGTTCAGGGTGGCTTATTTTTTTTGAGTTGTTATGAGTCAATTAGGGTGCAAACGGATGTCAAACTGATCACCAATCTATGATTCCATTTAAAACGATAAAACCGTTGATTGAACTTCTTGCCAGTGAATCCGATACAGTTGTAACGGTTCAGCTTTGCCTTTAACAATAACGGGGGGAATTTTTTCTAAGGGAATACTGCGATCTTTGAGTTGATCAAATGTGGATTGAGAAATTAAAATTTCGTTTTTTTGAGCGGCGGAACAAATCCGACTAGCTACATTCATGGTATCTCCAATATGGGTATATTGAATCAGTTTAGAAGAGCCAATATTTCCCGCCGCCACCTGTCCGGTATTAAGTCCAATATGAATATAAATGGGTTCACCATAACGTTGTTTCCATTGCTCATTCATCCGATAAACAGACCATTGCATTTCAATCGCCGCCCGCACCGCTCGATCAACATCATCATGACGGGAATAAGGTGCTCCCCAAACCGCAACTAAGGCATCTCCAATATATTTTTCTAAGGTTCCTTCAAAGGGAAAAACAATTTCCTCCACCATAATTTTAAAATATTCATTTAACATAGAAATGACTTGTCGAGGCTGCATTCGAGACGACATTTCAGTAAAGCGAGTAATATCAGAAAATAAAGCGGTGACTTCACTTTCTACAATCCCTAATTTTCCTTCTTCTCGAAGTTTTCGACTCACCGCCGGAGGAAAAAATCGTTCAAGTTTATTACGAATGACCGCCTCTTCCTGCATTTTTTTATATAATTCAGCGTTATCAATAGCGATCGCTGATTGATTGGCTAAAGCCGTTAAAAACTCTACATCTTCGGGAGAATAAATATCTGTTAAAGATAAATTATCGACATACAACACCCCAATCACACTTTCTCGAAGTTGTAAGGGCGCACACATCGACGCATGAATCGCTTGACACAAAATCGACTCGGAACCCTCAAAGCGTTCATCCGATTGGGCATCGGCTATTAACAATGCCTTCCCTGTTTCTCGAACGGTATTGGTAATTTTTTTACTATAAAAATGTTCATCCGCTAAGGGTTCTTCCCGAAATTTAACCGCTTTTCGTTCTAAATTATTCGTTTTGGGATTAACGAGCAAAATTGCAGCCCGATCAACATTCATAATCTGAAATAACAGATCTAAAATTTTATCCAGCAGTTTATTGAGTTCATGGGGAGAAGATAACTCTTTGCTGACTTCTAATAAAATTTTTAACTTATCAACAACTCGTAAATGGGCATCTTGTTGGCGAATATTTAAAACTGAACTTCCGGCTGGGGCGGGTTCTAATAAATCTTGAATAATCGTATAACTCGCATCGGTAGCAAATTCTTGAATCACTGAGGTTTGAGAATTCTCTGCATGGGCTTTTAAGGCGGGTGTGAGGGAAACATTCATAAACTTAAATACCACACGACCACAACGAATTAAATCCCCAGACTTGAGATTTGAGTGTTCAATCATCACCTCATTAACAAAGGTATGATTGCTACTCTGCATATCGGTAATCGTGATTTTATCTTCACGGACATCAATGCAAGCATGACGACGAGACAAACTAACATCTGCCAAACAAATCGTGTTATCCCGTCCCCGTCCGATGGTATTCTCACCGAACTGTAAGTTAAACGTCATGGCGCTGGTCGTATCGGGGTTGTAAATGATATACGGCACTTTCCTCTTAACCTAATTCCTATAAAAGCGTTACATGGACGGGATTGTGCGAATCAATGAAATCTCTGTGTGATGTTAAAGGCATTTATTAGAAGGTCAAAAATGAACAGCCCAGTCATAAACCGTTGATTCCTGCGGTTGGCATTACTGTCTGTTTACAATTTAACTCCAATTACCCGATTTATTCTAATTTTAGATTGCCCCTTCTAAAGCAGCCCCGACGACGCGATGATCTTCATCTTTTTTTAGATAGTGTAATGCAGCCTGGGCTTGGGGATGATTAAATTTTCTCAAGGCTAAAGCCACACGAGTGCGAATTCGCCAAACTGGAGTTCCGACTAATTCTAAAAGCTGTTCTAAGGCTTCTGTTTGTTTCTCTGTTCCGGCTAATCCGGCTAATCCTTCAATGGCGGCTTCTTGAGCGACTTGTTCTGGGGCACTCAACGCACAAATACAGATGTCATACAACGCTTGGGGGTGACGACGGCTGATCAACGGTTCTAAAATACTACGTCGCACGAGCCAGTTACAATCTTGACCAAAACAGCGCACGAGGTAAGGGATGGCCATTTCCCCATATTGGGAGAGGGAGTTAGCCGCTTCAGCGCGAACATTGGGATCGGGATCGTGATCGAGGAGTTCCACCAACGCTTGAAATGATTCGGGGGATTGTTGACGTCCCAGTCCCATCGCCACAAAAGACCGGATAATAAATTCAGGATCACTGAGTTTACTGATTAATAGAGGAATCGCTACTTGACTCTCATGATCGTTTAGCTCAGTTAGTCCCCGGAGTCGCTCCTGAAAATCATGGCTATTCAGGTAGGTTTGGATTTGCTGGATCTGCATCAGAATCCTCCAGAAGCGTTAAAATTTAAAGTCTGTGTTTGCAACAAAAGGGTCTTAATGGCGTTTGATTTATTAATGATGACCGATAGACTTATTTACTTTACTGCAAAATTTTAATTCCGCAAAACTATCTCCAGAAAGAGGAGTGAATGCGTATATATACTGACCTCTGTGTCAATTCCTAATTCTATCGATATGTATTTAAAATTGTTACATCTACGACAGTTCCGCAACTATGTTGATCAAAAAGTTTTATTTGAAGCCCCTAAAACGATTTTATTAGGAAATAATGCTCAAGGAAAATCGAATTTATTAGAAGCGGTGGAATTGCTTTCTACCCTCAAAAGTCATCGGGTGAGTCGAGATCGGGATTTGATTTTTGATCCTGAACCCACTGGACAAGTCAGTGCTACGGTGGAACGGGACGTGGGAACTTTGGATTTAGCCATTACCCTGCGTTCCCAAGGCGGACGAACGGTTGCTCTCAATGGTCAATCTTTGCGTCGTCACTTGGATTTTTTGAGTGTATTAAATGTGGTTCAGTTTTCTAGTTTAGATTTAGAATTAGTTCGAGGTGGCCCTGAACATCGACGCAGTTGGTTAGATCGGTTATTGGTGCAGTTAGAGCCTATTTATGCTTATATTTTACAACAATATAATCAAGTCCTACGTCAACGGAATGCCCTTCTGAAACAAATTAAACAGAATGGGGAAATCTCCGATTCTCAACCAGAAGAATTAAAGCTTTGGGATGTGCAGTTAGCGATCGCCGGAACCCGGGTTTTACGACGGCGGAATCGGGTTTTAGAACGTTTAGTTCCTTTAGCTAAAGCTTGGCATCAATCGATTAGTGGAAATACAGAATTATTAGAGATTATTTATCAACCCAATGTTAATTTAGAGTTACCGAATCAAAGTTTATCAACCACACCCCCGGAAAAAATTCAACAGGCTTTTTTTGAGAAACTTGCAACTCGATTAATCGCAGAAAAACAACAAGGCATTTCTTTGGTCGGCCCCCATCGAGATGATGTGATCTTTACCATTAATCAAACCCTTGCCCGCAATTATGCTTCATCGGGTCAACAACGCACGTTAGTTTTAGCTTTAAAATTAGCGGAATTACAACTGATTGAAGCGGTGGTGGGAGAACCTCCCTTACTATTATTAGATGATGTCTTAGCTGAGTTAGATCTACATCGACAAAATCAACTGTTAGAAGCCATTCAAGATCGCTTTCAAACATTAATTACAACCACCCATTTAGGGTCTTTTGATACTCAATGGTTAAAGAACACTCAAATTTTAAGCGTTAAAGCTGGACAAATTCACCCGCTAAACTCCTGTAGCTAAACCCTAGCCAAATTTTAAATTCAACGTATAATCAAATTAGGATCGGCTATATTGTGGTAACTCCAGGAATCAGGTTCAATGCTTTCTGAGGGTTCCCCCAAAGAAACAAGTACAACCTTGGTTTTTACGTTTGAGCTAATCAAACAATTCCATCATGGATTTCTCCCAGTTCTTCCGTTCTCTATGGATCAGTCAAACCTGGAAAAAAATTCCCTTACGGTTTGTCTTGATTATTCCCTTTGTTATCCAGATTACAGCAACGGTATCTATTATTGGTTATCTCTCCTTTTTAAGTGGACAACGTGCCATTGAGAAAATGAGTAGCGAACTCATGGATGAGATAACTCAGCGTGTGAAAGCTCATATTGAACACCTAACAGAAGATACAGAAACAATTACAAATTTGACACTCGATTATTGGAAATCTGAAAACTTAGATTTAAACAATCTGAATCTGTTAGAAAGACAGCTATTTTTAAATTTACATAATTTTAAGTTGATTAGTACAATATTAGTGGGAAATGAACAGCATCAGTTTGTAGCCGTTAGTCATTTTAATGGACTGCGACTCTGGCGTTCTAGTCCCCAAGATTCATCCCTAATTTATGATTATGCGATTGATCAAACGGGAAAACCGATTAAACTTTTAAGAACCTTTTGGAAACCTAGTGTTACCCTGCGTCCTTGGTATCAAGATGCCGTAAAAAGTCAAAAAACACGCTGGGGTTCCTTTTTTGTATTAGGAAATCAAGAAGATTGGGGATTAAATCTCAATACGCCAATTTATGAACCCAAAACAGGGAAATTGTTGGGGGTCTTGTCCGCTGGAATTGTCTCTTCTGATCTCAGTAATTTTCTGAGCCAGATTCAAGTTGGAGATGGGGGACAAATCATTCTGATTGATAGACAGGGAAATTTAGTAGCAGATTCTCAAGGTAAAGTTGATCAACACAAATCTCAAAATTTAAAACTAATTAATCTGTTCACCAGCCAAGATTCGCTCTTAAATAATATCGGAAAGTTTTTAATTAAAAATTATGGGGATTTACAAAAACTTCAAACTGTACAAAATCTTGATTTTCCCATTCCATCGACAACTTGGGGAAGTTTATCAAACCATTATTATTTACAAGTTGTTCCCTTAAACGATCAATATGGTTTAGATTTACTGACCATTATTGTGATTCCTCGAAGCGATTTCATGGCTGAAGTTTATGCTCAGTTTAAACAAACCTTTTTTCTGTGTACTGGTATTTTTATATTGGCGATTGGTGTGGGGAGCTTGACCAGTCGTTGGATTATTAAACCCATTTTAGCAGTTAATCAAGCGGCTAAACGGATTGCAGAAGGTGAAATTCAACACCTCAGAGATTTTGAAAGAAGTGATGAAATTGGGGAATTAGTTCAATCTTTTAAAGGAATGAATACTCAATTACAAAATACTTTACTTCAACTTAAAATAGAAATTCTTAAACACAAAAAAACCGAAGCAAAATTGCGCCAAGCTCAACAAATTTCAAAACTGAGTATTTGGGAATTTTATTGTCAAACTCAAACCACAATTTGGAGTCCAGAAGTTTATCAAATTTATGGTCTTGATCCTACAGTTAAACCTCCTCAAGGAGATGAAATATTACAGTATATTTATTTTGAGGATCACTGGATCTATCGTCAGGAAATCCTTGAACCTTTATGGGCGAAGAAACCTTTCGCAGCAGAATTACGAATTGTGCGTTGTGATGGTTCAATTGGCTATGTAGAAATCCAGGGAGAACCGATTTTTGATCAACAACACAAAGAGGTCATTCGCTTATTAGGAACCCTCAGAGATGTTACAGACCGAAGACAAGTGGAAATTACCTTAAAAAATCAAGAACAATTATTACGAAGTATTTATGAGGGAGTAGAGGAACCTATTTTTGTGGTAGAAGTTGGAGATGATGGAGAGTTTTACTATGTAGGAACTAATCCCGCCCATGAGAGAATAACAGGTTTTTCGCGTAAATCATTGTTAGGAAAAACCCCTCAAGAATTAAAGATTCCTTCCTGGGAAAAGGTCGTCCAACATTATCAAGACTGTATTGATGCAGGAGCGTCTATTTGTTATGAAGAAGTCGTAATTTTAAATGGTGTAGAAATGTTTTGGTATACAAGCCTTACACCCTTAAAAGATTTACAATCTAAGATTTATCGGATTGTTGGAACCACAATAGATACCACTTATATTAAAAAAACGGAGCGATCGCTACAATCCGCTTTACAACAAATTCAAGAACATTTTGAAAACTCACCTTTAGCGATTATAGAATGGGATTCTCAAAGTAAAATTAAACGCTGGTCAAAACAAGCTGAACAAATATTTGGCTGGAAAGCAGATGAAGTTGTCGGTTTATCGAATGATGATTTTTCCATGTTTCATGAAGAAGATAAAGAAAAGGTTTATCAGGGAATTCAGAAAATGGTATCCGGTCAAAGCAGTACCTTAAAAATGCAAAACCGCAATTATACGAAAACCGGAGAAATTATAACTTGTGAATGGTTTTCGTCAGGTATTTTTGATCAACGCGGAAATTTAACCTCTACTTTATCCTTTATTCAGGATATCACTGCTCGTCAACAAGCGGAAGAAACCTTACGTCAAAGTGAAGAACGGTTTAGAAGTGCATTTACCAATACCGCAATTGGAATGTTTATTGTTTCAACAAACTGTAGATTTTTACAAGTTAATGATGCAATTTGTCAAATTTTAGGCTATTCCGAGGCAGAACTTTTAAATTTAACGTTTCATGAAATTACTTATCCTGATAATTTAGAAAGAGATTTAAGTTATGTCAAAAAAATATTAGAAGGTCAAATCAAAACCTATACGTTAGAAAAACGATTAATTCATAAAAAGGGAAATTTAGTTTCAGGATTACTCAGTATTGGTTTAGTTCAAGATCGTCAGAATCATCCCCTTTATTTTGTCGCTCAATTTCAAGATATTACTCAACGAGTACAAGCAGAACAAGCCTTAAAAGAAAGTGAACAACGATTTGAGCGCGCCATTAAGGGATCAAATGATGGAATTTGGGATTGGTTTGATACCCATCAAGAACAAATTTGGTATTCTCCTCGACTTTTTGAAATTATGGGGTATCAACCGAATGAATTTCAACCCACTTTAACCCAGTTCAGAAATTTTATTCATCCTGATGATCGTCAACTGGTATTTCAAGCCATTGAAAATCATCTGCGGTTTAATAGTCCTTACTTTATTGAATATCGGTTGTTGCACAAATTAGGTGATTATATTTGGGTACGAGCTAGGGGAGAAGCCCTTAGAGATGAACAGGGAAACCCAGTGAGTATGGCAGGTTCCGTAACAGATATTACCGAACAAAAATTAGGAGAATTAGCCCTACGCCAAAGTGAAGCCAAATGGCGGCATTTAATTGAAGCTAATATTGTGGGGATTCTTTTTGCTGATTTTGAAGGCAGAATTTTAGAAGCCAATGATGCCTTTTTACAGATAATTGGCTATAGCCGAGAGGAGTTAGAAAAGGGACAATTACGCTGGGATACGATTACCCCCCCTGAAGGTAAAGTGGCTGATCAAGAAAGGGTTCGGAAAATTTTAACCGATAAGGTTTTACCCCCCGATGAAAAAGAATATTTCCATAAAGATGGAACTCGAATTCCGGTTATTTTAGGAGCAACTTTATTAGAAGAACAAAATCAATGTGTTGCTTTTGTGTTAGATATGAGCCAACAAAAACAAACCAAAATCGAGCTTCAAAAAGCCAAAGAACAAGCGGAAGCCGCTAATCGGGCTAAAAGTAACTTTTTAACTAATATGAGTCATGAACTTCGTACCCCTTTGAATGCTATTTTAGGGTTTACGCAACTGATGGTGCGGGATTCTACCTTAGCATCCCATCATCGAGATAAATTACAAATTATTAACCGCAATGGAGCTTATTTATTACAGTTAATTAATGATATTTTATCCATTTCTAAAATTGAAGCTAATCACGTTACCCTCGATATAACATCATTTGATTTATATCAATTATTAGCAGATTTAAAAAATACCTTTGAACTGCGTTCTAGCTCTAAAGGAATACAACTGATCATTGAGAAATCTCCCCAGTTACCTCGATATATACAAACCGATGAACGCAAATTGCGACAAGTTCTGATCAACTTATTAGATAATGCGATAAAATTTACTTATCGGGGTTCTGTCACCCTGCGAATTAAGCCTTTAGACCCGACTGTTAACTGCTCTAATTCTTCTGAATACACACTTGGGTTTGAAGTACAAGACACCGGGGATGGGATTGCATTAGAAGAATTAGATACCATGTTTGATGCTTTTGTACAAACCACAACTGGACGACAATCTCAACAAGGAACCGGGCTGGGACTGCCGATTAGTCGTCGATTTGTAGAGCTTTTGGGTGGTAAAATCACCGTCAGGAGTCAAGTTGGAATAGGAACTTGCTTTCAATTCACAATTCAGCTTCCTGAAATTGACGCTACAACCCTGGCGTTATCACAAACCCAATATCAAGTGATTGGACTCGCACCCGATCAACCTGAATACCGAATTTTAGTGGTTGATGATTTAGAAGCCAACCGTCACTGGTTAGCGAAATTATTACGTTCCGTGGGGTTTGATGTTGAAGAAGCGGAAAATGGGGAAATGGCTTTGATTCTGGTAGAATCCTACAGCCCCCATCTAATATGGATGGATATGCGAATGTCGGGTATGAATGGCTATCAGGCTACTCAAGAAATTAGAGCCAAAAAAGCTCAAATTTTGTTATCGACCCCCCCTGATTTTGAGCCGTTTCCCAAAATTATTGCGGTTTCTGCTAGTGTATTTGAAGAGGAACGCCAACAAGTAATTGATGCAGGTTGCGATGATTTCGTTGGTAAACCTTTAACCGAAACTACTATTTGGGAGATGCTAAAGAAACATTTAGGCGTAAAGTACACAGTTGAAGAGTTGAAGCCAAACCAAGCTGAACATCATCAAATCCAGGATGCAGTCATTGTCGAAGCTTTAACCACTCTTCCTCCAGAATTACTGAATCAGCTTGCTATCGAGACTCAAATTGGGGATTCTGAAAAGCTTCTCAGTTTGCTAACACAAATTCCTAATTCTCAACCGTTTTTAATTAACACACTTACGGAATTAATCAATAACTTTGAGTTTGAATTAATTCTCCATTGGGTTACACTCGCGCTCTCATGAAATCTAACTCAGCTACCCCGTCTTTAGCCAATATTTTAATTGTTGATGATGTGCCTGATAACTTGCGGGTTTTATCTCAAGTTTTATTACAGCAAGGTTATCGAGTTCGCAAAGCAACTAATGGGCAATTTGCCTTAAATTCTGCCCAATTGATGCCCCCTGATTTAATTTTATTAGATGTGATGATGCCAGAGTTAGACGGGTATGAAGCTTGTCGTTTTCTCAAGGCAGATGAACGCACGCGGGATATTCCGATTATTTTTATTACGGCCAGAGATGATATTGAAAGTAAACTCATGGGGTTTGAAGTGGGAGGATTAGATTATATTACGAAACCCTTTGATGTTCAAGAAGTTGTGGTTCGGGTTGCCACCCAACTTAAAGTCAGTCGATTGCAAAAAGAACTGCAATTACAAAAAGAACAGTTAGAGCAAAAAAATCAACAACTCGAACAGGAAATTAGCGATCGCATTACCGCCCAAACTGAACTCCAAAACTTAAATCAAGAGTTAGAAACTAAAGTTGAACAACGTACTCAAGAACTGAGACTGAGAAATCAAGAGTTAATTAGTTTACAAAAGAAATTAGAAATTTCTTTAAAAAAAGAACAATCTTTAAGCGAAATGAAATCTCAATTAATTACGACGATTTCTCATGAATTTCGGACTCCTTTAACGGTGATTATGACTTCTAATGAGTTAATTAAATATAAAATTGAAAAACAACAAACTCAAAATTTAGACCGACATTTAAACCGAGTCAATGAAAGCGTTAAACGCATTGAACAGATTTTGAATAGTGCAATTGTATTGGCACAAGCCGAATCTAATTTAATTAATTTTGAACCCCAAATTTTAAATTTAGATTTATTTACAATAACCGTATTCAAAGCCCACGTCTTTCAAGCGTGGGATGTAGAATACCCGCCTTTAGGCGGAGTGAAGGCTAGTGAGAGTTTTGGTTAGCAATATACTTTTTGATAGTTTCACTAGAAACAGAACCAGCCGTCCCACAATAATAGCTTCGACTCCACAAAGAAGGTAGTTTAAGTAAATGAGGAAATTCTTTTCTTAATATTCTTGATGATGCCCCTTTGATTCTGAACATAATTTGATGTGGAGCAATCAAAGGGTGACAACTAATAAATAAATGCACATGATCAGGCATTATCTCCAGAGCTAGGACATCACATTCTAGCTCTTTTGCTTTTTGGTAGATAATTTCCTCTAATCTTCTGCTCACTCCGTTAACCAACACCCTTTTCCTCCTTTTTGGGCAAAAGACAAAATGATAGTTGATCAGACTAACTGATGTGTTTTTTCTTCTATATTGATTTTCTGTCATTGTCGATACACACGATTCATCAACCTTATGTTATCATGGATGACATGACAAAAATAACTCGGACGATTAAATTGAAATTCGTGGATCTCAACCGTTGTAAAGCTCAGGTGTTTGAGCAAATGACGGCAGAAAACACACGGGTTGCCAACAAGCTGTTGTCATTGCCGATTAAAGAACGGCGTAAAATGACAACAGCTAAAATTATGTCCGAGTTAAAATCTGCCCTTGTTAACCAAGTAATCCGACATACCACATCACCCACAGGTCGTAAAACCAAACAATATAAAGTTCTTCCTGTGGAAGTTAACAACCAAAACTGGAAGTTAACCCTAAAAGGGAATACTTATTCAATTAGTTTTCCAACCCTTAAAGGTGAAAAAAGAATTCCCATTGAAGTTGCATCTCCCCATTGGCAACCTGTTTTAGACGGATTGTTAGAGGGAACAATTCAAGGGGGTTCTTTTAAATTAATTAAACATCGAAATAAGTGGTATGCCTATCTGTCAATTACTGAGGATGTTCCAGAAGTTAAGACGGAGAAAAGATTAGGATGTGACCGAGGACAGAATAATTTAGCGGTAGTTGCACCTAAACAGGGTTTTGGTAAGTTCTTTAATGGTCAAAGCGTTAAGCATCGGAGACGTTATTTTCAACAACGAAGAAAACAACTTCAAGAAGCTAAAAAGTTTCGAGCATTAAAGAAATGGGACAAAAAAGAACGACGATGGATGGATGCAATCAATCATACAATCAGCCGTCGAATTGTTCGTTTTGCCGAATACCATAATGCTGATGTTGTTATTGAGGATTTAGAAGGATGTCGAAGCACAATGAAACAGAGCCAAAAATCTCGTTCTGATTCCGGTGAATCTCGACATAATTGGTCTTATTATTCTTTGGAACAGAAACTTAATTATAAGTTGGCTCTTAAAGGATTGAAATTAATTAAAAGACCTGCGCCATACACTTCCAAATCCTGTTCAACCTGTGGTTTTATTGGTAAAAGAAATCGACATGATTTCAATTGCCCTAATGGTCACTACCATAACTCTGATTTGAATGCTGCGAAAAACCTAGCTCAATGGGACGGTTTTTCTTGTCAGTTAGACCTACAGAGAGATGCTTCTGTAATGGATTCATCCGGTTTAACTGATGGGGTGCTTGGCACACCCCTGAACTCGGTGAATACAGTCAAACAAGAGTATATTCAACTGTCTCTGCTTGACTGGACTAGATACGAGAATCCCACCCCTTTAGCGTAGCGCAGGGGTGGGAGTGTCAATCAACAGATCCTAGAAGATTGGAAATCTCTCGAAAACCAATCCCATCCCATAAAATTATCTATTAAAGGGAATCATCCTGAAATCTTTAAAGCTGATCCCAATTTTCTTAAACAAATTTTAATTAATTTACTAACCAATGCAATTCGTTATTCTCCAGAGGGAGGGACAATTAATCTGGAACTGATTTATCAACCCACTGAAGTTATCTTTAAAATTCGAGATCGGGGAATTGGCATTCCTGAATCTGAACTAGACCAAGTATTTGATGCCTTTTATCGTGGCAGTAATGCGGATTCTATCTCAGGAACTCCCGGTGCTGGATTAGGATTAACTGTTGTTAAACGCCTTGTAAAACTCCATCAAGGAACAATAACTCTGGAAAGCATTCTCAACCAAGGAACAATCGTTACCCTTTCTTTACCTGTTTCAGAGGTTAAGAGTTGACGCTCAACCGTCAACCCTTAACAAACTCCCTTAAGTTGTTTCCGTAGACGGAGATGGAGTTTCAGTTTTAAACACAATTCGCAGTAACGGAGGCGCTAAAAATGTAGTGAGGATAACCATCAAAATAATCGCCACATCCAAAGCGGGAGATAAGGCACCACTGGCAGAACCAACGGCGGCGAAGACTAATCCCACTTCTCCTCGTGGAATCATCCCAACGCCAATTCCTAAACGATTGGGTTTATCCAAACCAAATACCCCCCAACCTGCTGAGATTTTGCCAACAATTGCCACCACAATTAAAAACACAGCAATAATTAATCCTTCCCGATTTTCAGGAACAGCCGGGTTTAAAACACTTAAATCCGTTTTTGCCCCAACCGCTACAAAAAATACCGGAACAATTACATCGGCAATCGGTTTAATTAGCTCTTCTAACTCCTTACCTGGTTCAGTTTCATCTAACACTAACCCGGCGGCAAATGCCCCTAGAATGGCTTCTAAGTGAATTGCACCCCCAATATAGGCTAAAAGAAACGCTAAAATTAAGGCAGGAACCACAACCCGACCTCGTGTTTTAAATTGTGAGGCAAGAGCAACAAAAGTTCCATTAAAAAACTTGCCTAAAACAATCGCACCGATAATAAAAACACTAGCACTAATAATCAAATAAATGATATTAGCAATATCAATTTCGCCTGTTTTTGCCAAACTGGCAACAACCGCTAAAATCAAAATTCCTAACACATCATCAATCACCGCCGCACCCAAGATAATTTGACCTTCTTGGGTAGACAAACAACCAATTTCTGATAGAACCCTAGAGGTAATTCCGATACTGGTAGCCGTCAACGCAGCACCCGCAAATACTGCCGGAATGACGGGAACATGGAAGATGGCAATTAATCCCACCGTTCCTGCAACAAAGGGAACAACAACCCCCAAACAAGCCACAATAAAAGCTTGAATTCCTACAGCCAGCAGTTGTTCAATATTGGATTCTAAACCAATTTCAAACAACAGAATAATCACACCGAGTTCGGATAAAATCTCTAAAACTTCACTTTGAGATTTAAACGTTGCTTCTGCTGCATCGGGGCTTAAGCCGGCGGTCGTTTCCAGAATACTAATAATCAGTGAACGAGAACTATCAATTCCCCCTTCTGGAAAAACCACTAAATGCAGGGCAGAAACCCCAATAATTACCCCTCCCAGCAATTCTCCCAAAACCGGAGGAAACCCTAACCAGTTGGCAAACTCTCCCCCTGCTTTACTGGCTACAAAAATCGCCACTAAACTCAGCAGAACCCCCAGTAATACCATTGTTGATTCTGCTTCCCCTGGATGGCCAGCTTCCGTCGCCGTTCCCAAAATTGGGAAAAATCCCAATTCAAACCTTGAGAACATAGAACCCAACGGGAAAACCCCTGTAACTAGATCCACAGTTAACTCCATCTAACTCACCCCAATTACTTTAGCGGAAACAGACACAGGGGGACAAGGGGATGAGGGGATGAGGGGATGAGGGGAGGGATGGGAAATTATTAACTTCTGTACAGACGCGCCAAACCTGGAGTGATATCGTGGAGTCCGAGTCCGTCTAATAACTGATAACTGATAACTGATAACTGATAACTGATAGCTGATAACTGTTAACTAAAGACTCGATGTTGGAGGCTGGGCATTTGGCGGCGGACTTGTTCAAGACGGACTGGATCAATTTCTGCGATCGCCACCCCTGGTTTATCTCCCCCATCAGCGAGGACAGCCCCCCAAGGATCAAGAATCATGGCATGACCATGAGTATATCGACGGCCATAATGACACCCAGTTTGAGCAGGTGCAATCACATAACAGGTATTTTCGATCGCTCTGGCTTTGAGGAGAATTTCCCAGTGATCCTTTCCGGTATAGGCGGTAAAAGCAGCCGGGACAAATAAAATTTCTGCTCCCTTTTGGGATAAATGGCGATAAAGTTCAGGAAATCGGACATCATAACACACCGATAATCCTAAATTTCCCAATTCTGGGGAATCATAAACCGGAGGTAAAACACTTCCGGCCATCACCGTATTAGATTCGCGATAAGTATTGCCATCGGGTAAATTAACATCAAAGAGATGAACTTTCTGATAACGCGCTAATTCCTGACCATTAGACCCCATCAACACCGCCGTATTGTAGACTTTGCCATCTGTTGTGGGAACTGGAAAACCCCCAGCTAAAAGCGTAATTTGAAACCGTTGGGTAATCGTTTTGAGAAATTTTTCGGTTTTTTGGGCAATGATTTCAGCTTGAGCCAGTTTCTCGGCTTCTTCACCCATAAAGGGAAAATTCTCAGGTAAGCTGACTAACTCCGCCCCCTGACGAACTGCTAAATCAATCAATTCTTCTGCCTCTGCTAGATTTTTATCTAACCAAGGCGTACTGGTCATTTGAATAGCCGCAGCAAGATAGGATTTCATTGAACAATATATATCGAAAATTAAATACAGTTAATCCTTAAGGGTTGACGGTTGAGGGTTGAGGGTTGACGGTTGAAAGTTGACCCTTAACTCACAACCGACAACTGACAACCGACAACCAAAACCCCATTTAACTCAAGGTTAAATTACGGCATAGGGTGGAAAAGTAAATCGGGGAAAAAGCGATTAAATTCGATTAAAATTCCCGCAGTAACGGCCATCCAAGCGGCGGCTAAAACAGGGGCTGTTGAAAGATATTTCAGGAAATACTGCATGAGTTTTTTCTCCTAAGTTTGCAACCGTGTGAAAAAGAATTAATCAGTTAAAAGAAAGCAGAATTCACAAAGAGTATTGGTACATAAACAAATCTTGTTTATGAATCGATTAGATAGAAAATTTTCAGGTAATAAAGTTAACCTAAATTTTCCCCAATCTTTGGATGAGAATTCTGCAATTAGCGAGGTGAAACGGTGATTTCGTCATCTTTAGCGAACATTTCACCTGTAGTGAATTCTTTCAACGCTGCTAAAGGCCACAGGAAGCCACTGAGCATATAGGTCAGGGCCACAGGAACATCGATGATAATTTCTTTTTCTGTGGGACTGTCGCTCTTTTTAGCATATTGTAAATACGCCCGACCAACCCAACCAATCCACCCTGCAATATACAGGAACAGAATGCTCGGAATTACGAAGTCTCCCGCATGAGCTAGGCTTCCATCAGCGATTAAATGGGGTAAGCCGTCTTCTTTACCACACAGTTCTTGTGAATAACGCTCAAAGCGTGCTTTCACTCGTGCAGGGTCAGCAGAAGAAGAGAGAGCAGTTTTGGCCCGTTGCTGAAACACCGAAGATTCAGAACAAGGAACGAGATTATAAGCTGAAGCTGCGGGAACAACGCTCATCCACAAGCCCAGGGCTAGAATAGCAGCCAACAATCGACGCATAGAAGTGTTTCCTTTTGTTACAAAACAATACGTTTTTTATCCTTTGAGTCCAGGGGGGTTGTAAAAAACATCCCCTTGACGTAGGGAGGACAAAGCGTTTGTTATCCCTCGTAGCGAGGTCAAAACCCACGCAGAAGAATGGGGACTATTAGGTTCAGTTGTTCACTGTACCCAAAAAGATCTGTAATGATTAAGCTACTCAATAGAAGCTCCAATCATTTCATAAAATTTATCAGTCAATGGCAACAGTTTTAGCAATTGAAACAAGTTGTGACGAAACCGGGGTCGCAATTGTAAAGAATCGTAAAGTTTTGAGTAATGTTGTGGCATCTCAAATTGCCATTCATCACCCTTATGGGGGAGTTGTACCCGAAGTCGCCTCTCGCCATCATTTAGAAATGGTTAATTCTGTTCTTGACCAAGCCTTAGAAACCGCAGGGTTAGACTGGTCAGCGATTGATGGCGTTGCAGCAACCTGTGCCCCTGGACTGGTAGGGGCTCTATTAACCGGAATTACGGCTGCTAAAACTTTAGCCTTGGTACAGAATAAACCTTTTCTGGGCATTCATCACCTCGAAGGACATATCTACGCCAGCTATTTAACCGAAACCACTCTCCAACCGCCCTTTTTATGTTTATTAGTATCGGGAGGTCATACCAGTTTAATTCACGTTAAAGACTGTGGCGTTTATCACACCTTGGGACACACTGTAGATGATGCGGCCGGAGAAGCCTTTGATAAAGTTGCCCGGTTATTAAATTTAGGATATCCTGGCGGGCCTATTATTGATCAATTAGCCAGCCAAGGCAACCCCAAAGCCTTTACATTACCCGAAGGCAAAATTTCTCTACCCAATGGGGGTTATCATCCCTATCATTCGAGTTTTAGCGGATTAAAAACGGCGGTGTTAAGGTTAGTGCAAGCGTTAAAACAGGACAATCAACCGTTACCCGTTGCCGATATTGCAGCAAGTTTTCAAGAGACTGTTGCTAAAAGTTTAACAAAACGGGCGATCGCTTGTGCGGTAGATTTTGGATTAGATACGATTGCAGTTGGGGGTGGTGTGGCGGCGAATAGTGGGTTAAGAAACTATCTGCAAGAGGCGGCTAAACTTCACAATTTGCGGGTTTTATTTCCCCCTTTAAAATATTGTACCGATAACGCCGCGATGATTGCTTGTGCGGCTTCAGACCATCTTAATCAAGGTCATCTTTCACCCTTAACATTAGGGGCACAGTCCCGAATGTCGTTAGAGGAAGTTATGCAGTTATATCAGCAATAAATTTGTTTTACCCATCCCCTAACCCCTCTCCTGCAAGGCGAGGGGAGAATAAATTTTATAGTTAATTAAATCTCAAATCAATTTAAAAATATTAATATACACAATAAGGGAACAGGAAACAGGGAACAGGGAACAGGGATAATACTTCTGGCTGTTTCATATCAGTTTTAAATGATTACAATCTATTTTAATCTTAAAAAATTTAAGTGTTGTCCATCAAGTTGTAGGAGCTTATTTAAGTTTCCTTGTAATTTTAATTGACTTTCTTCTAAATAAATAATCTCATCTGCTCTCCGATTCACGCTAGGACGATGACTAATTAAAATTGTGGTTTTCCCTTGACGATAAGTTAATAATTCATTTAATAAATTTTCTTCACTAATCGGATCTAATCCTGATGTTGATTCATCTAAAATTAAGATAGGGGGATCATTTACAATCGCTCTAGCTATTGCTAATCTTTGACGCTGACCGCCGGATAAATTAGCCCCAAATTCCCCTAAGATTGTAAAATATTTATCAGGAAGTTGATCAATAAAATTATCGGCTTGGGCAAATTGACACGCTCTCACAATTTCTTCAAAAGTAACATGAGGTGATCCAATTCTAAAATTTTCAATAATACTCCGACTCCAAAACTGAGCTTCTTGGGGCACTAAAATCACTTGTTTTCTAATACATTCTAAACTTAAATTTTGTAAATTATAAGCCCCGACTCTAATTGTTCCTCCCTGCAATTCATATAATCCCGCTAGAAGTTTTACCAAGGTACTTTTTCCACAACCGGATTCCCCAATAATTGCTGTGACTTTTCCTCCTTTAATATCGACATTAAAATCTTGAAATAAATCTAATCTTCCTGCATGATGATATAATATATTTTCACAGTAAATTATATCATTATTTTTAAATGTTACCCATTCTTTTTGAACATCATTATCAATTTCTGAAGGATAATCAATTACTGAAAAAATTCGTTGAATAATAATTCTTATTCTAACAAGTTCAGTCAGTAAACCTACTACTGTTTTAATAAAAACAGTAAAATTAACACTCATACTGTTAAAGGCTAAAAGTTGTCCGATGGTTAATTCTTTATTAATAACTAAGGTACTTCCAAACCACAATAAAACTATCCCTCCAATACTAGAAATAATCTCAGAGAAATTAAAATTTGTTACGCCAATTTGTCCGATTTTAAATTCTAAATTGGCTAATCTGCCAAAACGAGTTTGTAAATCTTCCCAGAATTGAGGTTCGGCTGTCGTTGTTTTTAAGGTAATTGCGCCTTTGAAACTTTCAATTAAAACCCCATGAGTTTCTCCTTCTAATACCATAATATCTTTAATTTTTTTTCTTAAAGACATCAAAAAAACTAAAGATGATGTCGCACTCAATAAAGTGATAAATATGATTAATAAAGTTAATTTATAACTATAAAATAGCATTAAACTCAACGAAATAATAGCGGTAAAAGATTGAGTCAAAACTCTAACAAACGATTGAGAAATAAAGAAATTAATTTCTTGAATATCTTTTAAACGGCTTACCACCTCCCCACTGCGATGAGTTTCATAATATTGTAAAGGTAAATTTAATATTTTGCGACCAAATTCTTTAATTAATCCTAATTGTAACCGATTAGAAAATTGCATACTTAAGTTAGCTTGAATCACTTGTAATCCACTACTAACTAAGTTCATTATAATAATCGCTATGGCTAATCCTCTTAGGATTTTTTCTTCTCCTCTAATTAATACATCATCGGTTAAGATTTGAATCAGAAAGGGAGAGGTTAAGGCTAAAAGACCGAGAACACTATTAATTAATAAAACTTCAAATATAATAAATTTATAAGGCGCAATACGCTGAAAAAATCTCCCTATTCCCTCAATTTTATCGTCAGGTTGTTGAGCAAAACGTATCGGATCAGGTTGTAATAAAAGAGTAATAAATCCTGACCAACTTTCTGATAATTCTTGACGGGTCACATAACGCATCCCCACACCGGGATCTGCAATAATATATCTTTTACCTTTTTGTCCATATAAAACCACATAATGATACCCTTTCCAGTAAATAATGGCGGGTAAAGGTGCATTTTTCATCTGATCTAATATTTGCGGTTGTGCTCTGGTGGAACGCGCATCAAATCCCAAATTTTCTGCACCCCTTCTTAAACCTGTTAATGTTGTTCCTAATTGACCCGTACCTACGGCTTCTCTAATGCGATTAATACTAAAATTTTTGTGATAATATTTAACAATGGTAGCTAAACAAGCGGCTCCGCAATCTTCTTCACTATGTTGTAAAACAATAGGATATTTTGGCATAAGTTAAAGATGTTATATTAGTTTAACTCTATAGCGCTACGATGAAAGGGAACAGGGAACAGGGAACAGGGAACAGTAAGATGTGAAAGGGTTTCAGGATTTACACCTGTCCTAACCATCGCGCGTAGTGCTATATTATTGCAGGTTGAGTGGGTATTATCTATTTGACAAATTATGTTTATCTAACAATCTTTGTAACAAACTTTCCGATAAAATCAAGTAATTAATGGGCGAAGTATTAGAAATAATAATCATTCCGATTGATCTTCAAAAGAAAGTGCATAAGGATCGAACAACACAGCCTCAGCATCAGAAAAACTGACTCCGTGTTTTTGTAAATTGCTTTTAGCTTTTTCAGGATTCCATTCAACTCGCATACATATATTATATGTATTCGTGAGAATTATGTCTAAATTTCTTGAGGGTTTGCTGAATAATTGATCTGTGAGGGGTAAGAGTTCAGGATTTAGGAGGAGAAGTTAGAATCGTCTATTTTCATAAATAGCTAAAAAATAAGTTAAACTTCCGAAACTATAATATCTCGGAAGTTAGGACTTTAATGATCAACATTTAATCAATACTTACATTATCCAGGCATTTTGGGTCTACCTACCATTCCCCCCCATCCACCGCGTACAAATACTTCTTCTTGTGCTGTCATATCAGTAAATAAAGAATTATTGCGAATATCTGGGCTGGGTTTTTGGGTTTTGTTGGTGGTAGTAGCGGAATTGTTTTGAGTAGCTTTCATGATTTTGACCTTTTTGTTAATTAATGAAAGTGGGTTTAAATAATAGTTCTGGCGCACGGAAGCGTCCACCCTGGACAAACACTTCTTCTTGGGCTGTAATATCAGTGAATAAAGCATTGTTGCGAATATTTTTGCTGGTTTTGTCGGTGTTTTTTTTAGAATTGTTGTGATTAGTTTTCATAGTTTTACCCTCAATTTAATAATTCCTGTCAGTACAGAAAGGAAAATTAATCTTTATCAGAATGTCATACCTAACTCCATGATAATCTTGCTTAACCAGTTCGTTTCACCCCGTCCACCGCGTACAAACACTTCTTCTTGGGCTGTAATATCAGTAAATAAGGCATTGTTGCGAATGTCTGGGCTGGTTTTGTCGGTGTTTTTTTGAGAATTGTTATAATTAACTTTCATGGTTTTATCCTCTTTATATGTTGATTTTTGGGAATGTAATTTAAGATTGTGCAAAGCATAACCTCACTATAATATTTCGGAAGTTATGGCTTTACTTATTAACATTTAATAAAATTGTTTGATCATCGTTCCGGTGGTGCGACCACTTTTATTTTACCACCCCGGACAAACACTTCTTCTTCAGCCGTTATCTGAGTAAATAAAGCATTGTTGCGAATATCTTTCCTGGTTTTGTCGGTATTATTTTTAGAATTGTTGTGATTAGTTCTCATGGTTTTATCCTCTTGGCAAATTAGCTGATGTTTATGGATGCAATTTATGAGTTTTGAGGAGAAGCAATTTAATCAAAATCATTTCCGGTGTACAATGCCTGGGCCTGACTCATCATTTGAGGTGAGTGTTACTCTGGGAGTGTCCTCTCCTTGGGAGGGACTCCAAATTGAAATTGAGGTTATGTCGGCCTCATGAAAGGCGGCACCCCTACTTTCCCCCCACGTACAAACACTTCTTCTTCAGCAGTGATATCAGTGAATAAAGAATTATTGTGAATGTCTTTGCTGATTTTTTCGGTGTTGTTGTGAGAATTTTTGTGATTAGTTTCCATGATTTTGTCCTCGATTTAATAATTTCTGTTACTACAGACAAGCGCCTCCTTTTTCTTTTTTAAGATACCACGATCCAGCCTCAGTATCCAAACCACCCCGGACAAATACTTCTTCCTGTGCTGTAATATCAGTAGACATCTCCGAAAATCTCCAAATGCCCTCTATCGCTACTTTTGGAATCTCTAGCACTCCTGTGACGGCTTCTCCAAAAGTAANGAATAAAGTATTGCTGCGAATATCTGGGCTGGGTTTTTGGGTTTTGTTGGTGGTAACGGAATTTTTAATGGTTTTCATGGGTGCTTTCCTATTTATATGTGGGTTGAACTTTGCTGGTGTAATTTATTAATTGCTTTTTCCACAGGGGAAGAATTGATAGCTGGCTCTTGGTGTCGTAGAATTTTAGTTAATTGGCTTGAGATTAGAGTCAGCTATCGTAGTTTATTAACGTCTGACTACTGTGCGCCTGCTATGCGGGCTGCTCCACCGCGTACAAACACTTCTTCTTGGGCTGTAATATCAGTGAATAAAGCATTGTTGCGAATATCTTTGCTGGTTTTGTCGGTTTTGTTGGTGGTAGCGGAATTTTTAATGGTTTTCATGGGTGCTTTTCTATTGAGGTAGAAGTGTACTGGTTTTTGTATAATCTCAACATAACCCTTTAAAAACCCCCTGTAAATTCGTAAATTTACTAAACTTTTTTTTAGGATTAATACATTACAAAATCTTCATATTAGGGCGAAATGGGTCAAAAAAAAGTCCGAAAGCCTTGATAATAATAGAATTGACCAAGATCCGTAATTATGCTGAGAAACCCCAACCCTGATTATCTTCCCATCCATCATCTTGATGAATTTTTACCCCCTGTCAGTGGTTGGACAATTTTTGGGGGCTTAATTTTTAGTAGGAACAGTTGCGATCGCTTTAATAATATCTGCCTTTACTCCCTTACCCGTGACCGTCAAAGCGATCGCAATAGTGCGCCCCAATGGAGTAGTTTACTATATGTTATAACTGATCCTAATAATTATTTATTTCGCTATAAAAATCCTAAACATGGCTCAGGCAATTCGTCAAACTACTTTTGTTCAGTCTGATGGCACAATCACTATTAAAACTCCCCAATTTCCCCAAGGAGCAAAGGTTGAGGTAATTATTATTTTAGAAGATAACTCTCAAACTTGGTCAGCCGAAACTTTAGCTATGGAAAGATTGCCACAGTTAGAAAATCCTAGCCAATTGATAACTATAATAGAAGCCAACTCAGAAATTGATGAAGATGAATTAAAACAGTGGGTTAATAATGGGCAAAGCTAAAAATTCTTATCTTATGCAAATGGTTAAAATAATAGAATTGACCAAGATCCGTAATTATGCTGAGAAACCCCAACCCTGATTATCTTCCCATCCATCAAGAGGATGAATTTTTGCCCCCTGTCAGTGGTTGGACAATTTTTGGGGGTTTATTTTTAGTAGGAACAGTCGCGATCGCTTTAACAATATCCGCTTTTACCCCCTTACCCGTGACAGTAAAAGCGATCGCAATAGTGCGCCCCAATGGAGAGGTAAAATTAGTACAAGCACCCACCGAGGGGACTATTACCAAAATTGAAGTTAAAGAAAATCAAACAGTAACTCAAGGACAAGCATTAGTCACCCTAGATGCTTCTCGCTTGAACACTCGTGAAGCTCAACTTCAAGGAAATGAGCGACAAAATTTACAACAATTACAACAAATTTCAGAACAATTAAACAACTTAAATCTACAAATAGATGCAGAAACCGAAAAAATGAATCGAGCTATTTCTGGCGCAAAGGCTGATTATTTGCGGATGGAAAAAGAACATCAAGAACGGGGTTTAACCGTAGAAGCTCAAGTCAATGAAGCCAGAGCAAATCTGCAAATGGCAGAAGAAGACTGGCAAAAATCTAAAAGCGATCTTAAAGCCGCAGAAGCATCTTTACGCGGCAGTGAATCAGCCTTAAAAATAGCTCAACAAAAAAGCGATCGCTATCAACAAGTTGGAGAATCTGCTTTAGGCAAAAATCGATTAGAAGAAGCTCAATTTGCTGTTGAACAACAACAGGAATTAATTGCAGAAAAGCAAGCATTATTACAAAGTCAAAAACAATCTGTTATCCGCCAATTAAAAGCCGTAGAATCAGCAAAAGCCAAGTTACAAGCAACCTTAGCTATGGTCAATCCCAGTGATGGATTGGTGATCATGGCGCAAGAAAAAATAGCTCAGGAAAAAGCGACAGGAGAAGCTATTTTAGCTCGTTTAAGTCAAGAAAAAAATAATTTATTACAGCGTCAAAGTGAACTAGAAAAACAATTAAGTAGTGATCAGCAAGAGTCATTACAAGTGCAAAAAGAAATTAACAAAACAATTGTTTCTGCACCGATATCAGGAGTAATTCTCAAATTAAATTTGCGGAATCTTAATCAAACCGTTCGTGTCGGGGAAGAAATAGCCCAAATTGCCCCTAGTAATACTCCTCTAGTCATTAAAGCCAAGGTTGCTACAGGGGATATTGGCAAAGTTAAAATCGGGCAAAAATCACAAATGCGGGTGAGTGCTTATCCTTACCCAGATTATGGAATTTTAGCCGGAAAAGTAATCGAGATTTCTCCTGATGCGATTATTCCCCAAAATACAGGTGCTAATTCTATTCTTCCTTATTATGAAGTTACCATTAAACCCGATAAAATTTATTTAAAAGATGATCCGAAGAATACTTTGCAGCCCGGTATGGAAATTCAGGCGGATATTATTGCTAAAAATGAAACCGTGTTAACCTTTATTTTACGCAAAGCGAGGTTATTGACTGATTTATAAAGTCATAGCAGCGTTAAAGATTACAATCTACAAGTCTCGATGCCAGAGAAGAGATACCCCTCCACCCCCCACTTCCAACGCCCCATAACCATCTACCCCACCATAAAAACGGGAGGTGTCCCCTTGGAGTTCTCAGATCGAATTTAAGATCTTGATAATGTAACCAATTTCCAGAAACACGCCAACCGACTTGATCACCAAATGCTTGCCAAATTTTGCTATCATAATTCCGGGTTCCTCCCAGAGTTTGGTAGATCTCCTTTTGTACTGAAAAGCCGAAGCGTCCATTGCTATATTTTAACCACAGTTGATCAAGGGTGCGTAAATCCTCACAGGGAAAATTATCAATATCTTCTTCCTCTAACCATCCTTCCTCTGTTCTGCCCATCACTTCACACATTTTATGAGCCGTTTCTTCGTCAGCTTCTTTCCAATTTTTGGCTTTTAAAAGTTGTTCTAAATGATAATAATTAATTCCTCTAGCTGACTTTAATTCTATATCTGGTTCTGCTACCCGTTGTAATATCGGTTGTGATATCGGTTTGGCTTTTAAGGGTAGATGATTTAAGACGTCTTGAGCCGTTTGAAAGCGGTTATCCGTTGCCTGTTGTAAGAGTTTATCTAATACCTGACCCAAAGAATCATGGACGGGAACTGTTAAATAATCTCGCCATACCCATCTGCCTTTAAAAACATCAAATAAATCAAAGGCTTCAACATTGGTTAATAAATGAACACAAGTTACTCCTAAACTATACAAATCACTGGCAAAAGTCGGTTTTCCCAACGCTTGTTCTGGGGCGATATATCCTGAAGAACCGATAACAGTTCCTGTTACTGATAACGGCGTGCGGGTAATCGCTTTGGAAACTCCAAAATCGACTAAAAATAATTTATGCTCCCCCTGTCTTTTAATAATATTTTCCGGTTTAATATCTTGATGAATACAATTATGTTTATGAATAAATCCTACAAGGGGTAATAAATGCGCTAACAAATTCATGATTTTAGTTTCTGAAAATGCTCCATGTCGCGCTAAGTTTTGGGCTAAGTTTTGTCCGGCAATATATTCTTGAACTAAATATTGATGATGATCTTGAATAAAATAATCTAATAATTCAGGAATTTGCTGATGTTTTCCTAAGTGCTTTAATCGAATTGCTTCTTGTTTAAAGAGTTCCTCAGATTTTTCTTGAGCATTCGGGTCTTGAACTTGCGAAAAAGATTGTTTGATTACACAATAGGGTTGAGAGGGTTTTTCTGTATCAAATGCTTGAAACGTTAGATCAAAACTCCCTTGTCCTAATATTTTTAAAGCAAAATATCGTTCTTGTAACACTAATTTAGAACCGCACTTTTGACAAAAAATTGTAGTGTTGGGATTAGGTTGTAAGCAATTGGGATTAAGACAGTGACTCATAGTTAAGTCTGGGGATAAGGAGCTCCTGACTTCATTCTAGCAGTCAATGGTTTTGCTGGTATCAAGAAATTCAAGAAACCGGGTTTCTGCAATAGCAAAAGCTATTAACAGTCAGGGCAATTAACAAACCCGGTTTGTGATCTAATATCTATCCTAAAACTGTAATATTGGGATCATCCGCAATAAAGTTAGCTGCGGTGAGTTGAACCGGGGTTATCCCTTGTACCAATCCATAATAGGTGGTTCCTGATTGAATGGCTGTAGAGGGTAGTGCTGTACTTCCATCAACTTGTACGGTAACAGCCGTTAATGTCAGTTGGGCAAAGGTTATCCCGGCGGGTAACATAATTTTATCGGTTCCCGTGAGAAAATCAGTGATTAAATCAGCTTGATTTAAGCTGGTTGCAGCGACGGACGCTCCGGGTAACACGAAGATATCCGCATCTGCCCCTCCGGTGAGTTTATCTTGATCTGCATCGCCAATCAAGTAATCTGTACCTGCACCACCATCTAAGACGTCTGCACCTTTGCCCCCTCGGACAATATCATTTCCCACACCTCCCAATACGGTGTCATTGTCCAAGTTACCATTGAGTAAGTCATCTCCCTCTTGACCATCGAGGTTATCCGACCCTTTTCCACCGCGAATGGCTGTGCGAATGGTATTGGCTGGAATGGTTACAGTGCGATCGCCATCATTCCCGCCACCGGCTAAAATAATATCAGCCCCTAAATTGCCATTAATATTGTCGGCTGATGCGCTTCCTACAACGAAATCATTTCCATTCAAGGCTTGAATATAAAGGTTAGCAGCCGTTGCGGGGACAAAAACATTATCGGAGGCGTTAGTAAACACATAGGATGTAATTCCTTGGTCAACAAACACGGTATTCCCACCCCCTGGTGCTGGAACATCTGGCCCAGGATCACTCACAGAGGCCGTTGGTGTTGTCCAGGTAACATTAGAGGTTGGAGGGGGTGCAGTATTGGGAATATTGGCGTTGAGAATATCTTCCCCTTTCAGATTAACAACATTTTCAATAAACCCAATTCCTGCGGTTTTTGCTGTTGTATCGGCATAAAAATCAACAATTAATAAATCTTGAGTCAAATCAATTTTGCCATCAATATTTAAGTCAATAGCTAGGTTTTTTCCTTGTCGTTCTAAACCATAACCGGTTGTACTCGGCCCCGAAAGTAACAGGGTGACACCCGGAATAAAAAGACTGTCTGCACTGCCTCCAGTATCTTGAATTTGAGTGCCATTTCCTGTCGTTGTAACGGTGTAGAAATCATCGCCTAAACCCCCTTGCAGGGTATCTTTCCCCCCGGCTCCAACTAAATTATCACTGGCAGCCCCCCCAATTAAAATATTATCGCCTCCGGCTCCTGTTAAATCATTAGGAATACCTGGAGCACCAATAATATTTTCAATCGGCCCAGTAATATTATCAGTAGCAATGGCAACAAAAGCAGCATCTAAAACTTCACCTTTTGTTGTTAAATTAGCTGTAATTCGAGCCGCTCCCGCCGGAGAAGTGGGGGTAACGTTTAAATAGGAAAGGGTATCATTCCCATCTCCCCCATCAAGATTATTCGTACCTAAACCGCCAACAAAAATATCATTTCCTTCACCACCAATGGCGTTATCATCTCCCTCTCCTAAATCGATATAATCGTTTCCTTTTCCACCATCAGCAATATCGTTCCCTTTACCACCGAGGATAGTATCATCTCCTAAACCCCCAATGGCGTTATCATTTCCATCTCCTAGGGTAATACTATCGTTCCCATCTCCACCATTAATGGGATTATCATCTCCGGCTCCGGCATCAATGGTATCATTTCCGGCTCCACCATCGGCTTTATCAGCCCCATTCAATAACAAGATGGTATCATTTCCGGCTAAATCAGATTCTTGAACCATAATCAGGGGATTCAGAATTTGACCATCTTTAGTGATGCTAACCAATGGGAAAGCACCAATTTGAAGAACGTCGCCTAAATCTGTTCCTTGAAAAGTAGCCATTTATTTTTACTCTCTTTTTTTGTAGAAAATGCAAAATCTAACTCAAACCTAATTAAAATATCCTTAACTGTCAAGCGAATTCAGGACTTTAATTATAAAATGAGTCTGATAAGATTTAAACAATGAAAACCAGTAAAAGGGAAGAAATCGAGAGGATTATTACAGAGCTAGGGAGAAAATAGTTGCCCGAATCAAGTTTAAAAAACAGCTGATTTTGAAAAATAGATTCTATCCTGCTAATCAACTTGAATAAATTGATGAGTTAACCCCCCAGGGAATACATGAGCAATAAATCCCAGCAATTGATTAGACTGAGCCACAGTAATTAAAGTTCCAGGGGTTCCACTGAGAATAGTAGAAGTGAGAATAATATTAGTTTGACTCAACCCATCCGTTAAACCAATTTGATCTTCACCGACAATAAAATCTGTAATAATATCGACAGTATTAATATTGTTCACCGCCGCACTCACCGGAAGAATAAAAATATCATTTCCTGAATTTCCCGTTAGCAAATCTTGTCCTAGGTCGCCACTTAACACATCATTCCCTTCGCCACCTATCAATTTATCATTCCCCTGTCCTCCGAATAGAAAATCATTCCCGCCTTGACTCTGGAGAAGATCATTCCCTTGTAATCCTTGCAAAGTATCATTTCCCTCTTTTCCCGTTAACACATCATGACCCGATGTCCCCGATAATAATTCTCCACTGGAAGTTACTAAAGGTGGAATCATCAGTGTTGTCGAGTCAAAATAGGCATCTCCCAAAATCGGATTAACGATGATAGGAGGTACAATAATCCCTTGAGTCACAGATTCCCGACTCGGTGGGTTTAATCCCCCAATATTGATAATCGCAGCGCCATTGTCATTAACAAAAAACACAGACATTTTTTAAGCTCAAGCAATCTTGAGAACTGTATTAGCTATAGGTTAGTATAAAATCATGTAAACCTAGATGGGTGCAAGGTGTATAGGAAATCCGTTCAACTGACTTTTAGAGATGAAGCAATTAGAATTTTACCGTTTATCCCAAACTATTGTTTAACGTTTGAGATGCAAAATAATAATTATACAAAAGATAGTTATTCCTCTGGGTTATAGTCCCCGATTTCACGGAGGAATCAATTCCCTAGAATTGCGTTTCCTCTGTTGAGTAACCTCATGTTTGTTTCCCCTTTTTCCTGAAGTCTTATGAAACTGTTAATTAGTAATGATGATGGGGTTTTTGCCCAAGGAATCCGTAGTTTAGCCAATGGTTTAGCCCAAATTGGTCATGAAGTGACGGTGGTTTGTCCTGATCAGGAACGATCGGCAACAGGTCATGGTTTAACGTTACATCATCCGATTCGGGTTGAACAGGTCAAGGATATTTTTGCACCTTCTGTGACCGCTTGGGCTTGTTCGGGAACTCCCGCCGACTCGGTGAAAGTGGGACTATTTGGTATTTTAGAGAGCCCTCCCGATTTGGTGTTAGCGGGAATTAATCATGGGCCTAATGTCGCAACAGATATTCTTTACTCAGGTACCGTTTCGGCAGCGATGGAAGGGTTAATTCAGGGTATTCCCAGTATAGCTTTTAGTTTAGGAAGTTATACTTCACGCGAGTTTCAAGGAGCCGTTGAATTTGCTCAAACGTTAATTCAAGCTTTAGAAAAAAATCCTTTACCAGAACCAATGTTACTTAATGTTAATGTTCCGGGTGTTTCATCCCAAGAGATTCAAGGAGTGATGATTACTCGTCAAGGGATTCGTCGTTATGTGGATATTTTGGAAAAACGCCTTGACCCTAGAGGAAAAACCTATTATTGGCTTACCGGAGAATTAATGGAAGATGTGGAACTGTTAAATACACCCTCTGAATTCGATGAGTTTATCACTGATGTTCATGCCTTGCGTCAAGGTTTCATCACCATTACCCCATTGCAATATAATCTTACCCATGTTACAGAATTACAAAAATTACAAATTTGGTCAGAGACCTTACTGATTAATCGGTAAGAATTGGCAGCACTAGAAGACAGAAAATCACAGTCAAAAGCTAGAATATTCGAGGATTTTCCTGGTTTCTGAGAAGGGAAAATAGAGATGGGGATGCTGACTCCCGATGAGGTCAATCCTATCTATCCTTGATCTAAGCTAAGACTGAATGAGCACCCAGAAGTGGTTGAGCGATGCTAACCTCTTGCTGGAGAAGTTCTTCTCTACAAATGTTAACGTTTCTCAACGATACACTCTCTCTCCTTAGAGGTAGACTAGAAGTAATAGAAAGCAGAAACACATCCTACTGCCCAAGCTGTTGCAATTTTCTCCAGTTTCAATGAACCCTTAGTTTTCTACGTTTGAGTCCAGTTGTTATGAACGCAGATACCTTTAATGCTCATTCTGTTACTTGCCCCATTTGCCATCATACTAGCATTTTGCCCTCAGTAGGAATGTTAGGTGGACTCTTTACCTGTCCTCACTGCCATACCCATTTTGTGATGAGCAGAAGTGGTCATTATGTCAGAGATCCCTTTTGTCTTCAGCAGTGTGCGGTTGCCCAAATGCTGCGACGGCAAAGTCATCCTTTTGCCCGGATTCGACGGGATTTAAGTTTAACAAAAGGATTACCCCTTTTAGCGGTGATTAGCAGTCTTTTATTTCTCGGAATAGTTGTTACGATTAACGAAAAAGTTACCTTAAATAATCAAACCCTTGATTCTCAAGTCGAATCTTCCCCTAAATCTTCTTTATCTGATCCTTATTAATAATTTCAATCACAAAACTTAATTCTATTCTTGTAAACTCAAAACCTTTTAATTTGGGTTGACGATTAACAATTCATTGTCAACCGTCAACCTCAATTAAAAACTAATCGTTAAATAACCGTTTTGGAATTTAGCCCCGGTAACAGGTTTTCCAGTTAAGGCAGGGGGGAGGAAGATATTTCGCCGTTGATCTCCGGCTTCTATCGTGACTTCTGGGCCGTATTGTGTGAGCTTGACTTGTTTTTTATCAAAACTGGGTAAGAACAAGCTCACCTTGCGCTCATTCACATCAATATTAATCGGTTTGGGAGCTCGTTGCGCCTGGGTGAAATCGGGTAAAGCGTCGATGATGGGTTGCCAGTTTGGACTGTGAGATTGGGGAATCAGACTCACGACTAAGGGATCAAAGGCTTCTGTAATTGATCCGGTGAGTAAGCTTTGATTTAACAGTACCCCCCCAACGGTTAACCCCACCTGTTGAGCACTTCCCCATAAATATCGGGCTGTTGCGATCGCAACTTCATCTTGGGTCGTCACTAAATAAGCCGCCACTCGGTTGGGATCAGATACCGCCGCTTTCCCTTGATCCAAGATATTATTCATTTCTTGAGTCGGTTGAGCAAAGGTATCCCCAGAAATATCAATATTGAGAATACTACTGGCGATGGGTTGCACAAAAGGAGATAAGGTTTTGCCTAAGTCTGACTCCATAAACACATTCCGAAAACGGCGAAGATACCAGCTTAAAATTTCTGGCATTCCCAACATTCTCAGGGTGTCTTGACTGGCTAACCCGTCATAAATGATCACATCATAATCGCCACTTCCGTCATATTCCCGAATTGCATTTAAAGCTAGGGCACTGTCCATCCCCGGTAAAACCCCCAATTCCTGACCATAAACGTTCCTAAAAAAGGGAGTCCGAACATATTGGCTTTCTAGCTTTTTAATCTCTTCCCAACTGCGTTCGAGTAATACTGCACTTTTCAGTTGAACGGCTTTTAAGTTCGTCGTGATCGGTGTTGGATCACAACCGACTTCCGTTTCTAGCAACAGGTGACAGGCGGGACTATTATCTTGTTCGACGAACAACACTCGCTGACCACTGGCTGCCAATTGTTTAGCCGCAGCGATCGCCAATATTGTCCGACCTGTACCACCTTTGCCCAAAAATGTTAATGTCAGGGCCATTTATGATTTCCTAATCTCGCTCAGGGAAACTTGATCATGGGATCGCCCTTGATCCTATCGCAAGTTTTTTGAAAATTAACTAGACCAAACGACGGATAGATGACAAAAGCTTTAAGAGGATGATCTACAACAGCCTAATGCTACAGGATGCAGATCATCCCCTGAGAATTATTCTGTCCCGCAGTGGGGGGCAGATCAGCGAGAAACTTCTAGCTCATCTTCAAAGAACCAGGTTGATGTTTTGTTATCGAGTTGAACAATAAAACCGACTCCACTCCCGTCAACCATTTTAAATTCTTTGACGGTTCCAAAGGGATTTTGCTTTAACTGATCGACAACATCATTAGGGACTCGCTCTCTGATTCGGCGAACCTTGACTCTTTGACCAATTTCGATTGACACGTCCGGTGTTCTCCTTGGGGTATTAACCAATTCATTGACTCTAATATGAGTTTACCTGATTTAAGAAGACAGTCCATTAACAATCAAGATCCTCTGGGGAATCCACTCAGACATGATAGTATTTCTTAATTCTTCCTGTTCTTCGATGATTTGATCCTGGGGGTCTCCCATTTGGATTTCCTCGATTCACGCTTAGATGTTATGAAAAACAAAAATACATTTGCGATCGCCTTCACCTTTTGTCTATTTTGGACACAGGCGATGCTGACACCCCAGACCTTTGCTCAACGCAGTCGGATCGCTACTGCGACTATTTTACTTTTTTTTACCTTTTTATCGGCTGAGTCCTGGGCTTTTCCCCTGGCTCAAACCCCTCCTATATCCGAATCTTCTGTACAGGAACAAGATATTCAAGATTTAGTTGAAACTCAAGTTGATAATACGTTTCGTCGTCATCTATCATTATTAAGTTTGGTTTTACTGTTGTTACTTCTTTTGAATACCATTGCTGCCTGTGGGGTGTGGTTTTTGTTGAAAAAATTAGCCCAACAAACAGCATCCGCAGAACAAGAGATTGAAAGTTTAAAAGTGGATACCCTCACGGAAATGGAGCGGGTTCTAACGGAAGCCAGACAAATTTTATATCAATTGCAACATAAAAATGATTTAGCCCATGAAACATTACAAACTCTAACCACTCAAACTCCCTTACCTGTGATTGAAGCAGTCTGGGTTGAACAGCCTCAAAATACGGGAGTTCCGACTAAGATTCAAACTGAATCTTTACCTGAAAGTAATGGAATTTCTATTCCATCTCAAACTGAGATTTCAACCCATCCTGCGACGGAAATTTTAATCCCGGTTCAGTTTTCTTCTTCCCCAGAATCAGAAAATAATCAAACCTTTACTATTGATAAAGTTGCTCCTCAATCTTCAGTCATATCTCAACCGGAAACACTAGCTTTAGAAGGGAAAGCTTGCCCCGCAGAATCTCTTGTTTCTACCAGTGAGGAACAACTCAAACAAGCGGTTTTTATGGCTAAACAAGGAGATAAGTTATTTTTAGAGGGTCATTTAGAAACAGCAATTCAACATTATGATGAAGCCTTAAAACTTAAACCTGATTTAGCTGAGGTTTGGAATAATCGAGGTGTTGCTTTAACCCGATTACAACGGTATCATGAAGCGATTGTATCTTATGAAAGGGCTATTCAATTACGAGGTCATTATGCCGATGCGTGGAATAATCGTGGGGTAGCTTTAGGAAAGCTCAATCATTATGATGCCGCAATTTTATCCTATCAACGAGCAATTGAATTAAAACAAAATTATATGGATGCGTGGAATAATTGTGGCTTTGCTTTAGCTAAAGTTAAAAAGTATGATGAAGCTATTTCTTCCTATAATCAAGCGGCAAAAATTCGTCCTGATTTTTATCGAATTTGGTATAATAAAGCTCGTTGTTATGCTCTTCAAGGAAAAGTTGAGTTGGCCCTGGAAAATTTAAAACGAGCAATTCGGTTAAATCCTGATGTTTGTAAAAAATTGGTTAAACGGGAAACAGATTTTGATCTCATTCGACAGGATGAAAAATTCCAACAGTTAAATTTTGACTCTTAATTATTGAATTTCCATGAATATATTCCAAGTTTTTCTTAGTTTTTTCTCTTCTTATTTAAGCTTGTTTTCTGTTTATTTTTGTGATTTTAAATCTCATGAATTTAGACCTTTAATAGAGAAAAGTTTTACCTTAAAAGCCTCTCAACTTAGCGATCGCATTTTTATCCGAGAGTTAATTGAAAATGAAGTTTCTCGAAGTCTCAGACGGGTTAATCCTTTATTAACAGCTTGGATTTTATTGGCTGTTCTTGTTCCCACTGCTAGTGTTTTTAGCATTTTAATTTTATTTTTTAAAGTCACCCAAGACAGTCGCAGATGTTCTCAACAGTTAGATGCGTTAAAAGATGATTTTATCCCTGACTTTTATGCTCGTATTGCGGAAGCTCAGGATATTGTTTATGATCTTCAAGATTCTTTTCAAGTCACCGAAGCAACCCTCCAAGGAATTCAAGATAAATTAGACTCCCTTTCAACTCAAGATGATGATTTAGAAGAATATACCCTAGAAGATGATAAACACAGACTCAGAAATCGACGAGTTACCCCCTCTAAAAGTTAATATTCTATAAACTCTAATGATTGTATGACTAACTGATAATGCGGATACTTGATAACTGATTATTCCACAGGCTCAATACCAGCAGCGCGAAGTTGGGCGATTAATTTCTCAGCCCGTTGACGCTCCTGATCAGCCCGTTGACGTTCTTCCTCAACTCGTTCAGCGCCCCACAATAGTAAATTTCCCTGCTCATCCCACCAACGCAGCCAATAGCCTTGACGGTTTTGGCGGTTTCCTTCCCATACCCCCAAAAACAACTGCATTTCCGGTATCCAAAACCAGCCTTGTTCATTAGCAGACTCCAGCCGATAGCGTTGGTTATCCCCGAAACGGTAGAGTTCTAAAATTCCGGTTTTGAGGTCAAAAATTCCATAATTGGGTACTTTCAAAACCTGTTCATAGAAGAAGAATTTCCCTGGGGGATAGGTTTCTTTAACGGAATATTCTCCTCCGTCAGTATCGGATAAAAACTCTAACACTAGGGCTGGAATATTCCCCTGTAAATGGGGGGTATAACTGCGAAAAACTTCTTCTCGACTAACCGTAATGGGGTGAATATAAGCCCAATCTGGAGCTTTTATCGCTAATTTACCATTAATCGTAGCACAAATCCCATAGTTAGTGGGAGTAAGGGCGGTTTCTGGTAGTTTTCCGGCAAGTTGTAAACCTTCAGTTAAGGCGGCAGCAAGGGCGGGTTGATTAATATTATCCACAGGGTCATCGGGTAGCACAAAATCATCCGGCAACTTTTCCCAAGTAATCGTGTAGGTGGGGGAGGTAGCTAACATGATTATCCGTGCAAGGGTAGTGAATTTTTATTATTATTATATCAATTAACTGCTTAACTGTCAATAAATTCCGGCTCTCCTATACTTATGGTTATAAGTAAGGCTTATATAAAAAGACAAGCTAGTAGCTTTTGGCGCATCATCTCAAAATTTTTGAAGCCATAGCTTTGACGAAGAATTAATTTGATCCGGTTGTTTAATCCCTCCATAACTCCACTGGTTGTTCGATTAATAAAATAATGGCAAATATCGGGAAGATGGTGTTTAAGAGTTTGGGCGGTTTTTCCAAAAACAATAAGAGCCGAATTGAGCCATTTCTTTAATCTTCTCATTCCCATAAGAACCGTTGTACTGCTTTCATAAATATCTCGGAGTTCCTCTTTTAATTCATAAGCGATACTCAAACAGGGGGAGGCCTTTAACAACAGTTTCAGATCCCTTCTCTCTTCGGGGGTTAAATCGACATAATTTTTCAGCAGTAAGCACCGATTTTTTAAGCCTTTTAGTTCTAATTTAAGTCGAAGTTGATTCAGAGAACTGTTGACTAACTTCATCACATGAAATCGGTCAATGACAATTAAAGCATTAGGAAAAACTTCCCGAATCACTTTTTTAAATCCTCCCCACATATCCACAGAAACCTCTTTGACCTTGGCTCTCATTATAACGAATGGTGTAATTCCTCCTTTTCTCTACAAATTCTAAGGGTTCTGTTGGATATTTTTTACATCCAGCACAATAAAATTGGCGACGGGGTAGATGCAGATAAACTCCCTGCCCACAAATAGATAGATCTCGGATTAACATCGAGCGAGTTTGATGAATATGAGCGGTATAATTTTGACAATGTGGACAAGTAATCCCCTCGTTTAATAAGTCTAATTTAAGAACAATAAAACCTTCTTGTTCTTGACAAGTGAACACCGTAATATTCGGGAGGTCGAAGNAAATAAAGTATTGCTGCGAATATCTGCGCTGGGTTTTTGGGTTTTGTTGTTGGTGGTAACGGAATTTTTAATGGTTTTCATGGGTGCTTTCCTATTTATATGTGGGTTGAACTTTGCTGGTGTAATTTATTAATTGCTTTTTCCACAGGGGGAGAATTGATAGCTGGCTCTTGGTGTCGTAGAATTTTAGTTAATTGGCTTGAGATTAGAGTCAGCTATCGTAGTTTATTAACGTCTGACTACTGTGCGCCTGCTATGCGGGCTGCTCCACCGCGTACAAACACTTCTTCTTGGGCTGTAATATCAGTGAATAAAGCATTGTTGCGAATATCTTTGCTGGTTTTGTCGGTTTTGTTGGTGGTAGCGGAATTTTTAATGGTTTTCATGGGTGCTTTTCTATTGAGGTAGAAGTGTACTGGTTTTTGTATAATCTCAACATAACCCTTTAAAAACCCCCTGTAAATTCGTAAATTTACTAAACTTTTTTTTAGGATTAATACATTACAAAATCTTCATATTAGGGCGAAATGGGTCAAAAAAAAGTCCGAAAGCCTTGATAATAATAGAATTGACCAAGATCCGTAATTATGCTGAGAAACCCCAACCCTGATTATCTTCCCATCCATCATCTTGATGAATTTTTACCCCCTGTCAGTGGTTGGACAATTTTTGGGGGCTTAATTTTTAGTAGGAACAGTTGCGATCGCTTTAATAATATCTGCCTTTACTCCCTTACCCGTGACCGTCAAAGCGATCGCAATAGTGCGCCCCAATGGAGTAGTTTACTATATGTTATAACTGATCCTAATAATTATTTATTTCGCTATAAAAATCCTAAACATGGCTCAGGCAATTCGTCAAACTACTTTTGTTCAGTCTGATGGCACAATCACTATTAAAACTCCCCAATTTCCCCAAGGANGGGTAAGCAAGAGTTCCTGGCTCTGAGAGAACTGTGTAGATTGAGTAAAAACCTTTACAATGTAGGACTTTACTCGGTTAGACAGTTCTATTTTTCTGAGCAGAGATACTTGAGATATGAATCGAACTACCATCAATGCAAAGAGAATGAGAATTACAAACTTCTCAATACCGACATTGCACAGCAAACGCTGAAGGTGGTAGATCGGTCGTTCCGTTCTTTTTTTAACTTGATTAAAGCAGCAAAGCAAGGGTTGTATCGGTTTGAGCAAATTCGTTTGCCCAAATACCTTCCAAAAGAAGGTTACTTTCCGTTGATTATGCCACGCATTAAGGTAAAAAACGGAGGGTTTGAAGTCCCTATGTCTAACGCATTTAGAAAGGAATTCGGTTCTATCCGTCTTCCATTTCCTGAGCGATTGAACGGAAAGATATTAGACATCTCCGAAAATCTCCAAATGCCCTCTATCGCTACTTTTGGAATCTCTAGCACTCCTGTGACGGCTTCTCCAAAAGTAACGGATTCATAGGCTTTTTCAGTCACATTAATAATAACTAATGAATTTTATCTCTGATATACAATTATTTCTCAAAAGAATTCTGGGCAATTCTTAGATGGTAATACAATCGCTCCTATTCGCCATCTTATTAATCCACATACTGTCAAGATTACTGCTTCATAATTTTGCCTCTTTAACCGAAATCTTTCTGAAGCAACTCGATAAATTTTTATCAGTCTTATTAAATGTTCAACTACAATCCTTTGTTGGGCTTTTAACCGATTTTCTTCTCGCTTTTCCGCCGACATCTCTTGATTCCTCGGTTTCTTATACGGTGTATTAATTGCTGTTTCTCCTACATAAGCTTTATCCCCTCTGTATTTTTGATTATTCCCCAATTCCTGGCTTCTTTCTCTCCACAATTTCAGATCACTTGTTGCTCCGGTATAACCCACAGCTACATCCACTATTTCTTTTCCATTTGGCATGACAATGACTTGATTTTTAAAGGTATGTGTCTTTTTCTTTCCTGAGTAATATTTTTTCTGCTCTTCATTGTCTGTTGGTCTTTCCCTGGGCTGTTCATAGCTATCTACTACTAACTCAAATTCCACCAGAATTTTTTCTACCCACTCCCAATCACTCTCGTTTTTTTTTACTTGCTCTAGCAAACTCGCTGGTAGTAATTCTCTCAAGATTTTTATCCAGTTATGGAAAATATCATTCGCTGTTGATTCACTGACTTCAAACTGTAACCCTAACATTTGAAATGTCGGCATTTGATGCAGATAAATTAGAGTCAGTAAGATTTGTTCCTCCACAGATAATTTCTGCCGACGACCCCCACCTGCTTTAATCAACCTGATTTTAGTTTTTTCTTTTTCCTGTCGTTTTTCTTCTTCTAATAACTCCGCAGCTTGAATGAGTTCTATCATCTGTTCATATTCCATCCCTAATAGCCTTTTTGCTTGCTGGGGATTCTTGTCCAGATAGTCTCTTAATTTACTCATCTCTAATCCGGGGTAAAATTTAATTTTATCATCTTTTTACCCCTCCTTTTTTCTATTTTGGAGATGTCTATTGTTCTCAACAAGGGCATTTGATTAATGCTGATTGTAATGGCGCTGCCAATATCGGAAAGAAAAGTAGCCACAATGGTTTTGCCGGAGTGGGTAGGGGTTGTTTGACTCAGCCTTTAAGAGTGAAAATCTCTTAAGAATCCCCGTCTCTTCAGAGCGGGGAGTGTCAACAGGTATTGATCCTTTAAATTTGACACTTCTGTTATTAAGTTATAGAGAATTTAGGTGGGCATAGCCCACCCTACGTTTAGATATATTTTTTCAAGAATAGTTCTAACTGTTGGAGTCGGTCTGGAGGAATTTGATTTAGGGGGGTTAAGATGGCATATTTTAACGCTGAATGAGCTTCAGAAGGTGGTAAATGATCCTTTAATCTTCGCACGGTTTCTTGAATGACTGTTTGAGCATTAACCGCATTTTTATGTAAATTTTGAATCACCATTTCTACGGTGACATGATCATGATCGGGATGCCAACAATCATAATCGGTAACTAAAGCTAAAGTAGTATAAGCAATTTCTGCTTCTCTGGCTAATTTGGCTTCCGTTAAATTCGTCATCCCAATAATGCTGCCCCCCCAACTGCGATATAAATTAGATTCAGCTTTTGTAGAAAAGGCTGGCCCCTCCATGCAGACATAGGTTCCTGATAAATGATAATCAATATCGGGTAAATTTAAACTCGTGATCGCTTGTCCCAAAATTTTTGAGAGTTGAGAACAAAAGGGATGACCGAAGCCGATATGAGCCACAACCCCTTCACCAAAAAATGTAGAATTTCGTTGATAAGTTCGATCAATAAATTGATCAGGAACGACTAAATCTAAGGGTTTAACCTCTTCTTTTAAAGACCCCACAGCCGAAGCGGAAATAATATACTCAACGCCTAAACTTTTAAGCGCGTAAATATTAGCACGATAAGGTAATTCTGTCGGTAAAAAATTATGGTTTCGTCCATGTCGAGCTAAAAATGCGACTCGCATTCCTTCTAAGGTTCCCACTAAAATCGCATCGGAAGGATGACCAAACGGAGTATCGAGGTGTAGTTCCTCCACATCGGTGAATGCCTCCATCTTATATAATCCACTTCCCCCAATAATCCCAATTTTAACCTCACTCATTTTGTTCGTTTCCTTGACGAAGTTGTACTTAGGTATTGTACCGAAAATGGAGCATCATTTACTCAGGAAAGAGAAGGATTTTGTTGACGGAGTTAAACATCTCTTGTCAGATGTCCCCCTTATTCGTTAAGCTATTAATCAGTCATCAGTCATCAGTCATCAGTTATCAGTGAAAGAAGTTAAATTAAGACTTGACTAATTAATGATCACTGTCAACGATTTCATAACTGGTAACTGATCACTATTTACTGATAACTGATATTAGTCATCTTCTCCAACACAAAGCATGAATTGGAACTCCATTCAACAACAGACTCGTTTTTGGTCTATGGGTGTCAAACGATTAAAATCTTTCACCCGTTCCCTTCACAATCACATTCAACGATTTAGACTCGGAAAAATTACCCGTTTTCAACGCTATTTCGCTTTCTCCGTCTGTTGTGTTTTTCTGGGATTAACCTTAATTCAATTTCCGGTACTTTCCACTTCGGTTAATATCGCTACATTGAGACAGGAACAATCGGATAATTTATTAGCTCAGGGAATCGTTAATTCAACCAGTGCTATTTATCATCAACGAGAATTTCGTGGGGTTTGGGTCGCGACCGTTGCCAATATTGATTGGCCGTCTAAATCTAATTTATCCGTTGATCAACAAAAATTTGAACTCATTGCCATCTTAAATCGAATGCAAGAATTAAACTTAAATGCGTTAATTCTGCAAGTTCGTCCCAATGGTGATGCGTTGTATAGTTCCAGTATAGAACCTTGGAGTGCGTGGTTAACCGGATCTCAAGGAACTCCCCCAAATCCCTATTATGATCCGCTACAATTTGCCATTGAAGAAGCTCATAAACGCAATATTGAATTACACGCTTGGTTTAATCCCTATCGCGCAAGATTAAGAGGAAATGCTCCCTTTGCGCCGAATCACATGGCTTCAAAATTTCCTCAATATGCCTATCAATATGGGGATTTAGTTTGGATGGAACCCGGTGCGCGGGAAGTTCAAGATCAAACCTTTAATGTAATTATGGATGTGGTACAACGGTATGATGTTGATGGCATCCATTTAGATGATTATTTCTATCCCTATCCTAAAGATGGTATTCCATTTCCTGATAGTCAAATCTATAATGCCTATCGTGCTGCTGGCGGAACGTTAGGGTTAGGAGATTGGCGACGTCAAAATGTTAATTTGATGATTAAACGCATTCATGATGGCATTAAAGCGACAAAACCTTATGTCAAATTTGGTATTAGTCCCTTTGGAATTTATCGCCCTGGAGCAGCACCCGGAACGGTAGGATTAGATCAATATGATTCTCTCTACGCTGATGTAAAATTATGGATAGAACAAGGATGGATGGATTATTTATCCCCTCAACTGTATTGGAAAATTGATCCGCCTCAACAAAGTTATCCAGTGTTATTAGATTGGTGGTTACAACATAATCCCCAGCGGCGCCATGTTTATACCGGAAATGCTCTGTATCGAATTGACAACGAATGGCCTATATCTGAACTGCAACGACAGGTGGCGATTTCTCGACAAAGATCTCCCCAATTATCTTTAGGAAATATCTTTTTTAGTATGAAGTTTTTCCGCGATAATCGTCAAGGCATTAATGAGGTTTTTAAAAGTGCGATTTATCCCACCCCAGCCTTAGTTCCCCCCATGCCTTGGTTGGATAATCAACCTCCTGAAACTCCCAGTGGTATTCAAGTGAATTCGGGGATGATTTCTTGGATGCCTTCTGCTGAAAACGATATCCGCTCTTGGGCAATTTATCAACAATTTTCTAACGGTTGGCAGTTAGTTAAAGTTGTGGATAAAAATACAACTTCTGTTCGAGTTAACCCTGGAAGTTATGCCATTCGTGCGGTAGATAGAATGGGGAATGAAAGCGTTGAACAGGTTGTTTCTGTGTCTTAATTCATCCGATATTAAACACAGCTTTGAACCCTAAATTGTAGGGGCGAGGTCGCCTCGCCCTAACACTGAGATAGAAATAGGGTATAGGGTAAATCATTGGTTTGATACTGACTTTATCGAGAATCTGTAGAAATAAGATAAGTTTTTATAATTAAAATTTGATAATTGTTCCGTTTTTTAAAAGATTGTCAGGAAATCCTCAAATTAGATTGAGAATTTCTCTCAAGTAGTTGACGAGATTATAGGGGTTCTGGTAGACTATAAAAAACACCACCCAAGGAGTTATTGTGTCTATAGGCAAAAATAGAGGCTGCAACCCTTATTCAACCGTCAAATATCCAGATTTTCTGACTCAATTTATGTCTGGCGATGCACGAGTTTTTTGGAAAATACCTTAAGCAGCTTAGGGGTATCTTGACAAAATCATCATTTTATGATCAAGGCTTAAATTAAAGATTAATCATCCTCCAGTTGTAGCAACTGTTCATCCAGAGTTCGCAGACGTCCTCGGACAATGGTTTCTGATAAAATCCGCTTTCGCAAAGCTTCATTGAGAACCCCTTTTTCCGCCAAGATTAAACGGCGACGAATGGCATCCAATTTACTCATATAATCGCCCGTAGAATGCTCCAACTCCCCAGAACGACGATTATAAAATTCTCGCAAAGACTTTTCTGCTCCGGCTACTTTCACCTGATAGCGTGACCGCATTTCTTCATAAACCGATTTGGGCAAAATTCCCGACTTTAATAACCCTTCTAATTCATCCTGTGCAGCCTTCGCCGTAATTAATTCAGCTTGCCATTGTTCCATCTGCTCTTGAGTTGGGGAAACCGTCGATAACTTTAGACGTTTAACAACCCAAGGTAAACTTAAACCCTGCCCTACTAACGACACCAGCACACTTCCAAAAACCAGTGTAATCAGAATATCCCGTCCTGGGAGTGTCGGGGGTAGACTTAACGCCAACGCCATAGAAAGTGAGCCTTTAATATTGCCAAAAAATAGTAAATGTTGCCAACGCAGGGGAATGGGACGGTCAAACCAACGAATTCCCGCTAATAGGGGATAAACCGTCAAAACTCGCCCGACTTGATACGCTAAAACAGCGAGTAAAACCGCAGGTAAAGTTTGCCAAAACGTTAATAAATTGATCTCTACCCCAATTAATAGAAAAATAAAGGTATTTACCGTAAAACTAGCGTATTCCCAGAAACTCAATAACGTGATGCGACTGGAAGCGGTGGTTTGGCGTGAAAGTCCTAGATTTCCGAAAATTAATCCCGCCACCACCACCGCCACCGCACCAGATACGCCTAGAAATTGTCCCGCCTGAAACGTTCCTAATGCTACTGCTACCGTTAGTAATAAACTACTGAGAGGATCATCTAAACGGGCAAATACAGGTATGCTTAAATAACCTAAAACTAACCCAACTATACTTCCTCCAATGGCGATAAATAGCAATTGCTGGATGCCTTCTTGAAACGTGAGTGAACCCGTTGAATAAACTTGGGAAATCAGATTGAAGGAAACCAACGCCGCCGCATCATTAAACAGGGTTTCTCCTTCGACAATTGTAGAGAGTCGAGAGGGTACGGGGATTTCTTTAAATACCGCAATCATAGAAACCGTATCCGTATTTGCCAGAATTATCCCCATAAATGCAGCAGGTATCCAACCTAATCCCAACCCAAATTTTAACAGAACCGCGATAATTACACTCGAAAGAATAGCTCCTGGGCCAGCTAAAAGGGCAATGGGTTTAAAGGTACTACGGAGACGACTGACATCGGTATTAATCCCGGCATCAAAGATGAGAATCGGTAAAAATAGATTTAAAACCAGGGACGGGTCTAAACCAATGGGACGAGACATTAATTCTGTAAAGGGTAAACCCGCTAAAACTAAACCTGTAACGTAAGGAATCCCTACCCGGCGCGATAATAAAGCTACAATCGTCGCAACCAGTAGGAGAATAATTGAAATCCTGACTAATTCGGTAACATCCACTCTCGATACTGGTAATAAGTTTTTGTATTATGGATTAACATTGCCAGAAGCTAATATTCATGTCAACCCAGGATGAGGAGTTTCTATGTATGTTCTGATTGGTGGCGGTGGTTTAGTGGGGTTGAGTTTAGCTCAAAAATTGTTAGAATTGGGGCATACTGTAGCCGTTATTGATATTGATCCGAACGCCTGTCGTTATGCACGGGAAAAAATAGGAGCAATGGCTTTTGAAGGCAGTGCAGTTAGTACAGAGGTGTTATTAGAATCGGGTATTCGTAAAGCCAATTCCTTAGTGGCGGCACTTAGAAGTGATGCACTCAACTTAGCAATGGTGACTCTGGCTAAACATTATGGCGTTCCCCATATTATCAGTCGAATGCGACACCCGGATTTTACTCAACCTCTGCGTTTAGCCGGAGCAAATCATATTATCAGTACCGTTGAACTGGGGGTTTCTACGATGGTGAATGCGATTGAATATCCTCAAGTAGAATCAATGATGCACTTTGAGCAAGGACAAATTGAAGTTTTAAAATTAGCGGTTCCGAAAAATTGTTATGTTGCGGGTCGGAGTGTGGCGGAAATTGCTCAAGATTCTCGGTTTCCAACGGGTTCTTTAATTATTGGTTATCAACCCCATCCCCAAGATAATTTAATGATTCCGAATGGGAGTACGGTTTTAGAACCAGGTTCAACGATATTGATTGTAACAAAGCCTGGAACATTACATCAAGTGATTGATTTTATTGAAGGTTATCAATCTTGTGGATAACGGTTTATGGTTTTAACTTCCGAGTGGGTAAATGCACCCTAGGTGATGATGATCAATGGGTGAGTATGGAGTTGTTCTACTACTGATTTTACGAGATGACTAGAATTAGATTTCTAGTTATCGATTTTTTAAATAAAGTAGCGGTGTGATGAGAACCGCTACTCTTCTGAATTGGATGAGATAAAGGCTTAAGATATTAACCGTATCAGACAAGTNTCACTGGAGGTGTAACGGGTTCGGAAGGAGGAACTTCTGCTACTGGAGGTGTAACGGGTGCTGGTGGGGTCATGGGTGCTACATAGCTAACAAAACTATCACTTCCACCACCTGTAAGTTGAATTCCTTGAACGTGCATCCCGATTTTTAGCTGATTACCATTCAAACTGCTGATCACTTTGTCAAACTCAGCATCGAACAGTATGCTTAACTTTTCTTTTTGATCAATTCCTGTCTTATTTGCACCAGGACTGGTTGCTGCAAAACCAAAGCTATCGACCCAGCCTGCAATATTAGCAGATTGAGCTAAATTTTGGGTATTGGTTTCAAAACTCACCGTTCCTACATCAAAACCAGGTGCAAAAGCATTGAATTTCAGTAAATTATTGGAATCAGAGAACTTAATCTGGCTAATGAATGAATTAGATAATAAACCTGTATTTTCAAATTGGAACAGAACTTTATCATTGCTGGTTTTGCTGACATTAAAATTGAATTGGTTGACAATGCCATCTCCATTCGTATTGTCAGAAACCTGAGTGGTTGGGTTTAGGAAGATATTGGTAAATCCAAAGTTTTTTGTATCCAGTAACGTGAAACTGGGAGTTGGAGTTGTGGAAGTTGTAGAAGTTGGAGTTGTAGAAGTTGGAGTTGTGGAAGTTGTAGATGCGGGAGTTGTAGATGCGGGAGTTGTAGATGCGGGAGTTGTAGATGTGGAAGTTGTCGTAGTCTGTTGATTATTTCCATTTCCGTTCCCATTCCCGTTTCCTGTTGTGGAAGTTGTAGATGTAGATGTGGAAGTTGGAGTTGTGGAAGTTGTCGTAGTCTGTTGATTATTTCCATTTCCGTTCCCATTCCCGTTTCCTGTTGTGGAAGTTGGGGTTGTGGTAGTCGAAGTCGATTTATTGCTGCTGTTTGCTTGTGCAGGTGCTGCAACTAAAGAAACTGCAACTCCAGTAGCTAATAAAGCAGAACTGATAATGGTCGATAGTGTGGTTTTCATCGCAGTCTCATCCTTAGTTTTTTGGTGTCTGGTTACTTGGGGTAAAACCTGGAGCTTGAACTTAGCTGTTCTAAATGCCCTTGTTCTACGTTGTTACTAATATTACGCAAACCGTTTGGGTTGTCCATCAATTTTTTACCAAAATTCCCTATCTTTATTAAACTTTTATAGAGAGGGGGTAGAAATATAAAGATTTAAAAAAAAACATCGGGAAGCCTTATATATAAGATTTTTCTCATTTATAGACATTCTTTTATAGATAAAATTGCAATAAATTTATACTAATTAAAATTGTGATTCAAATCACAGGATACTATAGGAATGGATTATTTATTGGTAATAAAAAATACAATAGTATCCGTATTATCCGCAATATCCGCAAAATAACGCAAATTCGTTTAATATAGTGCTACGCACTTTAGAACAGGAAACAGTAAGTGGTCAAAGGGTTTCAGGATTTACAAATGTCCTAACTGTAATGCGTAGCACTATATTGACCATCTTCACTTTTTGACCTTTAGAATGATATTTTCCACAATCAAAAATGGGCTGCCAGCTACCTGACCACCCATTACTTTATTTGTTTAATATATTTGTGATTTAGACTGACTATAAATTAAAGCTTCTTGTTTTTGACTTGTTAATGGGTTAACTTACCCTTAAAGATAATAGTAATAGATGTTTGAACATAGAGTTCTACAACTGATTTCACTAGATAACTAGCATTGGATTTTCAGTTGTCGATTTTTTTAAATAAAGTAGCGGTGTGATGAGAACCGCTACTTTTCTAAATTGGATGAGTAAAGGCTGAGGATCTCAACGGTATGAGACAAGTCTTAACATAAGCGTTGAAATGTTTTCATGAACTAATTTCAGCATCGTTTCTTAGTGAGATTGACGACGACGAGAAGCCAGCATTCCACCGAAGGCTAAACCTAAACCAACTAATGTGGCGGGTTCGGGAACTTCAACAGGTGCGGGGGGTTTGATAATTTCTACAGAGCTAACAAAAACATCGCTTTTGCCATTTGCCACTGCAATCCCTTGAACGTGCATTCCGATTTTTAACTGATTAGATCTCAAACTACTGAGCACGTTGTCAAAATTACCATCAAACAGTAAGCCTAACTTTTCACCGCCATCAATTCCTTTCTTACCAGTACCTGAATCGGTTGTTGCAAAACCAAAGCTGTCTTTCCAACCTGTAATATTAGCAGATTGAGCTAAATTTTTATTCTCTTGTAGAAAACCAACGTTTCCAACGTTGAAATCCGGCGCAAACGCATTGAATTTTAGTAAGCTAGTCGGATCAGAGAATTTAATCTGACTAATAAACGCAGCCGATTTTTCACCTGTATTTTCAAACTGGAACAGAACTTGATTAGTGCTGGTTTTTCTGACATTAAAATTGAATTGGCTGAAAATTGTATCTCCGGCTGTGTCGCCACCCAAAACATTGCCAAATCCAAACGTGAAAATGTTAGAACCTGCACTAGAAGTTGTGGAACCTGTGCTTAAAGTGGTTGAACCTGTACTAGAAGTTGTTGTTGTTGGAGTTGTGGAAGTTGTTGTTGTCGGAGTTGTGGAAGTTGTCGTTGTCGGAGTTGTGGAAGTTGTTGTTGTTGGAGTTGTGGAAGTTGTCGTTGTCGGAGTTGTGGAAGTTGTTGTTGTTGGAGTTGTGGAAGTTGTCGTGGTCTGTTGATTATTTCCATTTCCGTTTCCATTCCCGTTTCCATTCCCGTTTCCTGTTGTGGAGGTTGTTGTTGTGGAAGTTGTGGAAGTTGTTGTTGTCGGAGTTGTGGAAGTTGTTGTTGTTGGAGTTGTGGAAGTTGTCTTTTGATTATTTCCATTTCCATTTCCTGCTTGTGCAGGTGCTGCAACCAAGGAAACTGCAACTCCAGTAGCTAATATTGTGGAACCAATAATTTTAGATAGTGTGGTTTTCATCTCAGCCTCATCCTTTGTAATTTAGTAGCCTCGGTAGAAGCAAGGGGTTTGAACCTGGGTGTTCTTAGTTTCCTTGTTCTACCTTGTTACCAATATGACAGAATTAGTTGAGGGTTGTCTATAGGTTTTTTGCCAATAGGGGTTATTTTTACAGAAGGTTTACAGTTTGTCAATGGAAATATAAAGCCACGATAAAATGCCTTGAGTAAACCTCCCTATAAGATGTGTAGGCTTAGTATCTATATAGAATTTCCCTGAATTTATTCCAACAAAAGTTGTGAGCTTGATCACAAGTTGGTATCAGTATTGATCACGATACTGGTAATAAATAATACTTTGTATTCAGTAATATCCGTAGAAAGGTGCAGATCAGCATGATCTTTTTTTGACCGTCGGAGCTTTTTGGGGTCATTCTATTCCTGAAAAATCCTGATTTAGAGGCTTAAAGGGGGATATTGAACCCTTTGAGGGGAATTTGTTGTTGAGAGAGACTTAAGCCTTTAGATTGTAGAAGAACCCCAAAGTTTCCCAACCCCATTGGATCGATGAGAGAATGTAAGCAGTCTCGCCGTTGTAATACTTCCGAAATAGAATATTCTGAAGGTTGGGATAATGCTGCGATGCGATCGCCTAAGCCTAACGCCATTAAAAATAAAGCTTGTTGGGTAAACCCCTGGGAATGAAGGTTGTAGTGTTCTCCGTAACGTTCTAAGGCGGTGAAGTTGATATGGGCGGTTAAATCCTGTCGGCCAATATTAATATAGGGATCATTATGATGACGATGTTGATAATAGCATTGTAGAGTTCCTTCACGACGACTGGGCAGGTAATATCGTTGGGCGGGATAACCATAATCAATCGTTAAAATAAAGCCTTGATTTAGTTTTGACGCAATGGTTTTGATCCAGTCTAACGCCATTAAATTAACTTCAGTTCGATAACCTTCAGGATAAGCGGGAGAACATAAATCAATCTCGATTAATTTAAAATAGTCGGTGAGGTTTTCCGTTGAAAGTTCACCAATAGTTTCTTGAAATTTAATATCTGTTGTAGTTTGGGGATCTATAGTAATATAAATTTCTTGAAGTTGACGATTTTGAACAATAACTTGATGGACGGGGAACGCATCAACTAATTCATTAGAGAAAAAGCAACCAATAATAGCTTCATTTTGAAGCGTCTCTAAATCACACCATTGAATTGATGAGTTAAGATTCAACTGATTTTTTAGTTGTTTTTGCTGTTGTTGTTTAAGAAAGGCAGATTTTTCACAAATAATATAGTTGATTTTGCTGTAAAATTCAGGATATTGTTTTTTTAAATATAATAAAATATCGCTGGCTAATAGTCCTTGACCTGCTCCCATTTCTACTAAGGTAAAAGGGGTAGGATAATCCAGAATTTCCCACATTTGTACAAACTGTTCTGCCAACATTTCCCCAAAGTCTGATCCGAAATAGGGAGAAGTAACAAAATCTCCTGCTGCACCAAATTGAGGTTCATTAACGGTATAATAGCCATATTCTGGGTGATATAAAACCCAGTTCATATAATCAGCAAAGGTAATTCTATGATCAGGATTTTCTATAATTTTTTCGGAAATAAAGTTACATAAATTCTGATTATTTTCATAATCCATAATTAATTTTTCATAATATTAGATGAATGATTTTCCATTGTTGGGCTTCAGCCTTAATTCAATTGATCCTAAAACCCAACAATGGAAAATTAAACAGAAACGGGTTGGGGTTGATACCGAATATTGGCATCTTTTAAGCGTTTTAAGGCTTCTCCTAAGCGATCGCAATCTGCAATTAAACTAATTCTGACATACCCTTCTCCCCCAATACCAAAGGCATTACCCGGAGTTAAAACAACACCCGTTTGTTGTAAAACCGTTAGAGCAAAATCCGTTGAATTCATCCCTGGTGGACAGGGAACCCATAAATACATGGTAGCTAAGGTTTTAGGAACAGTCCAACCTAATTCTGCTAATCCTTTAATCAGAAAATCTCGGCGGGTGCGATAGCGTTCTTGAACTTCTTGCAAATAAGAATCCGGTAAACTTAAAGCCGTTTCTGCCGCCGCTTGTAACGCTGAAAACACCCCATAATCTAAATTGGTTTTTAAGGTTCTTAACCCTTGTAAAACCTTAGAATTTCCCACCGCAAATCCCACACGCCAGCCCGCCATATTATAGGTTTTAGACATGGTATGGAATTCTACCCCAATTTCTTTGCCCCCCGAAATTTCTAATAAACTGGTGGGTTTATAGCCATCAAAGGCTAATTCAGCATAACATAAATCATGAACCAGCAGAATTTGATATTTATGGGCAAAGGCAACAATTTCTTCAAAAAATTCACGGGGGGCTGTTGCACCAGTGGGATTACTAGGATAATTAAAATAGAGAATTTTAGCTTGTTCTGCAATAGAATCAGGAATTGAACCTAAATCAATCACCCAATCATTTTCCGGTTTCAAAATAATCGAATGAACCTTTCCTCCGGCGATGACTGGCCCGCGAAAATGAACCGGATAGGAAGGGCTAGGAACTAATACTAAATCCCCCGGATTAATATAAGCTAAAGCTAAATGACCTAATCCTTCTTTTGACCCTAATAAAGGTAAAGCTTCGCCATTAGGGTCGAGGGAAACACCATAACGACGGTGATACCAATTGGTAATTGCTCGTCTAAAATTAGCCGTTCCTTCAAAGGGTGGATAGCCATGATTCGCCGGATTTCTTAACGCCTGAACAGCAGCTTCAACCACAGGTTCAGGGGTTGCCCCATCGGGGTTTCCCATACCTAAATCAATTAAATCTAAGCCTTGCTGACGGGCGTTGGCTTTCAATTCATCTAAACGGGCAAAAACATAAGGCGGTAGGGCTTGTATCCGGTCAGCAGGGCTAATCCAATCTAATGTCATTGGTCAATAATGTTGTATGAAAACGAATAGGTTCAGGAGCAAGGAAAACAAAGAATTCAGGATTTAGGGTTCTGAATAATTGCATCTCTCACCCTGATCGGTGATTCTTTATTTTCCCCTGATACGGTCTTCTTTTTTATTTCCCTTCTTAATTCTTAATTCTGACACTCTTTAATTCTTCAGTTTGGTTTCAACAATAGGGGCCGTTGTTGATACCATTGCCGCCATTAACTGTTCGGGAACCACTTTAAACGGTAAACGATGAATGTCAGAACGCTCATTACAGGCAACTTCGGCGGCGTGTCGCAGTTCGGCTAAGGTGATTTCTCCCATTCCCAAATCATTTAAAGTTTGGGGTAAACCTAAATCGGGGTAAAACTTTAAGAGTTGTTGTCTGGCGCTGGCGGCGAGTTGGTTGCCTTGTACCATCTCCTCTAAACGCAATTGTACTAAAATCCCATAGGCCACTTTTTCCCCGTGTAACGTTCCATGACTAGCTCCAACATGGGTTAAACCATTATGAACTGCATGGGCAGCAACGGTGCGACATTGGGCGCCGCCAATACCCCCAATAACACCCGCCAGTAAGACCGTTGCATCCACAACTTCCCGCCACGTTTCGCCCCCGTTGTCTTGTAAGGCAATTAAGGATTTTTGTAATAAAATATCTCGCAGCACTCTGGCTTGTTGTACCGCAGCAATCATGAAGGTTTGATCGGAATGTCCACTGCTAACGGAAGCTTCATACCATTTAGCGATCGCATCTCCAATACCTGCAATTAACGTTCGTTGGGGAGCAGTTTGAATTAAGTTATAGTCCAAAATCAATAAATCGGGACAGCGATCTAAACTGACGTCATATAAAAATGCCCCCTCCTCAGAATAAACGTTAGAAAGCGCTGTCCAAGCGGCGCAGGTCGCCCCAGAGGTGGGGATAGTGACGATGGGGAGATGGGTTTGATGGGCGATGAGTTTGGCTGCATCTAGGGCTTTTCCGCCACCCGTCCCGATAATAAAATCGGCTTTATGGCTGCTGACGGCTTGATGTAGGGCGGTTAAGCTGGTTTCACTACAGTCTGTACCGTAGGATGCTTGGGCGCATTGGAGTTGATAACGTTCTAAAATAGGTTGTAGACTTTGAACCGTAAGACCAAGAGAGCGATCGCCCCCAATGATTAAGGGACGTTGACCAAAGCGTGCGATCGCTTCTCCTGACGCGACTAAGGCGTTATTACTGCGTAAAACTTGGGCTGGGGCAATCTTTAAACTCACAACTGAAGTGGGCGTTAGATTGGTAGTTGAAGAGGTTTGAGCCATAACAGGTTAAGTCAATGGTGCTAAATTCTTTACTTTACAGCATTGATCTCTAATTTGGGTAAAGGTTCCCCATCATTTTTGACTCCGCAGAAACGGTTTTACCGAAGCCAGAAATGAATAGAAGCCTGGAAATTGGGAAAGAGGGCTGTGTTTATGCGTTTTAAACCGAAAAAATTATAGGATTTATGACTGGGATTTTATAAGTTGATTAATCAATTTTATCCTTAATTCCATCTCTCCATCAAACTCAAATTAGGCTATCATCAGAGTAGTGATGTGATCGAATTAACCTGTATGTATTTCACTTGGCTGGATAGTAATTCTTGGTTACTGGAAATAAGCGGAAAAAATGTTCTGATAGATCCTTGGTTAGTGGGTGCATTAACCTTTGGGAATATGAATTGGTTATTTAAGGGGGAAAGACGGAACCCGCGACCTATTCCTCAAAAGATTGACTTAATTTTATTATCTCAGGGATTAGAAGATCATGCCCATCCTGAAACGTTAAAACAACTCAATAAAAATATCCCGGTTGTGGGTTCTCCGAATGCGGCAAAGGTAGTCCAAGAATTAGGATATACTCAAGTTCGAGCATTGGAACATGGAAGCACCTATTGTTTAGAAAATCAGATTGAAATTAAAGCACTTCCAGGTTCGCCTATTGGCCCAACAACTCTGGAAAATGCCTATCTTTTAAAAGACTTAACAACAGGAAATACGGTTTATTATGAACCTCATGGCTATCATGCTCCTGAATTAAAAGATATGGCAACTATTGATGTCGTCATTACCCCTTTAATTAATATTAGTTTACCTTTGGTCGGGCCAATTATTCGCGGACAACAAACAGCGTTAGATTTAGCAAAGTTAGTTCATCCTCAAGTGATGTTACCCACCGCCGAAGCAGGGGATGTTGTGTATGAAGGGTTGTTAGTTTCTTTATTAAAAGCAAGTGGTAATCTTGAAGATTTTCGCTCTATGTTGGCTAGGGAAAATCTATCTACACGGGTACTCAATCCCAAACCCGGAGAACGATTTGAAGTTTCCTTAGAACAGCGTTCTGTGAGTGTGGTTTAATTGATGAAGTCAGGCGATCGCTATTCCATGAATATCAAATTAAGCTTCAAACTCTTGTTTTAATTCCTCGATCAAATCCCCCTAAATTAGCTTTTTTTAGGGGGAGTTTGAGTAAGGCAGTAAGACGCTTAGGGAAAATGGATAAACTTCAGTTTTATAGCCTCTTTTTAGTTCCAAAAATCCCTTAAGGAGGATTAATTAAGGCTTAAAGAATTGCAGCACAAACCGCCGCCCCAATTAATCCAACCTGGGAATTTAATACGATATGAATGGGGATTTTTGATAAAATTGGTTTCATTCTCCCTTTATTAGAAAAAGCGTCTATAAAGTCGGGAGTTTCTAATAACGGTAAAATTTTAGGGGCAATTCCTCCGGCGATATATAACCCGTTATAAGGCAATAGTTTTAAAGCTAAATTTCCTACTTCTGCCCCATAGGCTTCAACAAACATTTGCATTGTTTTTTCAGACAGGGAATCCCGTTTTTCTAATGCAGCTTGAGAAATCGCAGCAGCCGGATCAACAGTAACATCTCCTAATCCTATTTGATGTTCCCACTCTTTAACAATTTCGGCAATTTCAGTAGAGACGCGCAATGGCGAGTCTTTAGCCAAATTGCGATCGCGTAAAAATTGATAAATTGCCACAATTCCAGGCCCAGAAACCACCCGTTCTACAGACACCCGATCAATATTATGTTTCGCTAATAAATATTTCATTAACTGAAATTCTAATTCAGAACGAGGAGCAAAATCTGTATGACCGCCTTCACAAGGATAGACTTTAATTCCATTAGTTAACGGAATAACAAAACATTGTCCTAAGCCTGTTCCTGCCCCAATTACCCCGATAGGAGAACCTGCTTGAGGCTGCCCTTTTTGTAAGGTTAAAACATCACTTTTGGGTAAACCTGTTACCCCATAACCAACCGCTTCAAAATCATTAATTAAAGTTACATGAGAAATGGTTAATTCTTTGCTTAAATGTTGAGCATCTAAGCCCCAAGGTAAATTGGTTAATTTTGCAGTTTGATTAACCACTGGCCCTGCAATGGCAAAACACGCCCTTTCCGGTTGAGGAATATAACCCAGTTGTTCACTTGCAGCTTGCAAAAATAATTTAACAATGGGGACTAAATCAGGATAATCTCCACTCAAATATCGAAATTCATAGAGAGTTTTTAATCGTTCTTGAATTGTAGTTGATTCGACTGTAGTGGTGGCATCTACTAAGCGTAAAATCGTTTTTGTTCCACCAATATCTCCGGCTAATAATAATGTCATATTTACATTGACTCATCCTTTACCTTTTTTATTGTGGCTCATCTGTATACTGAAGTCATCACTCTATCAGTAGAAACAGGGTTTATGGAACTCAACCTGAAACCATGTAACAATAGAGCTAGTCCAAATTCTAAGTACAATCACTCAATATCATGCTGGTGTCGTCGCATTTACAAACTCAATCTTCCTGCGTGGATTCCTCCAAACCAGAGATCGATTATGATGTCGTTATTGTCGGGGGTGGAATTGTGGGGGCTACTTTAGCCTGTGGGTTGAAAGATTCGGGGTTAAAGGTAACCATTATTGAATCTCAACCGCCAGAAGCCGCCATTGGAAGACGACAAGCTTATGCGTTAACGCTACAAACGGGACGCATTCTCAAACAAATCGGGGTTTGGGATGAGATTTTAGCTAAAATTACGACGTTTTATCAGATTAGTTTAAGTGATTCTGATTATCCGAATGTTGTTAAATTCCTACCTCAAGATTTAGGAACCAATGAGTTAGGATATGTGGGCGAACATGGGGTGCTGTTATCAGCAATGTATGATTTTTTAGAACAATGTCCAAATGTTGTTTGGCAATGTCCAGCTATTTTAAAAACGGTTAATTATTATTCTGATTTTGTCGAAATTGAAATTGAAAAAGAAGGGAATTCTCAACGATTTTGCAGTCGAATTGTAGTCGCTGCGGATGGGGCAAAATCTCGCTTACGGGAAGAGGCGGAAATTAAAACTCACGGTTGGAAATATTGGCAATCTTGTATAGCCATGACGATTAAAACTGAAAAATCCCATCAAAATGTAGCCTTTGAACGCTTCTGGCCTAGTGGCCCAATGGGGGTTTTACCGTTACCCGGAAATCGTTGTCAAGTGGTTTGGACAGCCCCCCATGCAGAAGCGCAGGCTTTAAAAGAATTAGATGAAACCGAATTTTTGCAATTATTAGAATATCGGACAGGAGGATTATTAGGAAAATTAGAATTATTAAGCGATCGCTATGTTTATCCGGTACAATTAATGCAAAGCGATCGCTATATTCAACATCGATTAGCATTAGTGGGAGATGCCGCCCATTGTTGTCATCCTGTGGGGGGACAAGGATTAAATATGGGAATTCGAGATGCAGGAGCTTTAGCAGAAGTCTTGAAAACTGCCCATCACAATCATCAAGATATCGGACAAGAAAAAATCTTAAAACGCTATGAAAACTGGAGACAAAAAGAGAATTTAATTGTTTTAGGATTAACGGATTTCTTAGACCGAAGTTTCTCAGGAAATTGGATACCCAAAGTTAAGATACGTCGTCTAGGATTAGGGTTCTTAAAAAAGGTGAAAGTTTTCCGTTATTTGGCATTACGATTAATGACAGGTTTAATTGGTCGTGCTCCCAAAATAGCCCTTTAAATTCACTTACGGCTTTTGGATATCTGCACTTTCGCTTGTAGAATCACCATGAGGTAACGGGTATTTATCTGCGTCTAACGTTCGCAGGGGTACATTCAAATATTGTCGTGCTTGTTCCTCTGCAATTTGTTGATCCTGAGTCGTTTCAAATTGACTTTCATCGAGGAGATGAGCTTTATGTGCAGCTTCATCCGGGGTCGGAGTTGCACCATTTTTCCATTTATATTTAAAATCCATCGGAAACCTTAATGATTATCAATTTTTAGGATAAAATTGTTTAAGGTTTCCTGCCTTCTATCCGAGGTGATAAATCTTCGGAGTCATTAAATTATATGAACCCTAAACCCCAAGTAGAGAGGTTGCATACACCGCCTCTACTATTGTTAAACTAATACCTCAAACGCATTGCTAGAAATCAACTCTGCTTGGATGTTATTAAGCTTGACTAACGGTTGATTATTAAAACTAATTAAAGCCGATGTTCCATCTTGAGTTAGAGTGAGTTGAGAGAACGTTAAACCCTGATTTAATACAATCAAATCTTGTCCGAGTTGAAAATCGGTAATTTGATCTAATCCTGTATCCGCAGCAATTACAAAGCGATCACTTCCACTTCCTCCAGTTAAACTATCATTTCCCAAATCACTAAACAACCAGTCATCATTTGCACCTCCTTTGAGGGTATCCGCTTCTTTACCGCCATAGAGGGTATCATTACCTTCATCTCCGCACAGTTCACCCATACCTTCATTGGCTGAAAGAATATCATTTCCTGCACCTCCCTCTAATTGTTCTAATTGCGAGATATCTTTGATGTTTCCAGTTTCACCTGTACCGCCATAGAGGGTATCATCCCCGTCGCCACCGCAGACAATATCACTCCCTTGATCTCCATACATCAAATCATCGCCATTCTCGCCATAGAGAATATCGTCATCTTCCCCTCCATAGAGGGTATCATTTCCTTCACCACCGATTAAGGTATCGTTAAACAAGTTACCATAGAGAACATCATCCCCTGTTCCCCCCCATAACAAATCCTCTGAAGGGTCACTCATCATATCTTGGGGGAAGTAACCACCAAATAAGGTATCATTACCTTCATCACCATAAACAGTATCTCGGCCTAATTCACCCCGCAACAAATCATCTTGTTGACCGCCAAAAACGAAATCATCTCCTTCCCCGGCATAAATGGTATCCTTACCGATACCGCCTTGAATTAAATCATTGTTCTCATAACCATAGAGAACGTCTTCTTCCTCCCCTTCTGGTGGAACAGTACCATCAGTTACACTGCCAATGAGGGTGTCATTATTCTCATCTCCATAGAGGCTATCATTGCCTTTATCCCCAAAGATCAGGTCATTATTCTTCCCACCATATCCAATATCGTTACCATCATCCCCGGTTAGAGTATCGTTATTTTCATTAGCCGAGAGGAAATCATCTCCCGTCCCCCCACTCAACCAATCTTGTCCAGTAATATCACGACCCGATATGGGGGGAATATCATCAATGCCTCCAAATAAACTATCATTTCCTTCTTGACCTTGAAGGGTATCATTATCAAAACTACCCCGAAGTTGATCATTTCCTTTTCCGCCTTCTATCCAAGCAGTTCCTTCTCCCCCATCAACGCTATCATCGCCGTCACCACTATAGATATTGTCATTTCCAGGTAACGCATCAATGACAACATCTCCTCCAAATGAGAAGATGTTGTCATTTCCAGGTGTTCCCAGCAGACTATCATTCTCATTAGTACCGTTAATCGTAGTTGTGGCAATATTGGGAGAACTCAACCCTAAAACTGGACGTTCTGGAAAGACAACACTGGGTAATTCAGGAAGGGGAGGACAAAGATCACACTCATCATCAGGTACAAAAACCGGAGGGGATAAAGGTGCTATTGTCGGAAGTTCATCAACAGTAATATTAGCAGTTGCGGTACTAATTCCCCCATTACCATCATTGACAGTATATTCAAAACTTGCAGGCCCAATATAACTGGGTGTAGGCGTAAAGACAACTTCTCCAGTATCAGGATTTNCTATTAGGGACAGCAGAAACAGTTAATAGTTCACCTACAACTACCGTTACTAATGTTAACGACTTACCCACAGGTAATGTTAGTATTACAGGAACAGCGACACAGAACCAAATTTTAACCGCCACAAATACCTTAGCAGATGCAGATGGTTTAGGAACATTAAATTATCAATGGCAAGAGTCNTAACGACTTACCTACAGGTAATGTTAGTATTACAGGAACAGCAACACAAAATCAAACCTTAACAGCAACTAATACCTTAGCAGATGCAGATGGTTTAGGAACGTTTAATTATCAATGGCAAGAGTCAACCGATAATGGAGTCACCTGGAGTGATATTAGTGGAGCGACTAATGATACGTTCACCTTATCTCAAACACAAGTTGGGAAAACGGTACAAGTAAAAGTTAGTTATACTGACCTATTAGGAACAGCAGAAACGGTTAATAGTAGTCCAACTTCTGTGGTTTCTGGACTTTTGAATAATGCTCCTACAGGTAATGTTAGTATTACAGGAACAGCGACACAGAACNAACAGGAGTATCTTGTTGAGTTGTAGCAGTATCATCAACAAGAATAGGGGGTTGGTTGGGTAGTGCTTCAACCGTAATATTAGCCGTTGCGGTGCTAATTCCCCCATTACCATCATTGACAGTATATTCAAAACTTGCAGGGCCAATATAACCGGGTGTAGGAGTAAATACAACTTCTCCAGTATCAGGATTTAAGTTAACTGTACCGTTATTAGGATTATTAACAGATGCAATAGTTAAATTATCTCCATTGGGGTCGGTATCATTATTTAAAGGGGTTAAGGTAACAGGAATATCTTGTTGAGTGGTAGCCGTATCATCAACAAGAATAGGAGGTTGGTTGGGTAGTGCTTCAACCGTAATATTAGCCGTTGCGGTACTTGTTCCTCCATTACCATCATTGACAGTATATTCAAAACTTGCAGGGCCAATATAACCGGGTGTAGGCGTAAAGACAACTTCTCCAGTATCAGGATTTAAGTTAACTGTACCGTTATTAGGATTATTAACAGATGCAATAGTTAAATTATCTCCATTGGGGTCGGTATCATTATTTAAAGGATTTAGGGTAACAGGAGTATCTTGTTGAGTTGTAGCAGTATCATCAACAAGAATAGGCGGTTGGTTAGGAAGTTCATCAACAGTAATATTAACAGTTGCGGTGCTAATTCCCCCATTACCATCATTGACAGTATATTCAAAACTTGCAGGGCCAATATAACCGGGTGTAGGAGTAAATNAGGTTCGGAAGGAGGAACTTCTGTCACTGGAGGTGTAACAGGTTCGGAAGGAGGAACTTCTGTCACTGGAGGTGTAACGGGTTCGGAAGGAGGAACTTCTGCTACTGGAGGTGTAACGGGTGCTNTCACTTAAGCCTTGAGATGTTTTGACACTAATTTCAGTATCATTTCTTAGTGAGATTTGCGACGACGAGAAGCCAGCATTCCACCGAAGGCTAAACCTAAACCAGCTAATGTGGCGGGTTCGGGAACTTTAACATTATCAGGACTTCCACTGATAAATGTATCACTTGCGCCATTGGCAATACCAATTCCTTGAACGTGCATTCCCACTGTTAATTGATTAGAGGTCAAAGCACTGATGACTGACTGAAAATTGCCATCGAAGAGTAAGCCTAACTTTTCACCCGCATCAATTCCACCATTTCCTGAACCTTGACTGGTTGTTGCAAAACCAAAGCTGTTTTCCCAATTTGCAATCTTCTTAGATTGAGCTAAATTTTTACTATCTGCTTCAAAACTCACGTTTCCTTGATTGTAGGCTGGTGCAAAACTATTGAAGTTTAACAAGTTATTTGCATCAGAGAATTGAATTTGGCTAATAAACGCACTGGATACTGAACCTGTATTGACAAACTGTAACAGAACTTGATTGGTATCGGTTTCGCTAACATTAAGATTGAATTGGCTGACAATGCTATCCCCAACTGTATCGCCACCTAAGATATTAGCGAAGTTAAAGGTTTGTGTAAGGCCTGATAATGTGAAACTAGAAGTTGGAGCAGCAGGCGCGGGAGCAGCAACAACGGGGTCAGCCGGTTTTCCTGCATCAGCCGGTTTTCCTGCATCAGCCGGTTTTCCTGTATCAGTAGGTTTGGCTTGTGCAGGTGCAGCAACGAAGGAAACTGCCATTCCAGTAGCTAATAAAGCAGAACCGATAATTGTCGATAATGTGGTTTTCATCTCAGTCTCATCCTTTATATTGAGTGGTTTAGTAGTCTGCGTAGAAACCAAAGTCTTCAATCTGGGTGTTTTTGATTTCTTTTTTCTACCTTGTTATCAATATGACAGAATCAGTTTGGGGTTGTCTATAGGTTTTTTGCTAATAGAGGTTATTTTTACAGAAGGTTTACAGTTTATCCGTAGAACTATAAAGATATGGTGAAATGCCCTTTACAAAACCGGTTAAAAGATGTGTCTGCTTTGTATCTAAATAGCATTTTCCTGAAAGCATAGAGACAAAAGTTGTGAGTTTGATCACAAGATAATCCATTAATTTCTAAGTATACGGGTAACGAAAAATACTTTTACATCCGTAATATCCACAAAAAAACGCAGATTTTCATGATTTTTTTTAACCATCTGAGCTTTTTGGGCGATTCATTCCTGAACAGTAGGTAAATGCACCCCAAGTGATGATAATAGATGGGTGAGTATGGAGTTCTACTACTGATTTTGCAAGATGACTAGAACTAGACTTGTAGTTGCCCTTTTTTCTAATAAAGTAGCGGTGTGATGAGAACCGCTACTCTTCTGAATTGGATGAGATAAAGGCTTAAGATATTAACCGTATCAGACAAGTATCCACTTAAGCCTTGAGATGTTGTGACACTAATTTCAGTATCGTTTCTTAGTGAGATTTGCGACGACGAGAAGCCAGCATTCCACCGAAGGCTAAACCTAAACCAACTAATGTGGTAGGTTCAGGAACTGAAACAGCTTTAGGTTGGGGAGTTTCCACGACTGGAGGTGTAACGGGTTCGGAAGGAGGAACTTCGGCTACTGGAGGTGTAACAGGTTCGGAAGGAGGAACTTCTGCTACTGGANGGTATCATTATTTAAAGGGGTTAAGGTGACAGGAATATCTTGTTGAGTGGTAGCCGTATCATCAACAAGAATAGGAGGTTGGTTGGGTAGTGCTTCAACCGTAATATTAGCCGTTGCGGTGCTAATTCCCCCGTTTCCATCATTGACAGTATATTCAAAACTTGCAGGCCCAATATAACTGGGTGTGGGAGTAAATNTGGTTCCGTCACCACAGCCGACTTTGACTCTGATGGGGACACCGACATCCTGCTCACGGGCAAGGATAGTCCATGGAACCCTATCAGCAAAATCTATAGCAATCTTTTCCCCATATTCGATGTAGACACCACCACCATCACCGAAGCCATTGCTATTACAGCCGCCGACAAGAACGGCACCTGGCAATATTCCACCGACAACGGCACAACCTGGACAAACTTCCCTGCCGTCAGCAACAGTAACGCCCTATTATTAGATCCGAGTAACAAAGTCCGCTTCCAACCCAACGCTGACTACAACGGGACTATTACCACTGCCCTCACCTTCCGCGCCTGGGATCAGTCCACAGGTACAGCCGGAACTACAGCCGACACTCGCATTAACGGCGGTACAACAGCCTTTAGCACCAACACCGCCACCGCCTCCATTGTGGTAACGGCCTTTAACAATACTCCCACTGCCACGGACAAAACCCTAACCGTTAACGAAGACAACCCCTACACCTTTGCTGCCACCGACTTCGGTTTCAGTGATGTAGACACCACAGATACCCTAGCATCAATAAAAATCACCCAACTGCCCACAGTGGGGACATTACAACTGAATGGCACTGCTGTCACAGCTAACCAGGTGATCTCTGCTGTTGATATTCCCAGCTTAGTCTTCACCCCAGTTGCCAATGCTAACGGTAGCAGTTATGCCAACTTCAAGTTCACCGTTAATGACGGCATTATTGATAGTGTGGCAGCTAATACGATTACTATTGATGTTATTGCCGTTAATGACTTACCCACAGGGAATATTAGTATTACAGGAACACCCGAACACAACCAAATTTTAACGGCAACAAATACCTTAGCAGATGCAGATGGTTTAGGAACGTTTAATTATCAATGGCAAGAGTCAGCCGATAATGGAGTGACCTGGACTAATATTAGTGGAGCGACTAATAATACGTTCACCTTATCTCAAACCCAAGTGGGGAAAAAGGTACAAGCAAAAGTTAGTTATACCGATGGACAAGGAACCACAGAAACCGTTAATAGTAACCCAACCAATGCAGTCCTTTGGGATAAGATCATCGTCACCACAGACACAGATAACGGCAAGGGAGACACCGAAGGAACTCTGAGTTGGGCAATTAAAACGGCTAACGAGAAAGCTGGAGCCGATACCATAAAATTGAATACCGATGTGCGTCTGAATTTTGGTAGCAATGTGATTCGGATGTGGAGTTTGATTGATAGCGATATGACTGTTGATGGGCAAGGACATACTATCAATGGGGATAACAATAGTAATGGTAAAGCAGATCAAGATGATCGTCCCATCTTCTTTATCTATGGGGGGGAACCGGAACACACCGACAAGGGGAGCAATGGTATTCTTGATGTCACGTTTAAGAATTTAACCCTGAAAAACGCAGTTGCTAAGGGAGGCGATGGCTCTTACAATGGCGGCGCTGGCGCGGGGATGGGGGGTGCCCTGTTTATTTATCAAGGGAATGTCACGGTTGATAACGTGACGTTTGACGGGAATCAGGCCATTGGCGGTAATTTCTCAACAGGCTACGGGCAGTTTAACGGTGGTGGAATTGGGTTGCGGAATATAGTAGCTAACAATGGCAGTAACGGCAGCAACAGCAGCTACGGTGGCAATGGCGGCTACGGGGGTAATGGCGGCGACAACGGCAGTAATCACAACGACAATGGCTTCGGCGGATACAGCTACAGCGGCAACGGTGGCTTCGGCGGCAACGGCGGCAACGGTGGCCAAGGCGGCGCGGGCGGCTTCGGCGGCAAGGGTGGCAACGGCGGCGGTCAAGGCTTCGTCGGCCAAGGTGCCGGGCGAGGAGGCTTCGGTGGCGGCGGCGGCANGCCACCACCACTGATGGCATCTTCCAAGCCCAAAAAGTCGCCCAAACCAGCGTCACCCAGGATTTAAGTGCCGCCTTCAGTGGTACAAAATCCTTTGACGAAGTAGTAGCTGAGAATACTGGAGAAGCCCTAACCACTCAAATTGCTACCACCACCATCGATACTTCTGTTATTGACCAACCCCCAACAGATCCCAACAACCCAGACACAGGAGGAACCATCATTGATAACGGTAACATTGACCCGAATCAAGAGGTTATTAATAGTAGCACCGTTGGGTTAATAAATTCCGTTAATCCCACAACTCCAACTCCCTCAACTCCCACCCCAAAAACAACAAATCCCTCATCCCTGAGCGACCCCATCGAACAATTTATCGCTCGGAAAAATCTAACCTCCATTCCCACCAGTAACCCCCCCGATGACCTGCTCTTAGGAGATGAGCGTCCCAACTCCCTCAGTGGCGGTGTCGGTCAAGATACCCTACTCGGTTATGGTGAAGTTGATTTCCTCTCAGGAAACCTAGGTCAAGATGTGATTTATGGTTTCCTTGGAAACGACCTAATTTATGGTGGAGCCGATGAAGACTGGGTGGGAGGCGGTAAAGACAATGACCTGATTTTCGGAGGTTTAGGAAACGATACCCTCAGTGGCGATTTAGGCAATGATACGGTATTAGGAGAAGTTGGAAACGACCTGTTAGTTGGTCATACTGGAGAAGATCTGTTGTCAGGAGGTACAGGGAACGATAACCTTTACGGTGGCGACGATAACGATCTGATTCATGGCGGTCAAGGCGACGATTTTGTAGATGGAAGTAACGGCGATGATTTAGTCACAGGAGATTTAGGCAATGATACCCTTAATGGTGGAGTCGGAACAGATTCCCTCATCGGGGGTCAAGGAGCCGATATCTTTATGTTAAATCCGGGTGAAAATGGCGATATCATCCTAGATTTTCTCGGAGGTGAAGATCTGTTAAAATTGACCCAAAATTATAATTTTAATCAGCTTACCATCCTGCAAGGCAGTGGAACTCAAGCCGGAAATACCTTGATTCAAGTCGCAGCCAATAATGAACTTTTAGCCACTTTAATCGGTGTTCCTGCTAACTCAATTACCGCTAATTCTTTTACCCTTAATTAACGAATACATCCCGAAACCCGGTTTCTTCAAGAAATCGGGTTTCTTTAACAATTCCTAACAACTTCAACATTTTTTTATGCTCCATCATCGTTACCTTTATTTAACCGGACTTCCTTGCTCTGGGATGTTTTTTGTTAGTCAACTGTTAGCCCAACATCCTGAAATTAATAGTAATTATTTGCGATCGCCTCTTTGTGACTTACTGCTGAACTTTCGCAACTTTTTGACCACTAACCCCGAATTAATTAACCAATTAAATCAGGATTTTAAGGGGACAATGGAGCGATCACTCTTAGGAATGAGAGGGTTTATCAACGGATGGTCTGAACCGATCTCTCAACCTTGGATTGTTGATTTTCATCCCCAATGGTTGGAGCATTTAGAGTTAGTTAATTTAATTGATCCTGATTTTAAAATGGTTATTTTTGTCAGAGAATTAGGTCAAATCTATGGTGCGATAGAAACACAACATCAAAAAACATTACTATTAGATTTTCCTGATAAATTAGCTTCTATTTCACGAGTAGAACGCGCTCAAAAATTATTTATTCCTCCAGGGATTATCGGTTCAAGTCTCAAGGCTTTAGAACAAATTCAAGACTTAGAAATTAGTTTACAGGAACGATTATTTTATGTCGTTTACGAGCATTTAATGACGAATCCTCAAGAAGTCTTAACAGAATTATTCAGTTGGTTAAACCTCCAACCCATTACACCGAATTTAACCTTAATTAATTTTGAATTATCTAATTATTCCCAGTCTTTTGGTAAATATGTCGAAGAACCCTATAATCCCCATCAGCCATTAGTGAATTATCTGCTACCCAAACGTTTTGAAACCACAATTCAACAGAATTTTACTTGGTTTTATCAAACGTTTTACCCCGGTTTATTGTAATTCTCTATGTTTTGTTAACTATTCCCTGCTATAACCCTATGACTTTAAATCCTCTCATTCTGCATCAAGGATGTTCTCTAACCCTCAAACGCACAACTCCCGATGATGCTATTTTTCTATTTGAAAAAATGTATTCTTGTTATGAATTTATGCGTTTATTTCGTTTGAATGATACAGCAGAAACCGTAGAAGAAGTTAGAGAAAAATTAATCAGAAGATCCCGTTTAACACCTGCTGAAAGTGGTTATTTAGAATGTTTAATGATTCATAAACATCATGGCATCATTGGAATTATTGCCGCCGCCGACTATAGTGCTCTCCATAAAAGGGCTGAACTGTTAATTGGAATTTTTGAAGAAAAATATCGTTCTATTTCCTATGGGATTGAAGCGGGTTTATTAATGACAGATTTAATTTTTAATGCCTATCATTTACATCGCTATTATGCCTATTGTTATGGTTATAACCATCCTGTCCATGCAGCTTTAATTACCGCAGGATTTCAATTAGAAGGAATCATGAAAGAACATTTATATGATCCGATCGCTCAACAATATATTGATCTGCACATTTATGCTATGAATGAAACTCAGATGCGACAAAATCCTCGGATTTCTCGTTTATCTAAACGATTAGTTGGGCGTGATATTACCCAACCTTTAACAGCACCCCTTCCTCCTCCTGATGAATCAAAAATTCCGGGTCTGGGTCGTATTTCCCCATCAGAAAATCAACCTTATTTTGCTAAATCAGGAATACTTAAACGAATAAGTTCTTAATTATTTTAGAGTGTTGTCGCAATTACCAACCTTAGATAGATTTTAATTCCACTCAATTTGACTAACATCAGTAACGACGCATGAGTTCAAAAGTCTGACGATTAGCCCAAGGCACAACAATCCTGGTCGGTTTGTTTATCGCATTATCGATTATTATTCCTTCTTTGAAAGCGGGAGATTTAGTCCAATTATTGGGTATTAGTGGGGTAGCAATTGGGTTTGCCTTTCGAGATATTTTACAGAATTTCTTGGCAGGTATTTTAATTTTATTATTTGTAGCGGAGTTCTCAACCGTTTAGCCAGCACATCAATCGCTTCTGTTGTGATCAGATTTTCTAGTTGCCAAACTCGCCCGACTTTTATCCACTGACAAAGATTTGGAAACCAAAATCTTGCCACCTTTCCTCAAGGTCTCTTGTAGCCGTCGCAGCGTTAAAGTTTTGCCACAACCCACCACTCCAGACAGAGCAATCAGTTTTCCTGATAACGATAGCCCTGTCTTAATTCCGACCACAATTCACCCTCAACGCCATTCTTTTTATAAAGAAACCTTATCAACAACACCCTCTCATAGCAAACGAAAAATTAAACTTGCCTCTACGGGCTATTGGTATGCAAAAATTTCTAACAAAGGTCATGCACCCGTAGAAGTTCCTATCAATATTCCCGAAGCCGTTGCTAATCTTGATCTCTCGCGAAATGTAGCGTTTAATCACATTCGCCAACAAAACAATTTTGCTCAAACCATCACTAAAGAGGAGTTGCTCAGTTCAGCCAGGGAAATGGACGCTAAATTAGCTGAATGCGGATATGAACCAGAAAATTATGATAGCCGACTTAAAGAAATTAACTGGCGAATTTATAACGAATCAACTGATAATTTCTGTGATCAAAATCAAGAACTCAAACTAGACAAATTGCTCCATATCGTCGGTTTATTGAATGTGGGTAAATCGACCTTGCTTGAAATTCTGATTTACTCTCTCGCTAAACAAGGATATCGCTGTGCTTTAATTGTGAATGATGTGGTGGCACAGGTACGACTCGCTTCTTTATTTTCCCATGGTTTAGGCATTCCAGCAACTCCTATCCTAGGAAGCGATCGCTTTCAACAATTAGAAAAAGTTTATGAACCTATTCTATCCACAAAAGGAGAAGAAATTTATCAAGGAGCTACCCATCCGGCATGGCGTTGGTTTAATCCAATCTGCCCCTTATTAGCATTAGTTCAAGCGGAGGAAAAATGGGAATTTGGTTCCGAACCTTGCCATAATCTTTACCAAAAAGTGAACAGTATAAATCAGAATAGTCCTAGTGATGATGATGAAGGTGAGGAAGAAGAAACTGAAAATAATAAATATAGCACCTGCCCTTTTTATTACCAATGCCCTCATCATCAATTAGAACGAGACATTGGACAATCTTTAGTTTGGGTATTAACCCCAGCGAGTTTGATTCATACTCCCATTCCCCGCCAATTGTTAGAAGAAAAACTAACGTTTGCTGAAGCCGTTTACCGTGAATGCCACTTTCTTTTTATTGATGAAGCAGATCGAGTCCAAGTGCAGTTTGATGAAGCGTTTGCACCTGATGAAGTGTTAGTGGATGCTTCTGGAAATTCCTTATTAAATCAATTAGGAATTAAATTCGCCAATGCAATTTATAATTCTGATCGTCGCCCTCTGGCAGCTAAACTGATTGCAGATGCCAAGAAAGCGAATGATTTTGCTCAAATTGCCACTGATATTATTCTGCCTAAACTTCACAATCAACCGAAACTGGTGCAATGGTTAGGCTCAACTCCGTTTACAGGTCGTTCAGTCTTTGCCCATATTATTCGAGATATTCTAGAACCTCCCTTAGAAACAGATAATCAGCAAACCCAACCTAAACTGACTCGCAGTGAACGCAGTCAACAACGACAAAAACGCATTGAAGCGGGTTTACCTCCAGTTGAAGAACGTCAGCGTCGCAAACAACTGATGCAGACCCTTGAGAGATTTTTGCAAGCTCCTCTCAATCGTCGCAAAGGAGGAGAACTATCCGATTTGGCGTTTACCTTACTCAGTGGTGAAAGTGATCAAGTTGCATTAGCGGAAATCGGGGACTGGTTGAAGCGATGGCTAGAGGCTGTGAATATTTCTCTGACCGATAAAACCCAGTTTGAGGAAGCGACGCGCCATTTACAGTTCGCCATCTTGGTGACAGTTCTGGCGAATCGGTTAAGCTTTGTGCTTGACCACCTCAGTGCTTTAATGCGATCGCAGGTGATCGACTTTCACGACACTAGCTTATCCCTGGTCAATCGCCCACCACGAGACTATTTAGCCATTGTCCCTTCGTCACCAGTGGGCAATATCCTCGGCTTTCGATATACGAGCGATCGCCGCAGTCACTCCGGTGGCAAGCTAGAATATTTCCGATATGTTGGGGTTGGTCGTTATTTAGGGCTTGCTGAAAAAAGGCGAAAAGCCAGAACAGAGGGGAGGAGAAGACAAGAAAAAATGAATCAGGTGCAAGGGAGGNTTAGTCATCTTGGTGTAGTACCAATGGCGGCACACACTATCGGGATGAGAATTAAAGATATTGGTTACATCTTTGGCGCAGGTGCTGCCAGTATGACAACCGTTCAAGTCGCCCATGCGATAGCGCGTAACGACGCAGTTGGCGCAAAAGAAGAATCATCCCTTGCCGCCTGCTGGGCAGTTATAATGATGGAAGGAGTTAGCATTCTCGCCCTAGTTTTTTCGCCGTTAGTCATCGGAATATTCAGTAACGACACTGAAGTCATAGCAACCACTACTACCATTCTGCGTATTCATATTTTTTACCAAGCTGGCGATGCTATTTTTATGATTTACCGAGCCGCTTTGGTGGGATTAAATGATACTTTCTATGTGCGAAATATCAGTTTATTAGGCGGTTGGTTTGTAATGATACCTGTTTCATTATTACTAACAAGCGTTATGTCTTTCGGCGTAGTAGGGGCTTGGCTTAAACTAACCCTTAATGTGTTAATCAGTGCGATATTCTACGCAGGACGTTTTCACTTTAAATTGAGAGATAGAATAAACAATTGAGAAAAGTTAAAAACTGATTTTGATGTATTTTTACAAATCCTCTTTAATGTTTATTTAAGCCGCGGGAAATTGGAATCTATTCAAAATGATAAACTGGTTGTTCAATGTCATACAATGTTCGGGATGATAACGTACCAACTTCTCAATCAGATTATCAAATCGGTTCATACCCGGTTTTAAGGCAGAACGAGATAAACGATATAATGGCATCGGGACAGGAACCCCCTTCAAATTCCCAGGGCTGTTTCATTTTCCCAAATTGGGGAGTCAAATTGAGTCCCCAATTTTTAGGAATGAGGCGAAAAAGTTGTCCTTCTGTTATTGATACAAAACCCCAACTTCTGAAAAGATTGATTACCAGAGTTTTAAGAGTTGAAAAGTTGCTAGCTGCTTGAAAGTTACGAATTCGGCTTTTATCTTCTTGAAAAATTACATCTTTTACCCAATGGTATTGATTCTCAATCCCCCAATGTCCTTTAATGATTTGAGCTAAGGTTTGAGCTTCGTTAACGGCACTACTGATATAATATACTTTTTCTTGATAGGGTTTTTTTCCTCTGTTGCCACTTCTTTCTATCTGAATCACAAGTTTCAGATGTTTCCAGCCTTTGTGAAAGTTGTTATTGACTTGATAAATGGAAACTTTTCGAGTCACTTTTCTGCCATGGCTGTGTTCATGAGTCACATCTACACTCACAGGATTTTCACTTTTTATTACCGCTTCAACTTGCTCATATAACTTTTTTTGATTTTTCTTTAAAGCCATTATATAATCATTCCCGCTCTCAATAACTAGGGCAGCAGTTTTCTGATTACAGTGCAACGCATCAAAGGTTATTACTTTTCTTTTTAACTGGCAATCCCTTACTATCTTTTGGGCTTGGCTGATTTCTGATTCTTTTTTGTTCTCCATCTTTCTCAGGTTTAATACGCATCCTGTTCTTTGACTAAACAGTGCAACAATCATCACAAAATTTTGGGATTTATCTCCAAAATCTTTGAGAGTGCTTCTCAGGCTTTTTCCATCTACTGCTAACCAATCTAGTTCTTCTTGATGCGGATAATTACAAGTAGCCCATTCATTAAATATCTCAATTAAATTTAACCAATCTACTCCTTGTATTACTCTTCTTATTGTTGAGTATGATGGCAGTTTTTCTAGCTTGATTTTTAAAACTTGACTCAGTTGGTATTGATTGATTTTCGCAAAATTTTCGAGTTCTCTGTACCCTAAATTTCTCGACATTAGCCCCAAAATGACTATTAATAATACTAGCCATATTGGATGCCTTGTTCCCTGGGCTTTCCGGTAATCCTTGACTTTTTTCAGTTTTTCTATTAGAATTGTTAGCATCTTTATTTTTACAAAAAAATCAGCGACCGCTTTTGATTTTATCAGCTAGCGATCGCTATTTCTTTACTCTTTTCCCCCCGACTTTGAAACAGCCCTGGTTCAAGTCGGGGGTGATGCCTGTTATGAAAATTATGGAGGGTGTGAGCATTTCCTCTCTAGCAGAGCTAATGCTAGAGCAATGGGCATTGGCTCTGCTCCAGTCAGCATCCCCATCCACTGAACTCGATGACAGTATGAAGGAAATCGCTCTATGAACCTTAAGCAATTTGTAGCTGAACTCGCCCTAGCTGGTGTGAAGTTGTGGGTCGAAGACGACCAGTTGCGCGTGCGGGCACCAAAGAAGGTACTGACACCAGAGGTACGTAATTTACTGGCATTGCATAAGGCAGAACTTGTAAAGTTGCTACAGAACAGCAATGCGATCGCCAATGATACTGACCTACCCCTTCTAAGAGTTTCGCGAACTGGTAACTTGCCTCTGTCTTTTGCCCAAGAAGGACTGTGGTTCTTGAGCCAGTTGGAGCCAACTAACCCCTTCTACAACGTACCACTAGCTCTGCGACTTAATGGTTCTCTCAACGTTGTCGCTTTAGAGAAAAGCCTCAACAAGATAATTCAACGCCACGAGGTCTTACGCACCAACTTCACAACGGTTGAGGGGCAACCCGTTCAGGTTATTGCTCTTGGCTTGACCTTGAGTGTGCAAGTCATAGATTTGAGTGAGCTACCTGAGAGTGAAAGAGAAATTGCTTGGGGGCTAAAAGCCAGGGCACAAATCCAGCAACCCTTTGACCTCAGTAGCTCTGGGTTGATTCAAGCTTCTGTGCTAAAGCTAACACCGACAGAACATATCTTGTTACTAACAATACATCACATTGTCTGGGATGCTCCTTCAGAGGGCGTATTGGTCAAAGAGTTAGCAGCTTTCTACACAGCCTACTGCAATGACTTGCTACCAGAGCTACCAGAGCTACCGATTCAGTACGCCGACTTTGCTGTTTGGCAGCGGCAGTGGTTACAGGAAGACATACTAGAGTCTCAACTTGCTTATTGGAAGCAACAACTGAGGAGTGCGCCAGAAATATTGGAACTGCCAACTGACCGAGTGCGAAAAGCAACTCAAACGTTTCGAGGGGCGTGTCACCGACAAGCACTCTCAAAAGAACTAACAGAGGCTTTGATGATTTTAAGTCAACGCAAAGGAGTTACTCTGTTTATGACGCTGTTGGCGGCGCTCTTCACATTGCTTTACCGTTATACAGAGCAGACCGATATTTGCGTAGGCACGCCTTACGCAGGCCGGGAGCGCCGTGAGCTTCAGGGATTGATTGGATTGTTTCTCAATACGTTGGTTCTGCGGACTGATATATCAGGTAATCCGAGTTTTGAGGAGCTACTCTCAAGAGTCCGGGACGTGGCTTTGGGAGCATACGCTCATCATGACCTACCGTTTGAAAAGTTATTAGAACAATTGCAGCCAGCGCGTAACTTAAGCTACACACCGTATTTCCAAGTGAGGTTTGTGCTTTACCCAGCGATGCAGATAGACATGGAAGGCTTAACGGTGAGTCCAGTAGCGGTAGAAACAGCTACGGCGAAGTTGGATTTGTTTGTAGCTTTCGTCAACAGCGACTCTGGACTAATCGGGACGTGGGAATACAATACTGACTTGTTTGATGCCAGTACGATCAATCGCATGGCTCAACATTTTCAGACCTTACTAGAGGGAATTGTTGCTAATCCTCAACAGAAGGTTTCAGAATTGCCATTGCTCACAGAGCCAGAGCGACACCAGCTATTAGTAGAGTGGAACAACGCCACAAAAGAGTATCCCTTCAATAAGTGTATCCACCAGTTATTTGAGGAACAGGTGGAGCGATCGCCTGATGCTATTGCGGTGGTTTTTGAAGGGGAGCAACTGACCTACCAAGATTTGAACCAACGGGCGAACAGAATAGCACATCACTTGAAAACTCTAGGTGTGGAGCCAGAAGTGCTGGTGGGCATCTACGTTGATCGCTCCTTAGAGATGGTAGTGAGTCTACTTGGCATCCTCAAAACTGGAGGGGCTTATGTGCCTTTAGACCCATCCTATCCCAAAGAGCGCTTAGCGTTCATGTTGCAAAATTCACAACCAAAGGTGTTGTTGACTCAGGAGTGCTTGATAACAGAACTGCCTGAACATACGGCACAAGTTGTTTGCTTAGATACAGATAGGCATCTCATTGCTCAACACTCAGAAGAAAATTTAAACCAAACAGCAACAGTTGCTAATTTAGCCTATGTCATTTATACCTCTGGCTCAACGGGAAAGCCAAAGGGAGTACAGGTGACACACGCTAATTTGTGTCACTATGCCCAAGCAATGAGTCAAGTGCTAAATATCACAGCAGAAGATGTATATTTGCACACCGCATCGATTGCTTTCTCATCTTCTGTCAGACAGTTGATCGTGCCTCTGGCTAGTGGGGCAACTGTCAAAATTGCAACTTCTGAACAGAGAAAAGACCCACAATCACTATTTACGACAATTAAACAACATAGTGTGACAGTTATTGATATTGTCCCCTCTTATTGGCGTAACTGCATTCATACACTTGCTAGCTTAGAACCTGTTACGAAACAAGCACTGTTAGATAACAAACTGCGTTTAATTGTGTCGGCGAGCGAACCGCTGCTGTCCGATCTTCCTACTCAGTGGACGTTTGGTTTTCAGCACAAAGCACGATTAATCAATATGTTTGGTCAAACTGAAACTTGTGGAATTGTTGCCACTTATCCAATTCCGGCACAACAGGATGAGCCAATCAAAATTGTCCCTATCGGTCGCCCGATCACCAACACACAAATTTATCTGCTCGACTGCCATCTGCAACCAGTCCCTGTTGGTGTACCTGGGGAAGTGCATATTGGTGGTTTTGGACTGGCGCGAGGCTACCTCAACAGCCCAGAATTGACAAAAGAAAAATTCATCCCCAACCCCTTTAGCCAAGAAGAAGGAACACGCCTCTACAAAACCGGGGACAATGCCCGCTACCTTCCAGACGGTAACATTGAGTTCCTTGGTCGGCTGGATCGTCAAGTGAAGATTCGCGGTTTCCGTATTGAACTCGGAGAAATCGAAGCAGCGCTAGCTCAACACCCAGAGTTACGGGAGACAGTAGTTTTAGCAAGGGATGACCAACCAGATAACAAACGACTGGTAGCTTATGTTGTTCCCAACCATGAACCTCCTGCCACCATTGAACTGCGGCACTTCCTCCAACAAAAGCTCCCAGACTACATGGTGCCGGGAGCCTTTGTGATGCTTTCTTCTTTACCTCTCACCCCCAATGGTAAGGTAGACCGTCGCGCCTTGGAGACACCAGATACGGAATTAAGTAACTCAATGGGCTTTGTCCCTCCCCGTGACACAGTTGAACAGCAACTACAGCAAATTTGGTCAGAGGTTTTGAAGCTTCCGACTGTTGGAATGAAGGATAACTTCTTTACTTTCGGAGGTCATTCTCTTTTAGCTGTACTCTTAATGGCTCAAATTTCGCGGCATTTTGGGAAAAATCTGCCCATAGCAACGCTTTTCTCTAGCCCAACTATCGAACAGCTAGCTAGTTGTCTTCGATCCGAAACTCATTCCTTGCCTTGGTCTCCTTTGGTAGCAATTCAGTCTGGCACCGAGAAGCGACCTTTCTTCTTTGTGCCTGGAGTTGGGGGAAATGTGATTTACTTATATGAGCTAGCGCGTCATCTTGGATCTGAGCAACCCTTCTACGGTCTGCAAGCACGGGGACTGGATGGCGAATCAGAGCCTTTTACACAGTTGGAAGAGATAGCCACCTACTATATTGAAGCAATACAGACAGTTCAGCCCTCTGGTCCGTACCTGCTGGGAGGGCATTCGTTTGGAGGTGTAGTTGCCTTTGAGATGGCAACTCAGTTGCTCAAACAGGGGCATGAGGTCGCTCTACTTGCAATTATTGACGTTGTTGCGCCAATTGTTGCTAATAAGCCGAATTATTCTGATGAAGATGAGGTGGCATATCTTTTTGATTTTGCCAGCTATATTGAATATATGTTCTCCCTCAAGTTGGAGGTATCTAAAGAAACTCTTGCTTCCCTATCTCAGGAGGAGCAATTGAACTATCTCAAAGAACGGTTGATACGGGTCAATTTGCTACCCCCTGATGCGGGAATAGGGTTAGTACGGGGGCTAGTGCAAGTATACATTGCGTCCCTGAAAGCTCATCGTGCTTATTTGCCTTCGGGGCTGCAACAAGCTCCCATTACTCTTTTCCGTTCTAGTGAGGTTGATGTATTTGAGGGTGATACAGAAGAGTTGAAACAAAGGCGAAAAGAACCTGCTTTGGGCTGGAACGAGTTTTCTTCTACTATAGACATTCATGTTGTTCCAGGGAACCATAGCACCATGATGCAACAGCCGCACGTACAGGTGTTAGCCACACAACTTCTCTCTTGCCTAAAGCAAACACAGGCTCCATTGGCTTAGTAATTGGTCTGTTAAGTGGAAATTTTTGAGGTAATTAACAAGCTCTTTCATTTGACTAAAAAAGCTCAATCATTATGAAAATAGGAATTTTCGACTCGAATCACAATCTACCCTTGCTAGTAGAACCTGACACAAAACGCGAATCGTCTAATTTTGATTATCTCCTTTCATGGTACAAAGATAATAGTGAACTTTTATCAAACAAAATTTTGAAACACGGAGCGATTCTTTTTCGAGGTTTTGATGTCAATACAATCTTAGCTTTTGAAAAATTCGTTAAATCTATTTCAGGTAATTTAATAGATTATGTTGATGGAAATTCTCCCCGAACCCAACTAGCTAGTGGTATTTATACTTCAACTGAATATCCAGCTGAATACTCCATTAGTTTGCATAATGAGTTATCCTACTCTAGCCAATGGCCAGACCAACTCTATTTTTGCTGTATTACTGCGCCTAAAGAGGGCGGAGAAACACCAATTGCTGATAGTCGCCAAATCCTCAAAAGTCTTAACCCAAAGATTGTGGAAAAGTTCACACTTAAACAAGTGAAGTATATCCGCAATTTACCTAGTAGTAATGGCATGGGAGTTTCATGGCAAGATGCTTTTAAAACTTCAGATAAGTCCCTAGTAGAAGAGCATAATAGAAAAGCTGGTATGGATTTTGAGTGGAAGAAGGATGGAGGATTGCGATTAAGCCAGATTCGTCCTGCTATTGCAACTCATCCTCGTACAGATGAACAAGTTTGGTTTAATCAAGCCGATCTATTTCATCCATCTACTCTTCCTAAAAATATCTACGAAGCTATGATGTTTTATTTTGACGGTAACGAAGAGGAACTCCCTCACTATGCTTGCTTTGGCGACAATACTCCAATTGATGTTTCAATGCTAGATGAAATTAGAGAAACTATTGGTAAACAAACTGTTGTTTTTCCTTGGCGGGAGGGTGATGTTCTAGTCATAGATAATATGTTAGTTTGTCATGGACGAAGACCGTTTTTTGGTTCGAGAAAAATTTTGATTTCTATGTCACAATTCTGATAATCTTAGCTATAAGTGTAAGTAGATGTATCAATTCCAAGAGTCTCTTCCAAAACTACCTTTGCCCAAACTCTCAGACACCTGCGCTCGTTATATCGAGATGGTAACACCGCTGTTGAGTGACACAGAATTAGAGCGAACTAAGACCGCCGTAAGGGAATTTCAACAAGGGAGTGGAGTCGAACTACAGAAGCAATTGGAGATGATTGACCGCTCAACTAATACTAACTATTTACAACAATTTAAAGAGGAAACCTATTTAGAAATGCGGTCTTCACAACTAAATATGAGAAGCACAGGGGTGGCTTCGCCCGTCTTGACAACCTCGAAATATTCCTTTACCCGCATTGTCGCCATCATAATTTTTAATACCCTCCAATTCCACCTGAAAATCAAATATCGGGAACTAGAGCCAGATCGCGATGTATTTCAACGAAACAAACCTCCCCTTTGTATGGCTCAGTATGACAATTTGTTTGGCAGTGCGCGAATTCCTGGAATCAAATGTGACAGCTTTCAAAGGGCGAAAAATTCTGAGCATATTGTGGTCATCCGACGGGATACGTTTTACGTCTTAAAGTTGCTCCCAGGGGATACGTTACCGTCGGTGGAAGCTGTAGCACAGCAAATTGATTGGATTCTGGAAAATACTCATCCAGGGGAACTTCCTGTGGGAGTGCTGACATCTCTCCCCAGAGAACAGTGGGCAACAGTTCGCTCCTACCTCACGAACCTAGATGCAGAAAACGCTTGCTCTCTAGAACTATTGGATAGCGCCTTATTTGTTGTCTGTTTAGACGAAATAACGCCTCCCGATTTGGAAAGGCTAGCAAGAACTGCCTTTACTGGAGATGGTGCGCGAAACCGATGGTTCGATAAACCTATTCGGCTCGTTTTTAACTCTGAGGGTCAGTTCGCTGTAACAATTGAACACAGTAATGTCGATGGTTATCCGGTAGCACGGTTGATAAGCGAGGTCAACCGGGAGCTTGAACCCCTTGAAGAATCCCTTACATCCTCCAGTTCAGTCGAACTCGAACCACCACAGCGACTGTGCTGGAAGTTAGATCGGACACTCAAAGAAGAAGTAGCGCAAGCATTAACAGATGCAGAGCGTCTGAGCGAACAAATTCAGATGGGGATAATAATTTTCGACGAATTTGGGTCAGACTTTATCCAGCAACATGGTTTAATTGCTGATGCTGTGTTTCTCCTGTCGCTACAGATTGCTTACACTCGCCTGCATGGTAAGATTACTACTAGCGCTTGGCAAGCTGTACACAACAGAACCTTCCGGTACGGGCGGCACGACTACGCCTTAGTAGTTACACCCGAATCTGTAGAACTCATTCAAGCCTTTACTGAGGGAGCTTCAGACGAAGTGCGATATCGGACTCTAAAACGTGCTGTTAACGCTCATTTATGGCGAGTGTTTAACACTAAAAACGGGCAGGGAGTGGTCATGCACCTTTATGCGCTTTATAACTTAGCTCGCTATAAAGGCAGCAGTGTTCTCGATATTTTTCAAGATAAAACCTTTGAAGAAGTTATCTTAGACCCAAGCTTCTCCGCTTCTGCCCTAAGTAATAAAATGGGTGTAGAGATAGCCTGCCCCAGTCCATGTCGCGACTATGGAATCGGCTATGTCATCGATCGCAACAAGATTACCTTTGCTGTAACGAGTAAACATCTACAGCCGGAAGATTTCATCGCTCTTGTCAAGCAGTGTCTTTCAGAAATCGGAAAATTGTTAATAGAGCAACGACACCCAGATTCCAATATAAGAATACATTCATCACCACAATGAGCTTTGAAAAATGGACTTTTCATGGACAGAGGAACAAATTCAGTTTAGAGAGAAGATTGTTAAATTCGCCCAACAAGAGTTGCAATCAAATCTAATTGACCTAGATTGGCGAGAAGAATTTAACCGAGAAAGTTGGGAAAAATGTGGGAAATTTGGTCTGATCGGTCTGCCAATTCCTGAACATTATGGGGGAACTGGGACAGATATTCTTACAACGATTTGTGCCTTGGAAGCTTTAGGTTATGGTTGTAAAGACAATGGTCTAATCTTTGCCATCAACGCTCATATATGGGCTGGCGAAATACCGATTTTAACCTTTGGCACCGAAGCTCAAAAACAAAAGTATCTCCCCAAACTCTGTAGCGGTGAATTCATTGGCGCTCATGGGGCAAGTGAACCAGAAGCAGGTTCGGATATTTACAATCTTAAGACTACTGCCAAAATACAGGGAGACAAGTACATCTTAAATGGTGTTAAGAATTGGGTCACAAATGGTCCAGTTGCTGACCTTTACATTGTATTTGCGAATGTCGCTCCCGAAAAAGGAAAACGGGGAATTACTGGATTTATCGTCGAAAAAGATTTTGCCGGAGTCGCGATCAATCGTAAAATTTCCAAAATGGGTTTAAGAACGACTCAGTTAGGTGAACTGTTCCTAGAAAATTGTGAAGTGCCGAGTGAAAATCGTCTTGGTCAAGAGGGTTCGGGACTTGCTATCTTTAATCACAGTATGGAATGGGAGCGAGGATTCATTCTTGCCAGTGCGATCGGGACTATGGAACGTCTGTTAGAAAGCTGCATTCAATATGCTAGGAAGCGCCAGCAATTTGGTCAATCGATTGGAAAATTTCAGTTAGTTAGCAGCAAAATTGTTGACATGAAGATGCGACTTGAAACAGCTAGAGCGCTGCTGTATAAAGTAGGATGGTTAAAAAATAATAAAAAAACGGCGATTATGGAAGCGGCAATGGCAAAACTTTATATTAGTGAATCTTGGGTGCAGTCCTGCCTTGATGCAATTCAGATTCATGGTGGTTATGGCTATCTAACTGAGTTAGAACTAGAACGAGAATTAAGGGATGCGTTAGGGAGCAAGCTTTATTCAGGAACCTCTGAGATTCAGTACCAAATAATTGCCCAATTTATGGGATTATAGAGGGTGATTTTTTGTTTACGCGAGAGCATTTGCGAGATTACGAGACAACGCTGCGGCGCGCTACGAAGAATTGGTACGAATTCATCTCGCTGTATTATCGTTTGAACATTCTATGGAAGACAGCCCAAAACCCATGCCGTATCTACTGCAACAGCTTTTAGAAATTAGTGCCAAGCAATATCCAGACCGGGAAGCTGTAATCTATAAAAATAGCAGCATCACGTATCGGGAGTTAGACCAAGTTTCTAATCAGTTAGCCCACCTCTTGATAAGTTGCGGGATATCAAGAGGCGATCGCGTCGGCATTTACGTGAACAAATCCATTGAAGCAGTCATTGCCATTTTCGGTATCCTTAAAGCTGGATCTGTCTACGTTCCCCTAGACCCCTTAGCTCCTGCGAAGCGGATAGGCTTTATCATTGACAATTGCCAGATGAAGGCTTTGGTGAGTACCCATAAAAAGATAGCCAGCCTTCAACTGCCAAACACCTCTGGTGTCCAGTGCCTGGTACTCGCTGACGATGAAGCACAACAGGACACGGGTAATCTGTCAAATGTCAGGATGGTGTCTTGGCAAGAGGTGTTGCAAGCACCGCCAAACCCATCACCACCCAGCAATTTGATTGAAGACGATCTTGCCTACATTCTCTACACATCCGGCTCCACTGGCACTCCCAAAGGGGTGATGATTAGCCATCGAGCTTCTCTAACCTTTGTCAACTGGGCTTATGATTGCTTTCAGGTACAAAGGAGCGATCGCGTTTCCAATCACGCCCCACTTCATTTCGATCTTTCCATCTTTGATATCTTCACCACTATCAAAGCAGGTGCGACTGTCATTCTGGTACCACCGGAACTCTCAGTGTTTCCCAGAAACCTCGCTCAGTTTATTGAAGAACAACAAATTACCATCTGGTATTCTGTCCCTTCAGTGCTGAGACAGCTAATTGTTTACGGCAACCTGCATCAGGCTCAATTTCCCCATATTCGGACGATTTTGTTTGCGGGGGAAGTGTTCCCAGTTAAATACCTGCGTCAACTTATGGAGTTGCTACCGCAAGCCAACTACTATAATCTCTACGGACCCACAGAAACAAATGTCTGTACTTACTATCCGGTAAAGGAAATTCCTCCTGAAGAGGTAAGAACTCTGCCCATTGGCAAAGCTTGTGCCAACACAGAGGTATTTGCCGTTAATGAACACAAGGAAATTACCAAACCAGGAGAAGTTGGGGAACTTTACGTGCGTAGCCCCTCCTTAATGAAAGGATACTGGGGAAATCATGACAAAACCCAACAGGCTCTCACACCTTTCCCCGTACCAGGTTGCGGATGGTTAGAAAAAGTTTACCGAACTGGGGATTTAGTGAAACTCAATTCTGATGGCAACTATATTTATTTAGGTCGTCGCGATAACCAGATTAAGAGCCGAGGATACCGAATTGAACTGGATGAAATTGAAACGACGCTATACGCTCATCCTGCAATTGTTGAAGCAGCCGTAATTGCTATTCCCGATGAGGAAATCGGCAAGAAAATCAAGGCTATAATTGCCACACAGGATGGAAATAATCTCAAAAAGAGCGATGTAGAATATTTTTGTGCACAGCGTCTACCTAAATACATGATACCGGAGCTAATTGAGTTTCGTTCTGGGTTACCTAAAACCCCTACAGGCAAGATTGACAAAACCTTACTGCGTACCGAAGAACTTCAAGAGAATTCAAAATAGTTCAATAAGGAGATTGATAATGACCGCCGTAAACAAGTACACGGAAGCACAGATAGAACAGATAATTAAAGAGCATATTATCCAAAATTTCATGTACGATAGACCCGATATGGTTTTATCAAATGATTTGTCCATAATCGAAGAAGGACTGGTTGACTCGCTGGGCATTTTTCGACTGGCTAGCTTTCTGGAAGAAAAGTTTGGTATTACCTTAAATCCAGAAGAATTCTTACTGGAGAATTTTGAAACAGTTAACGTTATCAAATCTTTCGTTATCAGCAGACTGTAACAGTTGTTGCTGCCAATTTCTAACTACCTGCTAGGTTAGATTTTTACAGGCTACGCCATCAAAATCTACTTTGACCAAATTAGCTGAAGTTTTAAACAGGCAAACGTTGACGGCTCAACCTATGCGTGAATCAGGCAGTTGCTCGGCGACAACCAGAGGTTCATCTTTCAATGTTGCGGACACCTGCACCGCAAGCACTACCACTCTTATTGCTGCGAACATTGATAGAGCCAACCATAAGAGATGATTGCTCTGATAATGCCATGCCATGACTGCTAAGGGCGCAAATCCAAACATTGCTCCGCTTAAAGTAGCGTTACGTATAAAATGCCCTTGGGCTAAACCAGCAAAGTATCCATCCAGTATCATAGCAATTGAACTAAATCCCAGTCTGGAGAGTAGCCAAGAAACATAGATTTTAACAAGTTCCTTCACTTCACTATGATTGGTTAATAACCCAAAGACTGTATTCGGGAACAGGATAGACACTCCAGAACAAATTAATGCCGCCAGTAGGCTGGTTGAGACTGCCACCTGCAATAGGGGCAACAATCGATCTATTGTTTGTTTGCCTTTAAAATTTCCACCCAAAGTCTCGGTAGCAAATCCTATTCCTTCAAAAAAGTAACTGGAAAGCATTATTACTTGTAAGAGTAAGGCATTTTCAGCCAGGATAGTTGTCCCCATTGCAGAACTTAGAGCCGTGAAAAAGGTGGCGACGAACATATTAGCCGAAGACCTGATAAAGAGGTTGCCGTTCAGGGTAAAAGTCGCTTTAAATGCGCTGGCATCCCAAAACTTTCTGGCTGCACTTCGAGCTTCCTTCCACTCGATATTGAGACTCGCCAAAATTATGCCTACCACTAACACCAGATACTGGCTAATTGCCTGAGACAGTCCCGCCCCCGTGCTTGCCCAGTCCCAACGGACAATAAACAGGTAGTCGAACACAACATTAGCCGCATTGCCTACTAGGGTCATCAGCAACACAAAGCCACTCATTTCTCGTCCGAGAAACCACCCAATCAGAACAAAATTGACGACAACCGCAGGCGCTCCCCAAATTCGGGCATTGAAATAGTCAATACCTGAAGCCTTAACCTCTGGAGTCACGCTCATTAGACCAAACCACAACTGTTGCAGAGGATATTGCAACAACAGAAGCAGTCCGCCTATACCCAGTCCGATTAAAGCATTACGCAGTCCCACCAGCAGCATATCTTCGGTGTCATCCCGTCCCACCGCTTGCGCTGTCACTCCAGTGGTTCCCATGCGTAAAAAGTTCACAATGAAATAGGTGAAGTTAAACAGAGTGGTAGAGAGAGTAACCCCTGCTAAGTGATGGATTTCGGTTAGATGGCCCAGGAACGCTAAGCTGATTGTCCCAGCCAGAGGCTCCATAATATTGGACAGGACATTGATGAAAGCTAGTCTAAAGAAGCGAGAAAGGAAGTCGTACCTATTTGGGAGTGTTATGTTCATGGATTTAGGTTCTCCTGTACCTATGGTGATAAGTAAATCTTATAAAGAAAGACAAGCTAGTAGCTTTTCACGCATCATCTCAAAATTTTTGAAGCCATAGCTTTGACGAAGAATTAATTTGATCCGGTTGTTTAATCCCTCCATGACTCCACTGGTTGTTCGATTAATAAAATAATGGCAAATATCGGGAAGATGGTGTTTAAGAGTTTGGGCGGCTGACGGGGTGACAAAGAAGCTAGAAGGTAGACTGAATCAACATCATAGCTCTCTGACCTCTTTGAAAAAAAGGGATCTTATTGCATTTAGTTCTCATTAATTGTTGAGCCAAGTCTGCCCAAATTTCCATTCCAGCTATCCATAAAAGCCCATATTGACAAGACCAAAAGTTGCTGTGCCGTTGAACACTCCGCCCTAATTCTTGAAGGCGGTTGATATATTTTTGTTGCCCAAGTTGTTTGATTTTTAATCCTTGTAAGGCTTTTATGGTATAAGCGATGGCGCTAGCCGCGCCTGCTGGCGCATCGCTATCAATAAAACCAGACGGGTTAAGCGTCGCCCCTACGATGCACGGTAATTATTGTCACAATTGATTTAGACTGACTATATCAACCTAAAACTTTTTCTAAAGCTTGCTGAAGAACCTCTACCCCAGCACCCGGAAGATGGGCATTTTCACTAATATATCGTTTCCAAGCTTTTGTTCCCGGTTGTCCAGCAAAAAGTTCTAATAAATGGCGAGTAATACTATTCAATTTTACCCCTTTTTGTAACCAATATTCAAGATAAGGATACATCGCTTCTATGACTTCTCGGCGAGTGAGGGGGGGTGTTTTTTCTCCATAGATTTCTTGATCAGCTATTGCAAATAAATAGGGGTGATCATAAGCAGCACGTCCTATCATAACTGCATCCACAAATTGCAATTGTTCTTTGACTTCTGTTAAGGTTTTAAACCCCCCATTAATTTCAATCAATAAATGGGGAAATTCTTGTTTTAATTGATGTACTTCTTGATAGCGTAATGGGGGAATGGTGCGGTTTTCTTTCGGACTTAAACCCTGTAACCAAGCTTTGCGAGCATGAACGGTAAAATGTTGACATCCGGCTTCAGAAACAATTCTAACAAAATCCGCCATATCTTCATAACGATCCCGATCATCAATGCCAATTCGATGCTTAACGGTGACAGGAATTTGAACAACTTTTTGCATCGCTTTTATGGCTTGTGCAACTAATTCTGGTTGCGCCATTAAACAAGCCCCAAAATTGCCATTTTGAACGCGATCACTGGGACAGCCTACGTTTAAATTAACCTGATCATATCCCCAATCTTCTGCTATTTTAGCGCAGGTCGCAAGATGATGAGGATGATCTCCTCCTAACTGTAAAACTAAGGGTTTTTCTTCAGGAGAAAAGCTCAATAATTTTTCATGATCTCCATGCAAAATCGCTGCGGTTGTCACCATTTCCGTATAAAGTAACGTTCGCCGGGTGATTTGTCGCATAAAATAACGATAATGGCGATCAGTGCGATCCATCATGGGAGCAATACTGAGGGGATAGCTTTGATTTAAGGTTGAAATTGATCTCAGATTGTTCATGAAATTTAGGATTTTGTTGCTTTTAATTCTAAGGTTATTCTGATCTTTCCACTGATTGAAGTTGGAGGTTGCCAAGTTAACAGCGATCGTCGAATTTGATCAATGATTATCGCTTGTTTTTGATTATCATCTAAATCTAAATTAGAGTCAAGGTCATCAAAAATTGCTCGTTGGACATTGCCTTGATCAACAATCATTTCAAAACTGACTTTTCCATTAATTGGAATCGATAAATTTAACCCCTGTAAATAACGATTTAAGTCATCTAAAAGGGCGCGATCGCTAATTCCGGTTAGTTGAACCACTGCAATAGTAGAACCCGTATTTCTAGCTGCCTGAAGCCTTGTATCGAGTCTATCTGCACCTTGAAATGGAGAGGGTGCAGGCGCAAGTTCTGGGCTTCGTTGACTACTATAATTATTGTAACCCGATGCTGAACGAACTCGTCCTATAGGCATTGAATTTGTAGATTGAAGTTGAAGGGTTGCAGGTGTGCCAAAAATTCCCTCATAACTGACACCTTCGGGTAATTCTACAGGAACTTCTACGGTATGACGGGTTCCATTTGGATTAACTCGAACTTCTTCGCTCACAGCAACAAATGCCGTATAATTTGATAATAATTGATACGATAAAGCGGTGCGTGTTACTGCGTCAACTCCAGATTTTGTTTCACCGGAAAACATTTGATTCATCAGTTCTTTGATTTTAGACCGTCCCCACAATTTAGCAATGGCAATATTACCAGATTCCTTCGTATTAACGACTGGAAAATTAACAGGTAAGGTTTGTTCATAGCGATCGCCGTTTGCTGTGGTTCCTGTAATTTTTAATAAGCCATTGCGTCGATCTAATTTACGTCCAAATAAAACTAAAGGTTGATTATCAAATAAATCTGATAAGGTGATGGGGTAAATTTCCGGTTTTAATCCTTCCCCTTGCCAACTAATTTCAATATCGGTTAAAATGGGATTATTAATCTGTTTAAAAAAAGTTTCAACAACGGTTTGAGTAGGTTCATCTTGACGAACAATTTGTACTGTTCCTCGTCCCATTTCTCCTAAACGATTTAATAAAAATCGATTGACTGAACTTCCCACCCCAAAACAATAAAATCGATTTCCAGGTTTAAGTTTATTTTGCACTTCTGCAATGACTTCGGAATCATTTCCAATATAACCATCGGTGAGTAAAACAATACTGCGTAACCGACCCGTTGGATGTGAAGGGAAACGCATCACCGCTTGAATACCATTTAATAATTCTGTACCGCCATTAGCTTCTAATTGATTAATATAATTGAGTGCTTTTTCTCGGTTAGCCGGGGTATTTTCTAGGGGAGTTTCGGATAACGTATTAGTCGTATTTGCAAAATCAATAATGGTAAAGGTATCTTCAGTATTTAATCCTTGAATAAACCGTTTCATTAATTCTTTGGATTTTGTTAAGGGTTCACCTTCTTGAGAACCGGAAGTATCCATTAAAAAAATAACGTCTTTGGGAATAATTTGATTAGGATTATAACGAATTGCAGGTAACAGATAAGTGGCAAAATGTCCCCCTTGTTGATCCGCTTCTGTTAAGACCGTTGCTCTTGTATTTTCTCCTGAAATTTGATATCTTAGAATTAGATCCTTATTCGGAATTTTATCCGATTCATCTAAACGAACAAAAACTCGATTTCCTTGTTGTTGGGTAATAATTTTATGGGAAGTTGAACGAATATTTTCAATAGGAATACCTGCATCTATTTCAAGATTAACTTGAATTTTATGGTCTGATTTTGTATTAGGATCAATAATAGGCGGTGTAATCCGATCTGCATCGGGGACTTGATTCGTATTGGGTTGATTTTTATCAATTAATTGACCCGGAATATAACGGGGGCCAACCACCATCGGAAAAACAAATTCATAATCTCCCCCTTCAAATTTTAATTGATCAATATAGCGAATCGTTACGGATATTTGCTCACCCGGTTGAATATTGGCTACAGACTGAGTAAAAATATTATCTCGTTCCTGTTCTAATAAAGCTGCGGTGCGACCTTGATCTTTAGCACGTTGATAGATTTCTCTCGCACCTTCTTTGGTTTCAATTCTCGATTTAATCGTGCGATCGCCAATTTTGATTACCATTTGATCAATGGCGGCTTGATCAGGAAGGGGAAACACATAAATCGCTTCTAAAGGTTCTTTAAACGGATTTTCAAAGGTTTGAGAAACTTCTACTTCAGAAAGATTTCCTGAAATTTTAGCTTTAACCTGGGTTTTTTTGAGGGGAAAAACTTGAGTTTGAGTAGGAGATTGAACATATAATCCTCCTACAGGTTTCTCAGATAATTGTTGAGGAAATTGTGCTAATTTTAACGTTGAGGATTGCTGTTCCAACTGTTGAACAGGACTCGCCAATGTGGGAGAAGTATTCCCGATAAAATTGAAACCGCTAAAAATCAGAATTCCCCAGGAAAGTCTTGCTAAAGTCAATAAAGAGTTCATGAATAAGACTGCCATTATTTAAGTTACAATATGAATCAGGTCTATGAACTAAGACCTAATAAGGATCATAAACGTTCCTGAGCTACATTACTTTTTAGCATTCAGAAGACTTCTGTAGGGACAGCTACAGCTTGCACCTACAATTCATGATTCTATCGTGTTTTGTCCGATATCCTTCCTCAAATTTTGAATTAAACTCTGGATCAGGTCAGTAAACCCCTATAATTAAAAATTAGGTTAGGAATAGAATTGCTATAGTACGTTCTCTCAAAATTAATTATTGATTTCCAATGGTTCACAAGACTCCCCCTATTCGTATTTTTATAAGTACCGGAGAAGTTTCCGGTGATTTACAAGGATCACTGTTAATTGAAGCTTTATTCAGACAAGCTAAAAAGGCAGGAATATTAATACAAATTATCGCATTAGGGGGAGAAAAAATGGCATCAGCAGGAGCCAAATTATTAGGGAATACCACAGGAATTGGTTCCGTTGGAATTTTAGAATCTATCCCCTATATTATCCCGACCTATTTAATGCAAAAACAAGTCAAACACTATTTAAAAGAGCATCCTCCTGATTTAGTTATTTTAATTGATTATATGGGGCCAAATATTGGGATGGGAAATTTTATTAAACATAACTTGCCAACAATTCCTATTTTTTATTATATTGCGCCGCAAGAATGGGTATGGTCGTTGGGTTCAAAAAGTACAGCACAAATTGTTAAACTAACGAATCGTATTCTTGCCATTTTTCCTGAAGAAGCACGTTATTTTCAATCAAAAGGTGCGAAGGTGACATGGGTTGGTCATCCCCTATTAGACCGGATGAAAACAGCACCAAGTCGAGAAGAATCTCGCCGAAAATTAGGCATTCAACCGGATGAAATTGCGATCGCTTTACTTCCGGCTTCTCGATGGCAAGAAATTAAATATTTAATGCCCATATTATTTGAAGCGGCTCAACAAATTCAAGCTAAAATACCCCAGGTAAAATTTTGGATTCCCTTATCTTTACCTGAGTATAAAATAGCGATTGAAACAGCTATAAAAACCTATCAATTGAATGCCGTTTTAGTTTCAACAACGAGTTACTATCAAACCTTAGAAGTCTTATCTGCCGCCGATTTAGCGATCGCAAAATCAGGAACAGTTAACTTAGAAATTGCCTTATTAAAGGTTCCCCAAGTTGTCGTTTATCGAGTCAGTGCTTTAACGGCTTGGGTCGCTCGTCATCTCCTGAAATTTTCGATTCCGTTTATGTCCCCGACTAATTTAGTGCAAATGCAAGCCATTGTTCCTGAATTATTACAAGAAAAAGCCACTCCCGAAAATATCGTTCAAGAGGCGATAGAATTATTAACAAATCCACAAAAACGACAAGAAATGTTAAATCAGTATCAACAGATGAAGCAAGCGTTAGGAGAGGAGGGAGTGTGCGATCGCGCAGCTTTAGAAATTCTTAAGAGTCTCTCCCTGTAAGCAACTCTTAATTTTTGTTTTTTACCGAATTGCTGTAAAATAGTGATCAATAAACGATTTAGAAGGATAATTCCCTTGCCTATTATCGTAATTCAAGAGTTAACCCCAAGCCAAGTACAAGATTTAGAGCAACTTTATAAACAAGGATGGTGGAGTCATCAACGCACCTCAAAAGACATCCAAAAAATGCTAAATCACTCCGATATTATAATCGGTCTAGTAGACTCTGATACCCAAAAATTAATCGGATTTACAAGAGTTTTAACAGATTATACCTATCGAGCCTTAATTTGGGATGTTTTAGTGGAGAGTTCCTATCAAAATCAAGGATTAGGGAAAAAATTAATCGATGAAATTCTGACTCATCCCGCTTTAAAAGATGTGGAAGCTTTTCTATTAATGTGTTTACCTGAAATGGTTCCTTTTTATGAAAAACTAGGGTTTCATTTATCCGATAGTGTCAAATTAATGAGTCTCGAAAATACAACTCATTATGGGGAATTTTAAGAAAAACTAGGGAATAGATAAAAAAATAGGAATCAGACAGAAGTCTCATTCCTCAAGCATAAATAAACTGATATTGAAACCTATTCCTTGTTCGGTGTTCCCTGTTCGGTGTTCCCTACAAGATGGAATTTATTTTTCAAAATTGGAAGGACTATCAACCTCATCATCAGAATAGTCTACGGGTCGATATTCAACATAATCAGTTGAATTCGTGTTGCGATTGCGATCTTCAGAATAACGATATTCTGAAGAAGAAGAAGAAGAAGAGGAGGGACGACGACGAGAACGGGGTGTTTCAGAAACGGCCCAATCCTCTTTCTCTACTGAAGGTGATGCGGGAGGACGGTTAGGACGCTTTCTAGCCGATCTTTCTTCCCGTTCTCTGGGGGGTTCTCCCCAGTCAGATGCAGTGTCAGGACGAGATTCAGGACGGGGACGACGCTTGCGAGGACGATCTTCTACCGGAGGATAGTCAACACTGCTATTTTTGCGGCTAGAGGGACGCCGACGGACAGCATCATCGTCATAGCTATCGGCTCTACTTAAACGAGTATCCCGACTCCCGCGAATTTGACGAGCCATGGGCATATATTCGTCGGTGGGTTCGAGTTCGTCTAATTCTGCATCGACCCGATAAACGTTACTGACATAGCGTTCATCATCCACAATGGGGGCTCGTTCTTTAGCTTGGACAACGGCAATTCCTCTGAGGCGAATACTTTCCACCGCAAAGAAAATCGCACTTCCCGTTAATAAAAATTGACCAAACGCTAGAATGGGATCAAGTCGCCATCCCTGAAAGAGCAGAATCCCGCCACAAAGTAACCCGATGGCCGCAAAGAAAATATCATGATCCCGTGCCAGTTTTGGACGCCAGGAACGCAGGAAATATAATCCAGCACCAGCAACCGCGAGGATAATCCCGACTAAGCTGCTGAAATTTAAACCTAAATTAACCATTATTCGTTCTCCTATGCCAGTCCTATCTTAGCGAGTTCTCTTGAGAATCTCTACTGATCGGCACTTCTGGATGGGTATTGTTGGCAAAATAAACAGGAGGGGCTAGGGATTCAGATTAAGTTCTGACTTCTTAGCCCCTAAGTTTATCGGTTTAACAAGGATTTTGGCAAGTGTACCAAGACTTGTCTCCAGAGAGTCGGTCTAGGAACGAATGATTTTATCCTTCTGGCTGATAAAAATCAGACCGACGGTGGCGGGAATCACCACAATCAGAATTCCAGCCAGCAAACTATAGAAAAAGTTCATCAATGAAGGTGTCATAACAAATGCGATCCTTGTCTTAGAATAATTTCTTGGTCTACTATTTTAACAATACTTGACACTCCATCGTCCTAGAAAGGCGATAATTCTGAGTTAATCCCGTTTTCGGTTAAAATCTGGGGCAGCCATTCCCCGGTTTCTGAGAAAATACCCCAAAACCGTTAAAATTAATCTCAGAAGCAGTAACAAAACTTAAAATATTTTGTCTCATCTTATGAATACAACCATTTTAATGTGGGGTTTAGGCTTAATTCTAGGTTTAATGACGTTTTTGTTTATTTTCAGAATCGTCCTAACGTGGTATCCCCAAGTCAATCAACAGCGTTTTCCTTTCAACTTGATTGTTTGGCCGACAGAACCCTTTTTAGTCGTCACCCGTAAAATCGTTCCTCCTTTGGGAGGTGTAGATATCACCCCGATTATCTGGGTGGGGATTTTCAGTCTGCTGCGGGAAATGCTCCTTGGTCAACAGGGACTATTACGAATGCTGTAACAACCCCTGTAAAAGGCTGGGAACTCAACCCATATTGTTTTCTAGCTTTTGCCTTTTGCAAACGTCCTAATTTTCGTAATAGGTGTAACTCCCACCGTCGCAGACATTAACTCCTGATTGAATTAATTCACCCCGTCCGACACTGCCATCATCACTAGGGCCTAATACCCCTTTGAAATCATAGTGGCAATCTTCACGGCCATCATCAATCGTGATTTCCGTTGACTCTCCTGGGGGAAGAACATCAACTCCCAAAATATCTTCTTCCCAATCACTGGTACTTGGAGGCGAAGCATAGAATGATTCTAAAGTTCGACTGGTACCGTTAACGAGAGTGAATTTTACACTTTGAGTCTGGGCTTTCGCTTCAGTTGCAAATAAACTCAGGAGCAAGGTTAGTCCAATTAATACTCTAAATTTCAACATGGGTGATAATCCGGTAGAAATTATAGTTGAGTTTATAACAACACAACGACCCTGAACATCCGAGAATTTACTTAACTTTGAGATTGTGGCCTATTCACCCCAGAGGGTGAGATTGTAAGCTTTTAATATTATTATAGAAGGATTGAATTAAACGGCTGAATCAAAAAGGTGTATTATGTCCGATATCTTGGCGGTTTTGCCTTGAATCTTCATAACAACTCTATTGTCTAAGCCTATTTATGTTACGCCGAATTATTCAATTTTTCAAACGACTGATTCAACGCCTGTTTGGGAAACAGCCCTCTCCTCCATCCCCAACTTCCGAAGCCATTCCTACTCGGACAGATACGGAATATGAAGCACTGTTTCTGCAACTCTTGGACACAGTGCAACAAGGTGCTAGTCGGGGACAAGTTAAAGGCTGGTTGATTGGGAATAAAGTTCAAGAAGGGGAGTTAGTGGCTTGGTTACAACGCTTTGGAAACCGACTCCTACAAACACCTAGCCAACATGAAGAACTCGCACGACGAATGTTACTGTTAGCGAGTTTGGAAATTGGAGAAATAGGAGATATTTCAGCACGCATTGGGAGAAGTATCTTGGAACAGATAGCTCCACCAACAGAGTCAGAAATCTTAGATAACAGAGAAGCTTATCCAATTATTGATGCGGAATTTGCGGGTGATGGGGTAACGGTTCCCTCTCCTGCACAACCTTCAGAGAATGTTGGGGTGTATCCAATTATTGAAGCGGAATTTCTGGAAGATGGAGTAACGGTCTCAACGGAGGAAGAAACCCCAATTATTGAGGAACCTCTTGTTGATTATCAACCGGAAATTCTGCCAGAAGAAACCCCAATTATTGAGGAACCTCTTGTTGATTATCAACCGGAAATTCTGCCAGAAGAAATCCCAATTATTGAGGAACATCCTGTTAATTATCAACCGGAAATTCTGCCAGAAGAAACCCCAATTATTGAGGAACCTCTTGTTGATTATCAACCGGAAATTCTGCCAGAAGAAATCCCAATTATTGAGGAACATCCTGTTAATTATCAACCGGAAATTCTGCCAGAAGAAACCCCAATTATTGAGGAACATCTTGTTAATTATCAACCGGAAATTCTGCCAGAAGAAACCCCAATTATTGAGAGAACTTCCTCTGAGGTAGAGGAATGGTTTGAACAAGGCATTAAACAAGATGCAGCCGGGGATTTTGAAGCTGCTTTACTATCCTTTAATACAGCAATTCAACTCCAACCCGATCATATTTGTGTTTGGTTTTATCGGGGTAATACTCTCAAAAGTTTAGGCCGACTTGAAGAAGCGTTAGACTCCTTTGAACAAGCGATTAGACTGCATCCAGAATATGCTGATGCTTGGAATAATCGCGGAAGTATCTTAGAGATTTTAGGCCGAATTGAAGAAGCCTTACAATCCTATGAACTGGCTCTGGAGTTAGAACCGAATGATGCCTATGTTTGGAATAATCGCGGAAATGTGTTGTCCGATTTAGGGAGATTAGAAGAAGCATTAGACTGTTATCAACAAGCCATTGAATTAGAACCCAACTATTTTAATGCCTTGTATAATCGAGGATTTTCTATGCTCAATTTAGGGAGATTAGAAGAAGGCTTAATTTCTTTTAATCAAGCTCTGGAATTGCAACCTAATGATGCAGATGTCTGGTATAATCTGGGTCTAACTTTGCAAGAGTTAGGGCAAACTGAAGAAGCCGTTGCAGCCTTTGAAAAAGCAAAAGAACTGCAACCCGATGAAGATGAAAGTTAACCCAATACAATAGGGTGCGTGATCCTTCGCTTCGCTCCCCACAGCGCACGCACTCTATTCGTAATATGAAGTCCTTAAATATTGGCTACAAATAATTGTCAGATGGCTAATCACTTTTTCTCACCCCCTATTCCCTATTTTCTTTTCCCTTCTGTTCCCGGTTCGTAATTCGTAATTCCCTATTCCCTATTCCCTATTCCCTATTCCCTGTTCCCTACTAGATCTTAAAAATAACCCTTGATTTTCTACCCAGAACACTGCACAATAGTTGAGGTTGAATATCCTAAAATCTTGTGAAACCTTCTGAGGACTTGCATTTTCAATCTTCTTTATCTTTTTCCATTCCTATAAGGATCGTGGCTGTTGTTGCGATCGCCTTTTCCCTCATTAGTTGTAGCAGTAAATCTGCCGAATGTACAAAACTGATTAGTGCTATTGGTGAAGGTCAAACCTTAGTGGTTAATCTCAGTCCTCAAGGGGATGCAATAACAACCCTAAAACTCTCACAACAATTAAATCAAATTTCTCAGGACATTGAAACCTTAAAAATTCAAGATAAACCTTTACAAACCATTCAAAAAAACGCTACCCAACAATTTAGAGACCTATCCAACAGCCTCAAACAACTCGGTGAAACCTTAACGACTGCGGAGAAAGCCTCTATTACCCCAGAGGGAAAACAACAACTCTTACAAGCGCAACAAACCGTCCAAGAAGTCGGAGAAAAAGCCAAACAAACTGCTTCTCAAAATGAAGCTTTATTTAAAGAATTAGTGAATTATTGCCCGAAGAAAGAAACCTGAACAGGGGTATTGACTATTGCCTTTTATTGAGTACCAAGTGCAGAGCCAGAAGCTAATGATTTCCCCTCCCCCTCCTCTTCTCCCCTTGCTCCCCTTTCCTTCTCCTTGTCCCTAATATTCAAGGTAATAAACTCTTAAGGCTCCATCCGGCAACTACCCCAATAAAAAATGCCCAGAGTTGACCTGTTTTCAAGATATGGTTCCAAGTTCTGACAAAATCAGCAACAATATCCACATCCACTTGTTGAGCTAAAATCGGGGCTTGGGTTATCAAGTCTAAACTGTGATAAAAACTATTAACTCCATCAATAGGATTCAGTATCAGAACCGTGATCATCAAGATTACCTCCGTTGTTGGGTTGAACTTGCAACACCACAAGGGTCATATCATCTCCATTTCGATTTCCTGAACCAATAAATTGTTGAACTTGTTCAAACAAATATTCCAGAATCAATTGGGGATTTCTACAATTTTGACACGCCCAATGAAAAGCTTTACTAAGATTTTCCTCATCAAAGCGATCGCCCCGTTGATTCATAGCATCGGTAAATCCATCCGTATAATAAATTAGGGTATCCCCAGGAGAAAGTTGGATTTGAGCTTCATAATAGCAACTATCCGCATCTAAACCAATCAACATTCCCAGAGTATCTAACCGTCGAATAGTATTCGTTGCTACTTGCCATAATAACGGGGGATGGTGAGCGGCATTGCTATAGGACAACATTCGAGTTGCCGGATCATATTCTGAATAGAATAACGTCACAAAGCGGTTAGAGTTTTCTAAATCCGCATACATGACTTGATTCAAATGCCCCAAAATTTGAGCCGGAGAATGGCGGTTTAGAACTTCAGCCCGCAGCATTCCCCGTGTCATGGTCATAATTAAACCCGCCGGAACTCCTTTACCCATGACATCCCCAATCACAATACTCCAGCGTTCATCCTGATGAATAGAGGGATGATCACCCCGTTTGTCAAAATTAGAGGGAATAAAATCATAATAATCCCCACCCACTCGGTTAGCCGTTTGACATTGGGCAGCAATATCTAAACCGGGGATAGTCGGGCATTTTCGAGGTAGTAATTGTAACTGAATTTCTGCCCCAATTTCTAACTCTCGATCTAAGCGTTCTTTTTCCCGCAGGGATGTTGCTAACTCATCATTAGCGATCGCAACGGCGGTTTGATCCGCGACTAATCGAATTAATTTTTGACGGGTCGGTGTCCAAACGTAATTGGCATCATGACTAAAAACATATAGCCGTCCCCGTTCCGTATTATTGACCAAAATTGGTGTGCCAAATAGCTGCACATCAGAACCCAGGTAGCGACTCACCTGATAATCTAAATTCGCTGTATAGGTTTGTAAAGCCGATTCAGACAAGTCTCCCAGGCTGGTTTTTGGCATCAACGAGATTTGTCGGGTCACAGTTTCAATTGCTTGTCGAATATCTTGACACTGGCGTCCTTCCTGACAATGGAGCCGTTGAAATCGGACTTGTCCGTTGGGTTTAAATAGGACTAATGCTCCCCCATCGGCATCTGTTACCCGACTGGCTACTAAGGGAGTTAACTCTAAAAATTGATTCAGGTTGTTGAAGCTACGCAGGGCATACCCCAAGGAACTTAACAACTCGTTCACGTTTTGCTGTTCTCGATGCAAACGCGCCACCAGTTCTTTCAGGGTGAAAACTGGTGTGGTCTCTGGTGTTGCAGAACCCGAAATCGAGTCAGCAAATTGATCGGAGCGTCTGGGTAGGGGCAAGGCTGTCATGTTCAGTTTGAGGGAACAGGGAACAGGGAACAGGGAGCAGGGAGCAGGGGGAGCAGGGGGAGCAGGGGGAGCAGTGACCGCAGGGGAGAAATAATTAATTTCTGACTTCTGACTGCTGACTGCTTCTTTGCACTCTGCACATTCTTCCCTCACACTTTACATCTTTCATATCTCTACCCACTTAAGAGGGCTTCAATGAACTCGTAGCTGGAAAAGGGGCGCAAATCTTCGATACTTTCCCCAACTCCGATAAATCGAATCGGTAAGCCGAGTTGTTGGACAATCGCTAGGGCAACACCACCTTTAGCAGTTCCATCAAGTTTTGTCAAGACCACCCCACTGAGTTGAGCAACTTCAGAAAAAACTTCCGCCTGTCGTAACCCATTTTGGCCCAAGGTAGAATCTAAAACTAATAATGATTGTATTTTGGCTTCTGGGGCGCGTTTATCAATCACTCGACGGATTTTATTGAGTTCCTCCATTAAATTCTTTTTATTTTGCAAGCGGCCGGCTGTATCAATAATTAATAATTCTGTATTTCGGGCTCTGGCTGCTTCAATGGCATCATAAACCACCGCCGCCGGATCGGTATTTTTTCCGGGGTTCGCCACGACTTCAACGCCACTGCGATCGCCCCAAACTTTCACCTGATCAACGGCTGCTGCTCGAAAGGTATCTCCAGCAGCAATTAAACACCGATAATCGGATTTTTGGGCTAAATGGGCAATTTTGCCAATCGTTGTGGTTTTCCCGGCTCCATTGACTCCGGTGACTAACCAAATATTTAAGGTATCTTTCTCTGGTGCAAAGGTAATGGGATACCCCTTTTCAAAGGGTTCTTCTAAAATTCCCCTTAAAATTTGTTTGAGATAAGCGATCGCTTGTTCTGGGGGTAAGGCTTCTTGGCGGAGTTTACTTTGTAACGCTTCAATCACGCGATCCGTTGCGGCTACACCCACATCCGCTTGTAATAGCATGGATTCAATTTCATCAACAGCTTGTTGATTTAAGGGGCCTTGACCAACAATCGCTTTTAATTGGTTGAGTAAGTTGCGTCGTGTCCGTCCTAACGCTTTCCAGAGTTTCTGTAACCAGGTAATTTCTTCTAAAGCAACTTCATCGGGACGACGACCTTGATCCGCTAAGACCTGGGCCGACCACATAAACATCTCATCAAACACCATTCCTGCGTTTGAGGATGCCGTTTCGCTGGGTTCGGGTTCTTCTTCCTCAATGGCGGTTTCTTTTAACCGTTCCACCCTGGCTTGACGTTCCGTAGCTGCTGTTGCCCAAAATGGCAAGGGTTCGGACGTTTCTAGGGTTTCTGACTGAGTTGTATCGGTTTGAGGGGTGACAACGGGTTCGGGTACTTTTACGTCCGTTTCAGCTACTTCTACAACCGTTTCAATACTCGCTTCCGCCTCTGGTATTTCTGGGGTTAAAACCGTTGGTTCAACTTCCGGCTCTGTGATAGCTTCGGGTTCAGGTTCAGGTTCAGGTTCGGGTTCAGGTTCAGGTTCGGGTTCGGGTTCAGGTTCGGGTTCCTGTTGTTTTTGAATATTTTGATAAGCCGCTTTTGCCCACTGTAAATAATCTTCAGCAATTTGAGGTGCGGGTGGAGACGCGCTCGTCTCTACGGCTGTTTCAGTCGGTTTCTCTACCTTTTCAGGTTCAGATTTAACCTCTGGTTGTGACTCCTGAGTTTGATCCGTTTTTTCATTAAATTGACGACGAAACCAATTAAATACCATAGGATTTATTTAATATTTGTTGGCTGGAATCAGTTATCAGTTATCAGTTATCAGTTATCAGTTATCAGGATAAGAGGGAACAGTTTGGGTTTTGAGAAATCCCCCTGAAATTATGATAGCTGTTGACGGTTAACTCTCAACTGTTAATTCTGGAACAGTCGTTTTTAATTTATCGACAAATCGACGTAGAACACCATTAATAAAGCGATAACTTTCTTCATCGCTGTAGCGTTTTGCCAGTTCAATCGCTTCATTAATTGCCACTTGTTCTTTTAAGTTTAAATACATTAATTCGGCAACGGCAATTCGTAAAATATCTCGATCAATACGGGCGAGTCGATTCAGTTGCCAATCTACCATAGCATCGGTTAACAACTGATCAATTTCAGCTTTATGGCTATTGACTTGAATTAAAATATCAAGGGCATAATCCCGGACTTCTTGTTGATTTGCCAGTTGAACTAATTCCGGTAATTCCAGGGCGGTACTTAAGCGATTAATCGCGCCTTGAACTAATTCAATGGCTTCATGTACCATCGCTCGTGCAATGTCTAAATCATTCGCCCGAATTTGGCTTCCTAAAAGGCGATCGCTACTGCGTTGTAACTCAGAAACAGCCGTTTCTAAAGATTCTTGACCTTCAGCAGTCAAGGTTCTGACAGCAGCAATTAAAACATCATGTAATTCTTGAGGTTCTAGGCGCTCTGAAGTTGCTGGGAGTTGACTAATTCCCAGTAAAGCGAGTTCACGAGCAGTACGACGAGCTTGCATAAGTTTAAGAATTTAAGAATAAGGAATAGGGAACCACAACATTAAAGAAGAATCCCTGAAAATTCAGGAAAAATTTAGAATTTTTCACACTTTAATGAGTGTAAAAACTTGAAATTGGAATCACCACTTTAGTCTAGTCAAAAAAATAAGGGGTTATTATTAGGGAATTTTCCCCAACCCTTGAACGTTTAATGAATCTAAACTCTAATCCGTTAATTTTCACTAATCCCAACGCCCTCATCTTCTAGGACAATAGATTGCAATCTATTTTCGCTGGGAAGAAGGGGTTCTAATTTAGGATTGGGTTTAGGAGGAAGAGCTTTTACCGATGAGGATGTTGAATTAACAATCCCACCAGATACGATAATTTTAAACGCATCTTCTACTGAAAGAGTGAGGTTGAGTACCTCATGTTCTGGAACAATAGCATACCATCCACTGGTGGGGTTCGGGGTAGTGGGAATAAACACACTCACCATTTCCTCAGACAATTCTGACTGGATATCGCGGTTGACCGAACCCGTTACAAAAGCCAGTGACCAAACTCCTCGACGGGGATATTCAACTAAAACCACACGACGAAATTTATCATTAGAATCTCGTAAAAGGGTTTCTAAAAGTTGTTTGAGAGTTTTGTAAACCGAACCCGCTAAGGGAATGGCTTGTAAGATTTTTTCGCTCACAGCCAAAAGCCACTGTCCAGCAATATTGCGAGCCATTAAACCGATAAATAATATCCCTAACAGGGGTACTGCCAACCCGACCAAAACATTAAGCAGGTTGACTAAAATCGGATGCAAACCATCAAAGGGATTAATTTGCTTAGGAATGCGGGTCAGAAACTCAATCACAGAACTGGAGATGGTGATGGTCAACCAAATCGTGGTTGCCAAAGGAATCACGACCAACAGACCTGCAATCAAGTCATTTTTTAAGTCCTGCTTCAAGCGTTGGAACACAGAGCGTCCACTCTCCTGTTTATCTAAGGGGCTGATACTTATTGTTAACGATTGTAAAGAATCATTGCAAGTACAAGCATTGTACCCAGGCTCCTCAACTCGGTCTGTACCACAAAATGGGTTCAAATCGATTTAAAAGGGTTGAGAGATAATTTATTTATTATGTCAGCTTTTGTATATTCTGAAACAAAAGTCGGTTTTCTCGTCAACTTCTGCGGCTTTCTGGTTTCAAAAGTCCTCCTCACCTTTTGTTCTTCCCGACAACCGACACCCAAATTTAACCACAAAAAAACGCCCTCCTTTCGGAGAGCGTCTTTTGTTAGCGTGGGTTAAAAATTAACCGTTGATAGAAGGGGCAACTAAAGCCACAGGAGTCAATGCACCGGATGCTAAATCTAAGGGGAAGTTATGGACGTTGCGTTCGTGCATGGCTTCAATCCCTAAGTTGGCACGGTTGATCACATCCGCCCAGGTATTGATCACGCGACCTTCTGAATCCAGTAAGGACTGGTTAAAGTTAAAACCATTCAGATTAAACGCGAAGCAAGCCACCGCCAGAGACGCACACCAGATGCCAACGACAGGCCAAGCGCCTAAGAAGAAGTGTAAGCTGCGGCTGTTGTTGAAACTGGCATATTGGAAGATTAAACGTCCAAAGTAACCGTGGGCTGCAACAATATTGTAGGTTTCTCCTTCTTGACCGAATTTGTAACCACAGTTTAAAGATTCGTTTTCGGTGGTTTCACGAACTAAAGAAGAAGTCACTAACGATCCGTGCATTGCACAGAATAAAGCACCACCAAAAATTCCCATTACACCCAACATATGTAAGGGGTGCATTAAAACGTTATGTTCGGCTTGCAGAACGAGCATAAAGTTGAATGTGCCGGAAATTCCCAGGGGTAAACCATCGGAGAAAGAACCTTGACCGATGGAATAAATCAGCAACACCGCAGTTGCAGCCGCCACAGGAGCACTATAGGCAACGGCGATCCAAGGTCTCATTCCTAAGCGATAGGAGAGTTCCCACTCTCGACCCATGTAACAAAAGATGCCGATCAGGAAGTGAAAGACAATCAATTGGTAAGGGCCACCGTTATAAAGCCATTCATCGACGTTAGCGGCTTCCCAGATGGGATAAAAGTGCAAACCAATTGCATTGGAACTCGGTACCACCGCAGCCGAGATGATGTTATTTCCGTAGAGCAGTGAACCGGACACGGGTTCGCGGATGCCGTCGATATCAACGGGGGGTGCAGCAACGAAAGCCAGAACGAAACAGATGGTAGCAGCAAGCAGAGTTGGAATCATCAGAATCCCAAACCAACCCACATAGAGGCGGTTTTCGGTGCTGGTGATCCAGTTGCACAACCGCTCCCATGGGTTTCCTCTTAACTGCTGTTGAATGGTTGTTGTCATTGGAGTTATGTATTGCGTATGTATTTTTCGAGGTTCGGTGTCTCGTTATTTGGTTTTATAACCATATAGTTATAATAACCTACTGTTAAAGATTTGTCGAGCCGTTTATATTAATATTTCCTTGTATTGAAGTTTTTTATATTAAAAAAAGTAATATGATTGCACACCCGACACCCTACTTAACAGGCAAGATGCCTGTTCCACGCTATACCATTTCTTCCAGTTCCTTACCTCGTGTTTCCTTGATGAGTAGGAGAACAAAAAATAGAGAAATCGCCGCCGCCGTTGCATATAAACCGTAAGCAAACCCTAACCCCACATCCTTGAGGGGCGGAAACGTTGTGGAGACAACGAAATTAGCGATCCATTGGGCTGTAGCTGCCACGGAAAGAGCGGCACCGCGAATCCGATTATTAAACATTTCTCCTAACATCACCCACACCACCGGCCCCCAAGAAAAGCCGAAACAAAAAACGTAGATATTCGCAGCGAATAGGGCAATGAGTCCAGCGTTTCCGGTTAAATTGGGATTTCCAGCCGCATCTAGGGGCGCACTTCCAAACACAGTCGCCAGAGTTCCTAACGTGATGGTCATGCCAATCGAACCCAGAATCAATAACGGTTTGCGGCCAAACTTATCCACCACAGAAATAGCAACGAGGGTAGTAATAATATTGGTCACACTGGTAATTACCGTAATCCACAAAGAATCCTGTTCAGAAAAGCCCACAGCTTGCCACAACACACTGCTGTAATAGAAAATTACGTTAATTCCCACTAACTGTTGCAGCACCGATAACCCTGTTCCGATCCATACCACAGGTAATAGTCCGTGACGACCCAGCAAATCTGACAATCGAGGCTTGGTTTCTCGCACCACCGAAGCCCGGATTTCCATCACTTTAGTTTGAGTATCTCCCCCAACCACTCGCGCTAAGATCACCTCAGCTTCTGCTTCTCGACCTTGAGCGACTAAATAACGGGGAGATTCAGGAATTTTCAATGATCCAATTCCGTAGAGGATAGCCGGAGGGATCTCTGTCCAAAACATCCAACGCCAAGCCGGAATATTAAACCAAAACGGGGCTTCGGCACTTCCAGCCCCTAACGCAATAAAATAGTCACAAAGTAACGCGGCAAAAATACCGATCACAATCGCAAGTTGTTGGAGAGAACCGAGGCGACCCCGCAGATGGGCTGGTGAGACTTCTGCAATATAAGCTGGAGCAATTACACTCGCCGCCCCAACGGCTAACCCGCCCACTAATCGCCAAACCATGAAATCCCAAATGGTGAATGCAATACCAGAGCCCACCGCACTCATTAAGAACAGTCCAGCAGCCGAGATCATGACTTTAATTCGTCCGTAGCGATCAGCGATCTGGCCCGCAAAGAAGGCTCCGACGGCTGACCCCAATAAAGCAGAAGAGACTGCCAATCCGATTTGTGAACTATTGGCTTGAAACTCTTTCCCTAATGCTCCGACAGCACCATTAATGACGGCGGTATCAAAACCAAATAAGAAACCGCCAAGGGCTGCCACAATTGCCAGCATCAGCACATAATAAGCACTGGGTTGATTTAAAGCAGGAGGATGGTGAACCGTCATTTTTTTTGTTAAGGTTCATTAATTTGTGGCTATAGAAATATTGTTTCAGTTCCACAGGTAGACGCACATCAATCTTTAGACTTATCTTTCTGAAACCTATCTTTTTCTTTTGGTGAAGAAATATTAGCAATTCTCAGTGATACCCAACTTCGAGAAAATATTATTAACAATGCTTTTGTCTGCGCCCAACAATAGGATTAGGATGAGATGGAAGTCATGCTATTGAGAGAGGAAAGGCTCAACGATGATAGTTTACCTTATAAAAGAAATGATTGGTCTATCATACTATCTGCTCTGGAAATGCGCTCTCATGGCTGGAAGAGTGCATTTTTATTGTGAATTTATCTTAAATGAAAGGGTTATTTTAAATTCAGAAAATGATTTAAGGCAAGAACGACTTTTGGGGGCCATCGTCTAACGGTTTTCACCCAATCAATATTTTTATATCGGGGATCAAGTCCAACTACAGCTACCCAATTACTTTCCGCTTCTCCGGGTTTTCCCATATCCCATAAACAGGCGGTTAATGCGGCTCGCATATCGGCAAAATTGGGATATTTCCGCACTAAATTTTTCATGATTTTAATCGCTGCTTCTGGTTGTCCGACTTGATATAATGTTAAGGCATAATTGGCACGGGCAAAGGAATAGTTTTTATCTAAATCACTGGCGGTTTGATAATCTAAAAGCGCTTCTTCCCATTTTCCTAATCCTGCTTCAGCATTCCCTCGATTATTATAGGCGATCGCATCATTGGGGTTTATTTCTAAGACTTTATTATAGTCTGCAATCGCTTTTTCCCATTCTCCTAATCCTTCATAGGCGACTCCTCGGTTTAAATAGGAATCAGGAAAATCAGGTGCTAATTCTAGGGATTGATTATAATCAGAAATCGCTTCATGAAGTTTATTTTGACTGACTCTAACATTGCCTCGGTTACTCCACATCGCCGGATTTTGGGGATATTGATTAATAATTTCTGTCCAGTAGGTTTCTGCTTGAGCAAATTCACCGGTTTGAGTGGCTGTAAACGCTTGCTGAAGCATCCCATCCAAAGTGGAAGACAGGGGTAGATTTTCGGCCCACAGAGGGGCGACATTTCCCCAAGTCAGGACGAGGATACTCAATAATAGAGTTAAACTCAGGCAAAATTGGCGAATTTTAGGCATGAACTGAAATAAGCAAGCTGAAATAACACCATTGTACTCAAAGGGGGGGTAAAATCCTTGCTGAAGGATGGGGTAGTCCGTGGACTGTATTTACACACCCTATGGGGAATTTTATCCTTTTCAGTGCCATCTCGTGAGACAATAAGATGTTAACTCTTAAATGAATAAAGGTTTAACAAGACAATATGGTCGCTAAAATTCAGTTTTCAAGAGGTATTGATGAAGATGCAATTCCTGATGTGCGCCTAACTCGTTCACGAGATGGGAGTCAAGGAACAGCAACATTTTATTTCCTCAATCCTAAAGCATTAGCGGATGATTCTACGGAAGAAATCACGGGAATGTATATGATTGATGATGATGGGGAAATCATAACCCGTGAGGTTAAAGCTAAGTTTATTAATGGAAAACCTACGGAAATTGAAGCGATCCATTTAATGAAATCTCCCGAAGAATGGGAACGTTTTATGTTGTTTATGAAACGTTATGCAGAAGCGAATGGGTTAGAATTTAGTAAATCCTAATTTCTCAGGAGTTAGAAGTTAAATTCTATAAGAAATAGAGAAAGTTTGGCTTCTAACTTCTCATCGTTGTTGTTCTGGATCTACAGTTTATGAATTCAACCATTCCTCATCCAGATAGTTCAGAAATCCAGGTTAATTGTGCTGTAATTACAGTCAGTGATACTCGCACTCCAGAAACGGATAAAAGCGGCCAATTAATTCAGCAGTTTTTACAGAATGCAGGTTATCCTATTCGGCATTATCAAATTGTTAAAGATGAACCGACGGAAATCACAGAATTATTGAAAACCTTGTGCCAAATTCCTGAACTGGATGCTTGTATTTTCAATGGGGGTACGGGAATTTCACCGCGAGATACCACCTATGATGCGATTGAGACATTATTAGAAAAAACCTTACCTGGTTTTGGGGAAATTTTTAGAACCTTGAGTTATGCTGAAATAGGCTCAAGGGCGATGGCTTCTCGTGCTGTTGCTGGCGTTTGTCAAGGAAAATTAATTTTTTCAGTTCCAGGGTCTTCTAATGCAGTGAAGTTAGCAATGGAACAATTAATTATACCCGAATTAGCTCATTTAGTTAAAGTATTAAATCAATAGAAATTTTGTTTCTGAAGTCTATCTTTTTCTTAAATTTAATATGAAATCCTTCAATCGACGCTACAGATTATAACCCTAAACCCCACATAGAGACGCGCCTGGGCGAAGCTATGCCGAAGGCTATTGGCGCGTCTCTACACAATACGGATGCGTAACAAACATTTAAGGATTTCATATAAGATTACCTTCTCAAGCAACACGGGTATAAATACTTTTTCCCTGACCAAAATAAGAATCGTAAACGTGCTGATATACCTCTTGACATTTCTGCTGATATAATTCCGTTGAGTAACGCTGGGGTAAGCGATCTAAAATCTCCTCAACTGTTAGTTGTACCGCCGCACGGGTTCGCTGTCGCTTGCGCCAGTCCAACACCAATTTTTCCCGTTTGAGGGTTTCTAATAACTGTTGGGCGACCTTCTTAACGTCTTGCTTTTCCTTTTCCGTTAAATCAATATCGGGTTTGGTTAGTAAATCCAAAATTGCTAATTCTTCCTCTTCCAGATTTTCCGAAATCGCCCGTTGATCTTCAATATTTAATTCTTGGGCAAATTCTACTAAATCTTGAAAGAACGTTTCGATATTGCGACAGCCTGCATTATAGTCATCAATCATTTGCTGAAACTTGTTTAAATAATTCATCCGGCTTTTATTAAGATTAACCATCTGGGTTAGCTTGATGCTAATTTGTCCTTTAAGTTTTTCGGCTTCCGTGCGTTGATAACCTGTGGCAAATTTAGCCTTCAATGCTTCAAAATCAATTTGACTTAAATCGATGATTTGTTCTGATTCAGAAATCACATATTTTAAAGTTCCAATGGATTGATCTAAAATTTCCTCAACGGTTGCTTTGACGTCTGAAATGTCTACTTTTGGTGTTTGAGAAAGAATACACTCCCTAATCATGATTAATAGATACTGCATTGAGGTAAAATCATCAGCAATGGGATCAGGTAGAATTGCTTTATATAGTTTAATTACATTTCTAACGAGGGCAAAATAACGCTGTTTGGATTCCTCATTAATTAGAATAGCTTCTCCTGCATCACAGATTAATTTAATGCGTTCAAATACTGGTGCAGATTGCAGTTTTTCTAAATTAATTTCTCGTTCTGTACAAAAATTAGTCGCTTCTAATATTGCCTTTCGCAACTCTTCTATTAATGCCGTTTTTGCTTGTACTGGGGTGTCTCCGTCTTGGACTCCTCCGCCAGAAGCTGAACCATAAATGGCTAGGGCTTTTTGCAAGTTACGAAACACGCCAATATAATCAACAATTAACCCATTAACTTTATCTTTAAATACCCGATTTGCCCTGGCGATGGTTTGCATAAGGGTATGGTTCAACATGGGTTTATCGAGGTAAATGGTTGAACAACTGGGAACATCAAATCCGGTAATCCACATCGCACAAACAAACACAATTCGCAGGGGATGATCTGGATCTTTGAATTTTTCGTCTAACGCTTCATTCACTAACCGTTTCCGGTGGGGTTGAATATCTAAATTTTTCTTCTGAAACGCTTCTACTTCATTTTGAGATTGAGAAATGATCACCGCCATATCGGTATTTTGCATATAATTAATCCTTGCTTCCAGACCTTCTCGTTTTGGGGCTTCTGCGGTGTCTAATTGAATTTGCAAGGTGGTTAAATGTTGTTGCCAATATGCCTGTACTTTGTTGTACATTTTAACGGCTGTAAAGCGATCAATGGAAATCACCATTGCTTTTCCTTGGTGTCCCCGTCCTAAAAAATGAGTAACAATATCTTGGGCAATTGTTTCTAACCGTTCATCACGGGTAATTAAATGATATTCCCGCGAAAATTCCCGTTCTAATTTAGTTTCTGCTTCTTCCTCTAAATTAGCAGATTCTATCGCGTAGGCAATATTTTCATTCAGGTCTGTATTCGTTAGTTCTAATTGTGGGATGCGGTTTTCATAAAATAGCGGAACAGTGGCGTTATCTTCAATGGATTGTTTAAAATTATAAACACTAATATAATCGCCAAACTCTCGTTTAGTGGTTTCTTCTCCAATCATTAAGGGTGTACCTGTAAAGCCAATAAATCCAGCGTTGGGTAAGGCTTTTCTCATATTTTTTGCAAAGGTATCATATTGGCTGCGGTGAGCTTCATCAGCGATAACAATCACATCTTCTCGGTCGGAAAGTTGTGGATAGTTTTCGCCTTTAGCGGTGCGGAATTTCTGAATTAATGTAAAAATATAACGGTGATCTTCTTGTAACAGTTGTTTTAAATGTTCCGCACTTTTCGCCCTGACTTCTTTTTCGGGTTCGGTAACTGCGCCTGTTTTGGCGAAATTTTTATAAATTTGGTTGTCTAAATCATCTCTATCAGTGATCACAACAAACGTCCAATTACCCGTAATTTGGCGATGAACTTTTTGGGAGAAAAATTGCATGGAGAAGCTTTTTCCGCTTCCTTGGGTATGCCAAAATACCCCTAAACGTCCTTGATTTTCACGAATTTGTTTAACGGCTTCTATGGCATTATTAACACCGAGATATTGATGATTTTTGGCGACAAGTTTAACAATTTGCCCTTTTTCTTCACTAAATAAGGTAAAGTTTTCGATAATATCTAATAATTTAGGTTTCTCACAGGTTCCCCGAATCATAGTATCAAGAGAAATTATCCCTTCTTCCCCTTCTGAGTTGATTTTTTTCCATTCGGCGAAGTGTTCCCAATGGGCGGTAACGCTACCAATACGGCTTTCTGACCCATTGGAAAGGATAACAATTCCGTTATACCAGAACAGTTGAGGAATGGTGTTTCTATAATCGCATAAGTTATTCTGATAAGCTAAATCTAAGCGTTTATAATGGGCTTTTAATTCAATAAATAATAGGGGAATTCCGTTTATAAAACCAATTAAATCAGCGCGGCGAGTGTACATTTCCCCCGATACCCAGAATTCAGAGGCGAGGAAAAAGTTGTTTTCCGTTGGGGTTTTCCAGTTAATAATTTGGACGTTTTCGGTAATTTCTTCGTTGTCGGTGTTGCGGTAGGTGACGTTTACGCCATCTTTGAGGAGTTTATAAATTTCGCGGTTAGCGTTAGCAAGGCTTAAGGCGTTTCTATCACGAATGAGTTCTTCTATGGCGAGGTTAATAACTTCGGTTGATAGGGTTGGGTTGAGTTTTTCTAAGGCGGGGCGGAGTTTGGAAATTAGCACAACTTCGGTTTTGGTTTCTCGTCCTAATGTGCTGTTATTGCCGATTTTTTCATGGTAGCAATTGGCGGTGGTATAGCCGAGTTGTTCAAAAAGTTTAATGGTTTCGAGTTCTAGGGCGGTTTCTGAGTCTGGGTTAAGCATGGGAATTTTAGGGGTTATAGCAATCTGCGTGTTCGAGGGGGAAATTGTAATATTTTAGGGTAAGGGTGGTGTCCAAAGTCCGTCAACTTAACCCACGTTAGCCCTGAACTCAAGTTCGGGCTAATAGCGATCGGCATCTAAAGATGACTAAAACTGTTCTTTATTAACCCGTTTTAACGGGTTTTAGCTTTTAGCCTGAAATTTATTTCAAGGCTTTTGAGGTTAAGTTAACGGACTTTGCGTCCTTCCCAAACCTCTTGGTTTTTTTGATGTTTCTCTGACTTTGATATTATTCAAATAGCTAATTTTGCAAGGGTGGGTTATGGATGGAGTTTGTTGGTGGAATTGATCTATATTATATGAGGTTAGGCAGCGATTTCTCCGGTTTTGATGTCGAGGTTTTCTACGTCTATTTCACCGGAGATGAGTTTGGGGAGGAGTAGGTCGCGGGTTTGGCGGAGGTTATCGTTTTTAGATTGTAATAATTCAATTTGAGAAAAGACATCCGAAATAAAACTTGCAAATTCTTTTTGAATTTTAGGATCAGATACAATAATTTTGAGATTGTTTAATATAGTCAAGGTCAGAAACTTGGTTGCTGCTCCAGTAGAAATACTTTTTAGGTGATCTAATTGCGCTTGTATAGCGAAATATAAGTAATAATTTGTAACTAATTTTGAATCTAAAGTACGAATAACATAGGTTCTCTGATATACGTCAAATTTACCTTTAAAATATTTGATATGGAATATTCCATTTGCATTATTACCCGCTAGCAAAACACATTCAGTATTAAAAGAATAGGTATCTGTTCTTAATATATCTTGAGAGCAAGTAAAAAAAGGATAACTACCATTATGTTTAGCTGCATTAGAATTCAGCTTTCCAGTTTGGAACGATACAAGTTTACCTAAAAGTACAACTTCCCAACCTTCAGGAATTAAACCCAATTCTGAATCAACCATTTTGACTTGTTCGTGTCCGGGGAAACGGAAGTTAACGAACCATTCACGGTAGAGCGATCGCGCCATTTCTTCTAATATCTTAATTCGTCGTGTATTGTTTTCGATTAGGTCATCATAAGTTGAGAGAATAGCAGCAATTTTGCGTTGTATTGGGAGAGGTGGAAACCTAACAGGGATTGTATGAATATGGTTTCTGTTCAATGTTGGATTTGCTGCACCACAATCATACTGCTCTAAATGTAGAGTTTGAAGGAAATAGTATGCAAACTTTTCATGGTTTCCGTGAAAATCTTTTACCCAAAGCGTAGTGTCAGTCGGCCAAAAATCCTGAGTAGCAAAAAAAACCGTACCCAGGGTTCCTTTTCTACCTATAACAACACCAGGAGCTTTCACTTTAAAATCGCTATGTTTACCACCAAAGCCAGATGAAAAAATTACATCATATTTTCCAGGTGTTAATTCTTTCTTGGTGATATCAAAGCCTCTTTGAAAGGTAATTAATTCACCTAGATTTGCTTCTTTCCAATTCATTAAATTTATCCTTTTCCCTCATTAACTTTTAAGAACTAGCATCAATGACCAACTGTTTAAACAAAGAAACTGAAATAATTTTAGTATCTTCCCAGGTTTTTACTTCAGTTAAATCTCTATCTCCTGTAATCAAAAAATCAGCCTTAGCCACCACAGCACAAGCCAGAAACTTAGCATCTTTTCTATCTCTAGGGAAATCTACCTCAACATTTACTTCTAAAACTGTAGTAAATTGCTCTATAAAAGTTAACCACTCTGTCCGTATTTCTTCCGTTAAAGGAAACTTGGGACGATTTAAAACTTCCTTGTATTCAGTTAAAATCTCTGGTGATATAATCCATTCATAATTAGGATGATCAGCCACAAACTGAATCACAATTCTCGGATTGCGTCCTTTTAGAACAGCAGATACTAAGACATTGGTATCAATAATAACTTTCATTCTCCTCTACGATAAGCCTCAATTTCTGCGGTAATTTCTTCTTCAGTAATATCTTCTACTCCTGGTAAAGCCTGGGTGCGGTCAAATAATTCTCGTAACTTTCGACTCATTTCTGCACGGGGATTTTCTTCTGCTAAAATAATCACCTCTACTCGCTGTCCAGGTTGAAAAGGTAAATCTGATAAAATCACCTGTTTCGGGTCTTCTATCGTGATGTAAGCTTTATAAGCATTCATAAATAGTTCCTCTTAATTAACGGCTGAAAGTTTAATCTCATTTTCCTTAACTTAATTATACTCATCCCTCAAACCCCTAAAATTTGCGCGATATTCTCAGCAATTCGTTCTTCTAACTCCCTCGCCTCAACATTTAAACTCTCCAATTCCTCATTCAATTCTTCCAACTTTTCAGCAAAATCAAAATCCTCCACCGGACGTTCGGCGACGCCCACATAACGCCCAGGATTCAAACTCCAACCCTGCGCCTCAATTTCCGCCCTTGTCGCCACCCGACATAACCCCGCCACATCTTGATAAGCTCCTTCTGGAAAATAAGTATCGAGTAAAATTTTACTGCCATTTTTTGTGTCCGGTGCTTCCCCTCGGTACAATCTCACAATATTAGAAATAAATTCTACCTGTTCATCCGTAAACTCGCGGTGGGCGCGGTCAATTTGTCGGTAAATGTGCCGCCCATCAATAAATAAAACCTTTTCTTTCCGATGTGTTTTCGCCTTTCCCTTATCCAAAAACCACAACGTACAAGGCAATGTTACCGTATAAAAGAAATTAGAACTAACGGCAATCATCACATCCACCGCCCCAGTTTTTATCAATTCCTGCCGAATCTCCAATTCAGAACCCCGTGCATCCGAGGCAGAATTCGCCATCACAAACCCCGCCCGTCCCGTATTGTTTAAAGCTGTATAAAACAACTGAATCCAAAGATAATTCGCATTGTCTACCTTCGGTTTAGCGAAAGGAAATCTAGGATCATTTTCCAATTTTTTATTATCCACTCCATCCACATTAAACGGTGGATTTGCCATCACAAAATCAAACTGCCCCACGCAGTTGTGGATATCCTCATAATAGGTATTCCCCTGTCGGATATTCCGTAAACCCGAAATCCCATGTACCGCCAAGTTCATCTGACACAGTTTAACGGTTCCTTCCGTCTTTTCCTGACCGTAAACACTAATAGCAGTATTCGGGTCACGTCCTAACTTTTCCCTGACCCGCATCGCACTTTGCACAAACATTCCCCCCGCCCCACAAGCCGGGTCGAGTATTAATCCGTGATCTGGTTCAATGACTTCAACTATTAACTTAACCACCGAAATCGGCGTAAAAAATTCCCCGCCTTTTTGTCCTTCCTTCTGGGCAAAATTACTTAAAAAATATTGATAAATTTCCCCAAAGGCATCCTCACCAATTTCTGCTAATTTAATTCGATTAAACGTTTTTAATAACTCTCGCAGCGTTGGTTTTTCTAAACGATTATAATCTTTAAGTAAAATTCCCTTTAATTCTTCATTTTCATCTTCTATTGCTTTCATCGCTTGATTAATGGCTGTACCAATATCTTCAGCTTCCGGCAAATTCAGCAAATAATCAAACCGGGCTTTTTCTGTTAAAAATAACGCCCCTTTCGCCTGATAGTCCAGCTTTCCCACACTGCGGCGACGGGTACTCACCCCCGCTAATTCTTGTTCAACCAAACTGAATTTATAATCCGCATAACGTAAGAAAATCAGCCCCAATACGGGTACAGAATATTCCGAGGGTTTGAGTTTGGAATTCGCCCGCAGTTCATCGGCGGCTTCCCAAAGGCGTTTTTCGAGTTCGGTATAATTAGCAGGCATTTATCAATCGTTAATCGTACAATTATTGTATAGCGCTACGCGCAAGGGAACAGGGAACAGTAAGAATTGAAAGGGTTTTATGGAACATATCAATTATCGAGATACAGGTTTAACCTGTTCTAAAAATTGTTGTAATTCCTCCCCTTCAATGACTTCTGTTTTCAATACTTTGCCAGCAATTTCATCTAATAATTCTCGGTTGTAATTCAAAATTGCTAACGCTTTTTGATGAGCATTATTAACAATATCTTTCACCTCATCATCAATGGCTTCTGCGGTTTTTTCACTCATGGGACGGCGAAGATTAGCATCAGCATTACCTAAAAAATTATTCTGTTTGGCTTTTTCATAAGCTAAGGGTCCCAAGGCTTTACTCATGCCATAATTAAGTACCATTCTTTCGGCTAATTCCGTAGCCCGTTGTAGGTCATCCGATGCGCCATTGGTAACAGTTCCAAAGATTAATTCTTCAGCAGCCCGTCCCCCTAATAGCATGGCAATTTGTTCGCGGAATTCCAGTTCATCCATTAAAAAACGGTCTTCCGTTGGCATTCTTAAGGTATATCCTAACGCGGACATTCCCCTGGGTACAATGGAAATTTTAGTCACTTTTCCCCCTCCCGGCATTAACGCCCCGACTATCGCATGACCAACTTCATGATAGGCGACAATTTTCTTCTCTTTTTCATTCAACACACGGCTGCGTTTTTCTAACCCAGCAACCACCCGTTCAATGGCTTCATAAAAATCCTCTTGCTTCACCGTTTTTCGTTGATTTCTAGCCGCTAATAAAGCAGCTTCATTGACTAAATTCGCTAATTCTGCCCCCCCAAAACCTGGGGTTCTTGTGGCAACAGCGTGTAAATCAACATCCGTTTCTAATTTAACTTTTTTAACGTAAATATCTAAAACGGCTTTGCGTCCGGCTAAGTCGGGTCTGTCTACTAAAACCTGTCTATCAAAGCGCCCAGGACGTAATAATGCCGCGTCTAAAGCTTCGGGACGGTTAGTTGCGGCTAAGACAATTACCGTTGCATCTCCCACCCCAAACCCATCCATTTCTGTTAATAATTGGTTCAGGGTTTGTTCTCGTTCATCACTACTGCCACTTTGGAAACTGCCACTACTTCTGGATTTACCAATGGCATCTAATTCATCAATAAAAATAATACAAGGAGCTTTCTTTTTCGCCTGTTCAAATAAATCTCGAACTCGCGCGGCTCCGGTTCCCACAAATAATTCGATAAATTCAGAACCAGATATACTAAAAAAGGGAACTCCGGCTTCTCCGGCTACAGCTTTTGCTAATAAGGTTTTTCCCGTTCCTGGGGGGCCGACTAATAACACACCTTTGGGAATTTTAGCTCCAATTTCCGTAAACCGTTGGGGATTTTTTAAGAAATCTACAATTTCTGCTAATTCGGTTTTGGCTTCGTCTACTCCGGCGACATCTGCAAAGGTAATATTATCCGTTTGACCTTTAACAAAAACTTTAGCTTTACTTTTATTAATCGATAATGCTCCTTGGGGATCTCGTTTCATGAAATATTGAAACGCGACGACTAAAATTAAAGGGGGAATCACCCAATTTAAAATAACACTTAACCAACTTTGTTTTGGGGGTGGAGAAGCAGCAAATTCAACCCCTTTTGCTTCTAAGCGTTTGGGAAGTTCTAAATCAAAAATCGGGGTGGTGGATAAGATGCTTTCAGGTTGATTTTTGTCTGCTTTGATTTGGTAAAGAATCTCATTTTCTCCGACTAAAACTTTTGAGACTTTACCATCTTCAATTTGTTGGATAAAAAAACTATAGGGAACTTTAGGAAAACGAGGACGAGTCAGTTGAGGAAACAACCAATTTCCAATTAAAATAACTCCGGCTGAAATTAATAAAATTTGGGCAACTTTTTGAGAACTGGGTAATTTAGGTCTTCTTTTAATCGTCATAAATTTAGGCTCTGGTTTGCTCTCATTTCTCTCGTTCCTCTCGTTTCTAGGTTCTACCTAGAAATGCTTTTTGGGTGGCTCTGCCACCCTTCACTGAATCGGATAATCTATTTAGAGGCAGAGCCTCTGATGGGCATTCCCTGGTAGAACCAGGGAACGAGGGGGGATAGATCAATTATGCGATCGCGGCGGGAATTTTGCCTTCATACTTAACTTGATTTAACAAATGTTGCAGATTTTCCCCTTCAATGACTTCCGTTTGTAAGATTTGTTGGGCAATTTGCTCCATTAAATCTTTATTTTGATTCAGGATATCCAAAGCGGTTTGATGGGCTTGTTCAACCAGTTGTTTCACCTCATCATCAATGGCTTTTGCCGTTTCATCACTGACATAACGGCGAGGATTCATCATCATATTATCGCCGAGGAAATTGTTTTGTTGACCCTTTTCATAAGCCAACGGCCCTAATACTTTACTCATGCCATAACTGGTAACCATTCGTTCAGCTAAATCCGTCGCCCGTTGTAAGTCGTTGGTAGCCCCTGTGGTAATACTTCCAAATACAACTTCTTCGGCTGAACGCCCCCCTAATAAGGTGGCAATTTCGGCTTTCATTTCTTCTTCACTGAGTAAGAAACGGTCTTCGGTTGGCAGTTGTAAGGTATATCCTAATGCAGCCATTCCGCGTGGCACAATGGAGATTTTAGCCACTTTATTTTGACCAGAAACAACAGCGCCAACAATCGCGTGACCGACTTCATGATAAGCCACAATTTTCTTCTCTTTTTCATTGAGAACACGGGATTTTTTTTCTAACCCCGCAACTACCCGTTCAATGGCTTCTGCAAAGTCCGCTTGGCTGACGGTTTCCCGTTTATTTCGAGCGGCTAATAAGGCAGCTTCATTAACTAAATTGGCTAAATCTGCCCCTGCAAAACCGGGGGTACGAGTGGCGATCGCTTTTAAGTCAACATCCGTCCCAATTTTAACTTTTTTAGCATAGATTTCTAAAATTAGTAACCGACCGGATAAATCAGGACGATCCACTAAAACTTGACGATCAAATCGACCGGGACGCAGTAAGGCGGGGTCTAACGTTTCCGGGCGGTTTGTAGCCGCTAAAACGATTACCGTTGCTTGTCCGGCTGCAAACCCATCCATTTCGGTTAATAACTGGTTTAGGGTTTGTTCTCGTTCATCATTTCCCCCATACATTCCGCCACTCGACCGTGATTTTCCAATGGCATCTAATTCATCAATAAAGATAATACAAGGGGCTTTCTTTTTGGCTTGTTCAAATAAATCTCGAACCCGCGCTGCCCCTGCGCCAACGAACAATTCGACGAATTCTGAACCCGAAATGCTAAAGAATGGAACACCCGCTTCTCCGGCTACGGCTTTAGCTAATAAGGTTTTTCCGGTTCCAGGAGGGCCGACTAATAATACGCCTTTAGGAATTCTGGCTCCGATTTGTAAAAATCGTTGGGGAGTCTTAAGAAATTCCACCACTTCTTCTAATTCGGTTTTGGCTTCTTCAACCCCTGCCACATCTTTGAACGTGACTTTTGTGGCATCATTTTCCACATAAACTTTGGCTTTACTCTTACTAATGGAAAGTGCCCCTTGTGGCCCTCCAATTCCTCCCCCTCGGCTTTGTAAGAATTGTCCGACAGCCACCCAAATTCCCACAAAAATTAAGGGGGGAACTACCCAACCAATTAAACTCGAAAACCAAGTATTCTGAGGAGGTGGGGCAGCCGCAAATTCAACGCCTTTGGCTTCTAAACGTTTGGGTAAATCCATATCAAAAATCGGAGTTGTTGATAGGATTTGTCCCGGTTTTTCCTGTTCTCCTTTTACTAAATAGCGAATTTGATCTTGACTGAGATAAACTTGGGAAACTTGCCCATCTTCCACTTGTTCAATAAATAAACTATAGGGAACACGAGGAATTTGTGGCCCGAATAATCCGGGTAATGTCAGGTTAGCAATTAAGAAGATTACACCCAACCAAAATAAAATACTTCCGATGGGAAGATTTCGGGGAAATTTAGGTTTGTCTTTTACACTCATGGTATTTAATTAAAGGTTGACTCATTAAAGGCGTACAGTTTCAAATCAGAGAACGCTCATAATTTAGTTGATTTTAATGGACTTTTGGGATAAACCTCAGAAATAAATTTCCAGGGGACAGGGTAGAGATTCGGTTTAAGGTTGACAGTAATCTCTTTTGCCTCCTGTCTGCTTTCATATTGGCATAATCTCATGTTTCTATGTTCCTGTAAGGCTCTCCCCAATGATCTATAATGTTCACCATAGCGTGATTTCCCTAATCGGTGGGGTGAGGGCAGGCTCATCAAAGGATCGTTTTTTGACACTTGACAAGAGTGAACACAGGATCATCTATTGGGCATGATTGCCCGTACAATTACTGTTGTAAAAATAAACTAATTATTGGGTTTTTATTAAAAATTACATCAATTTCTTGACTTAGATTTAATTTTGTATCAAATTAGAAGATAGGATTCTGGCTAGACAGAGGAGATTAAAATGCCAACGATTAATTCAACGTGGGATGACTTAATCACCCAATGCGACGGACGATATTTAACCAATGCAGAACTCAAACCTCTGCATCAGTATGTTCAGACCTTAAATGCTCGAACTAAAACCTATGAAGTGTTGCGGGTAAAATCAGCAGGTTTAATTAAACAAGCCCTGAAGAAATTCATGCTGTCTCATCCAGAAATCATGCAAAAGCATTCCAAACGCTGTGTTTATGATATGTCGATGACGATGTGTTTGATGTCTGTTGCCTTGTTACGCGATGACCCTCACTTTTTTAAGGAATCTTTAATGCTGTGGCTGGCAAATATTTTAGCCGCCCACGAAAAAAATGTCCAGTGCCTTCAAGCTTATACCTATCTTCAAGAAAGCCTACAAGAACAATTACCTAGTGTCTGTAACCAGTTATTAAAACCCTATATGGATATTGTTTTAGAAGTGTTAGATACTCCCCCTAAACTGATGGCAAATGTTCAACGAAGTGGTGTTTAAAACGGATTGATTGTTGATTTTTTTCAGGGTGTTCCTTCGTTCCCAGCCACAGGAATGATATTTTCAATCCTCATACAATAGCAGGTAAATTCAGGCTGATTTGGAATATTAATGCACACAGGAGTTTAATTTATTTATGACGTTAACTCAACCTGTAACGACTCGTCATGACGCTTCCCCGGAAGAACGAGAATTTGTTTTAAAACAGATTTATCAACAAGTTTTAGAACGGCAATTATATGAGTCTGAACGGAAACAATTAGTTGATTTAGAAAAAGATTTTATCAAAGGAAAAATAGGGATTCGTCATTTCTTAAAAAGTTTAGCAGTTCGTCCGATTTATTTAGAGCTTTTTTATGAAAATAGCTCTAATATGAAATTTATTGAAAATGCCTGTAAACATTTTTTAGGACGAGCCCCCAAAAATAATGAAGAACTACATGAATGGGATGATATTTTAGTTCGTCATGGGGTTGGTGCCCTGGTTTCAGAGTTGGTTGATTCTGAAGAATATCGGAAATCCTTTGGTTATTTTACCATCCCCTACTGGCATGAACACCGTTTTGAATCCGCAGGTGAATATATCGAAAATGAAAAGCTCGGTCATGAACACGCCGGACAAAGAGGGTGGGCAATTCCGACCCATTATCAACATGAATTACACATCGACTGTGATGGGGGAACTTGTGTTCGAGAGGAGGATAAATCTAAAGTTCAAGAGGTACCACCTATTGAGGAGGTTTTAGATTTATCCACCGATACCAAAATGACACCTAAGCATATTCAACGGCTATCTCTGTGTGTCAAAGAAATTACAGAAATTCTGTCATTATATCCTCAACCTGTCACTCCCAAAGAGATTGAAACTGACCTTCAACAAAAGGTCTTGGAGTATGTTAGTATCACTAACGCTAATTTACTCTTTAAAAATTAACAATAGGGTGGGTTTTAGCCCACCTTGGATGATGATTAAAATTCTGCAACTAGCGATCGCATCCATTTAATCAGATTTTCAATATTTGCTAGGGGTTGAGTCAATTGAAAATAGGCCTACTTATTTAGGACTGTTATATAATTAATATATTGTTTTGTTTTTGGATATTATGCAAATCAATAAATATCTCCATGCTGCTATTTTAGTGTCTAATTTAGAAAAATCTGAACAATTTTATAGTCAAGTGTTAAGCTTAGAAAAAGTTGAACGTCCGTTAAATTTTCCGGGTATTTGGTATCAAATTGGTGAGTTTCAAATTCATTTAATTCAAGCTGAAACTGTAATTAACGATCAAGTTAATAATCAGAAATGGGGACGAAATCGACATTTGGCTTTTGCTGTTGAAGATTTAGAAACTGCGAAACAACAGTTAATGACTTATAATTGTTCTTTTCAAATGAGTGCTTCCGGTCGTGCTGCCTTGTTTACACAAGATCCTGATGGTAATATAATTGAATTAAATGAAGCATGAAAATTATTGCTTATTGTTATACTGATCCGTTGTTTGAACAACCCCCAGATCGGATAATTTGGGGATGGGAAGTGGATCGGGTTTATCAAGATTTAGGCGAAAGAGAAGAACTAGAACAATTATTGAAAGATTGTGATTTAGAACCCCCAGAATATTTATTAATTCGACGGTTAGAAGAGTTAGGAGATTCTGTTTTAGAAGTGAGCGATCGCTTACAAAAATTAGAATCATTTCAAATTAATATTATTGCAATAGAATCCGATTTTAACACCTCTGAAACTCCTATTAATCGGAGTGATTTAATGCAATTATTGATAGAAATTCAAAATCGCCAACGGAGTCGCCGCATTCGTCAAGGACACGCTAAAAATCGAATTAAAACCTTACCTCCACCGGGTAAAGCACCTTACGGATATCGACGGGGAAAAGACCGTTATATTTTAGATCGCAGCGTTTCTCCGATTGTTAAAGAGTTTTTTGAGCGGTTTTTAATTTATGGGTCTTTGCGAGGTGCGGTGCGCTATTTAGAAAAACGATATGGTAAAAAAATATCTGTCACAACGGGACGACGATGGTTAACAAACCCGGTTTATCGAGGGGATTTAGAATATCAAAATGGGGAGATTATTTCTAATACCCATATTCCGATTATTTCACGGGATGAAGCCGCCCAGATAGATCGATTATTACGCCGAAATCAACGCCTTCCCCCCCGAACTGCGAGTGCGCCGCGTTCTTTAGCAGGGTTAGTTGTTTGTGGAGAATGTCAATCTTCCCTGACGGTTTCACGAGTTACAACCTATCGTAAAGATCAAGAATATTTGTATTTACGTCCTACAAATTGTCCGCGAAATCCTAAGTGCAAAGCCTTATCTTATCAAACAGGATTAGAGTTAACGATTGAACGAATTTGTCAAGATTTACCAGAGGCGGTTTCTAGTTTAAATTTACCGGATTTACAAATTGTTAAACAAGGTATGATTCAGGAGATTAACCAAAAACAGGAGATTTTGTTACAAATTCCTGATTTATTAACTGCGGGAATATTAGATTTAGAAACAGCAGAGTTAAGAACTTATAAATTGCGGACAGAAATTTCTCAATTACAAGGAAAGTTAGCCCAACTTCCCCCCGTTAATTTAAAAGAAACAGCACAAGCCGTTTGTATTCCACAGTTTTGGCTAGATTTATCCGAACCTGAACGACGGTTTTATTTTCGAGAATTTATTCACCAAATTGAGATTATTCGAGATGGGGATAATTGGGAGTTAAAGCTAATCTTTATTTTTTAATTTATACTTTAACACAATATTGATTCCGACCTTTTTGTTTTGCTTCATAAAGGGCTTGATCAGCAATTTCTAATAACTCTTCAGGAGAGGTATTCGGTTGAGGAATTCCATAAGAAATCCCGATACTGACCGTTACAATAGAACTCACCCTTGAATACTCATGATTAATTTTAAGCCGTTGGACTTCTTGATGAATGGTTTTTGCGACTTTAAGTGCTCCTTGTAAATCCGTATTGGGAAGAATAATGGCAAATTCTTCTCCACCATAGCGAGCTACTAAATCTGTAGAATTATTAATAGATCGATCTAAGGCTTGGGCGACTAATTTCAAGCAAATATCTCCGGCGGGATGTCCATAATGATCATTATAATTTTTAAAATAATCTAAATCACAAACCAGTAAAGCTAAGGGTTGCTGTTCTTCGATCATTTGTTTCCAAACTTGATCAAAATATTCATCAAAATGTCGGCGGTTAGCTAAACTGGTTAAACTATCACAAGAGGCTAAATTTTGCAATTGACGGTTCACAGTTTGTAAATTTTCCTCAGCTTTTTTACGGGTTTTAATTTCATTTTGTAATTGATTATTTTGTTGTAATAATTTTTGATTTTGTGCGATTAGTTGTTGTTTTAACAGACAAATTGTTAACTGATTTTTGACCCGTGCCAAGACTTCATCAACTTTGAACGGTTTCGTGATATAGTCTACCCCTCCTACAGAAAACGCTTTTATAATATCTTCAACTTGATTCAGCGCACTAATAAAAATAATAGGAATTTCATAGGTGTCTGGAGAGGATTTTAGCTGATTACATAACTCATATCCTGTGACCTGGGGCATTCTAATATCGAGTAAAATTAAATCGGGTTTTAAAGCGGTAATCGCGATCATTGCCATGTCAGCATTTAAGGCTTTGCGGACATAATATCCCTGTTGAGTTAACAACGCTGACAAAACCCGAATATTATCCGGTTCATCATCGATGATGAGTAAATTTCCCTGAGTTGAAAAAGTTTCATCTGGGTTCATAATTTACCATTGGGGAGTTAATGAAAGCAATTTAATTAATTCTTCTCCGGGTAACGGTTTAGAAAAGAAATATCCCTGCCCAAATCCACAATTTAATTCTTTAAGGATGGCTAATTGTTCAGGTAATTCAATCCCTTCAGCAACCACACTCATATTCATGGTTTTAGCTAAACTAATAATCACAGGAATTAAGCCAACATTTTCCGATTCTAAGTTAAGACGTTGAACAAAGGATTTATCGACTTTTAGGGTGTCAACCGGAAAAGAATGGAGATAACTCAGGGAAGAATAACCCGTTCCAAAATCATCAATACTAATTAAAATATGACGTTTTCTGAGTTCTTTGAGAATGATAGCTACATCCTTATCATTCTCCATAATCGCACTTTCGGTAATTTCCAATTTTAAACAATCAGGATCAAGTTGACTTTGTTCTAAAACTTGATCAATTTGTTCTAATAAATTGGGTTGAGTAAACTGTTTAACAGATAAATTAACACTAACAAATAAACGGGAATCCACTAAATTTTGTTTTTGCCAAGTTTGCAGTTGATGACAGGCTTCAAATAAAACCCAATAGCCAATGGGAGTAATTAAACCCGTTTCTTCAGCAATGGGAATAAAGAGACCAGGTGGAACTAAACCCCGTTCAGGATGACGCCATCGAACTAAGGCTTCAAATCCAGCAATTTTTCCGCTATTCAAATCGACAATTGGTTGATAATGAACGACTAACTCTTGCTGTTCCAGACCCCGACGTAAATCGGTTTCTAACTGTAATCGCTCTAAAGCAGCGGCGTGCATCACCGGATCAAAGATATGATATTGTCCTTTTCCTAATGCTTTAGCTCGATACATAGCTGTGTCTGCATCACGCAGTAAATGTTCCGGTTCATTATAGTCTGAATGACCGATTACAATCCCAATACTGGCATTAATAAAAACTTCATGTCGTTCTAAATGAAAAGGTTTAGAAAAAGAGTCTAAAATCTGATCGGCTAATTCAATAACATGAGGAAAGTCGGGAATTTCTGTTAATAAAATTGCAAATTCATCTCCTCCTAGACGGGCTAATGTATTCTGGGGTTTAATATAACTGTTAAGACGACGAGCAATTAAAATCAAGAGTTCATCCCCGACTAAATGCCCTAAAGAATCATTAACAACTTTAAAGCGATCGCAATCTAAAAATAATACCGCAAACTGATAATTAGGGTCAGCTTTAGATCGTTGAATGGATTGGTGTAAATCCGTCATTAATAAGGCCCGGTTGGGTAAACCCGTTAGGGAATCATGAAGGGCCATTTTTAATAATTTGGCATTAGCTTCTTCAAGTTGCTGAGTCCGTTCCTTTACCCGTGCTTCTAATTCTGAATTTAAAACCCGAATTTCCAATTCTGCGGATCGTAATGCTAATTGATTTTGAACTCGTGCTAAAACTTCTTCAAATTGGAAGGGTTTAGTAATATAGTCTACTCCACCCACTTGAAAACCTTTAACTTTATCGAGAACATCATCCAAAGCACTTAAAAAGATTACTGGAATTTCTGCGGTTTTAGCATTAGCTTTGAGATTCTGACAAACCTCATAACCATCCATTTCTGGCATCATAATATCCAGCAGAATTAAATCAGGAGCAACGGTTTGAGCCGCCGTTAATGCCATCGCACCATTTAAAGCTTTGCGTACATTGTATCCTTGACGAGTGAGCATTCGGGACAATAAATGGAGGTTGTCCGGTGTATCATCAACGATGAGAATATCTTCAGTTTTTGTTAAATCCAGGTTGTAATGATTCATTTCAATTGGAAACAGATAAAATGGGGTACGGATTGAGGTCATTCCCAATCACTACAGGTTGGAATAAAGACCCACTCTGATTGTTTATTGGTGTACTGGGTAAAGTTTCTCTGGGGATGCTGGTATTGGGTAAAGTGGCTTACCTCATTAAACCGAACTGTGTCAATTCTATAAAATACAAGCCATAATTATAACATTTTGTTAGAGCTTTACTCAATTCCTGTTGGTTTTATGCCCTGAATATTTGTGTCAAGGTTTTTGAAAAAAATTAAAGCGGAAGGGGCTCTTGTTGCTGTTCTTTTTTCAGATCTTGTTGTTTAATTTTAGGCAATTTGAATAGGACACCCACTAAAAACCAATAATAAACAGCCACTGGATCGGTATCGAGAGGATACCAATAGGGATTATAGCTAATTAAAGCAATAAAAATCCAAAATGTAATTCCATAACCCCATAAACTATGATCGATTAATTGATGATAGGATTTAAACCCTAAAATCGTAATTGTTGTCACCAGGAATAAAAAAGCGGCAACTCCAAAGGGGCCAATTTCATAGTACAACTTAGGATAATAAGCTTCAATTAATCGTGTTTTTCCTAATCCTCTGGCTGCGGTTGTTGCTTGTCCTAAACCATTGCCTAAAAAACCGCGATGGGCTTTCAAACTCAAATTCGTTTGTTTCGTTAAAAACACTGCCGGGGGATCAGCATTCCAACGTCCAATCAAGCTATCAACTCGTTCAGACATGACCTCTGGTGCGAAAATTGATGTGGCGAGAATTAAAGCCACCATCCCTACAACAATCACTAATAAGCGCTTAACCCGTGAGATATGACTGGTCGCCACTAGCAACAAAATCACAATGGATGGAACCGCTAACAAAGCTGTTCTTTGACCAGAAATAATGGCATTGAGCATCACTAACGATAACGCCGCTAAACCCGTTAAACGCCACTTCAATTTTGGGTCACTAAAGGCCGTTGCAAAACCAAAAAATGTGCTGGATACTAAAAACCAAGACCAATGCCAAGGCGCGACAAAGGTTCCGGGTAAACGAATAAAGTTTTCCGATGGGTAATATCCTAATGCGCCTCCCACAAAACACTTACGCTGCACATTTGCCCTCAATAATAAATGTTCTGGTAAACCGCTATTATCCGAACAATACCCCGTTATTATTAATATAAATTGAATGAATCCTAAAATGCAACAAATGACGATTAAAATAATTTGCAAACGAGAAAAAAATTGCAGTTCTTTGCGAGTCCGAATCAAATAATAGGCTCCGGTAATCAGAGGAATATATCCCAGTAAAACTTTTAAGCCGAAGAGTCCCACGGCAAACGGTTGGTTATCGACCGTGGCGTGTCGTTGTTGAACACCATTAACAGCAAAGAGGGTAACAATAGCAATCGTGAACAAAATTAACAGGGGAATTCTAAGTTGAGGCGGAACAATAAGCGGTAACTTTTTTTTTCTTAATTCAACAATTAAACCGATTAAAGCCGGGATATAAAACCCATCTTTTGCTAAATGGAAAATAAAATGATCGTTGCCAACCCAATAAGAAATTGTCCCCGCAAAGGGTAAATAAATTAAAAAAGCCCATAACCCTTGACGGGGATATCGATAACATAAAACCAGAATCATTAGAGCAATACTGCTAAAGATTGTGGTATTTACAGAAACCCCATTCGCAAATAGCAAGAGTCCCATCAATAAAGCGACACTAGCGACTATTGCTAAGAACCGCCAGAAATTGGGTTTCTTAGGGGAAGGCGGTTCAAGATCAATCACCGGGTATTCAAAACCGTTAAGATCAGGGTCGGGATGACTCTGGTGTTCTGATTGTTGGGGTTGACCAGGAAAGTTGGACATTAGAATATGATTATTGCCAACGTTGAGGAATATTGACTTCCCAAAGTTCCTGTACACGCTGTTGTTGAGGAGAGGGAAGTCGTTCAAAGGCTTGCATAATTTCCCAATGAGTATAATTAACAATCAAAGCTGTCAATTCACCCAAAGTTTCAGCTTGTAATAAAGCCGATTGCAACAATTGATGCTCGATGAGGTCGAAGTTAAGGGTTTGTTCTGAAGATAAAAGTTCGATTGCCATCGTGTTCCAAAAAACAGAGCGTTACCAACTGTTGAGAAAATAAATAATCTGAATTTCTACAGGCTGGAAAGGATTATTCCCACTATAGCACCCCCAAGAAGAGTAAATGTTACTAGGGAACTGATGGCAAACCCCAGCATCCGTTTCTCAGCCACTTGGTAATATCCCCAAGCATATAAAATTCGTCCGATGACCCAAACTGCACCTAAACCAGCAGCCCAAATTGGACTCACCCATTCCGAAAACAACCACAGCGTCGGGAGAAACAAAACCAATTGTTCGAGGGTGTTCTGTTGGACGCGCACCACTCGCTCAAAATTCTCGTCTCCGTTCATTTGAGGGGGCATAATTTTGTACTTGATTCGGGCACGCCCCACATTAATCGTCACAGCTAAATATAGCAGCAACGCACAAGCGGTTACTAAACTAGGCCACATTGACATAACCAGAAAGTCCCTACAGTAAATCTATCTTTTCCTATCCTACCCTCAACAACCCAGGGTCAACCGCGCAGCACCCCAGAGCCAACCGAGGTCAACTTGTGATCTCAATCACTTTTAAACTTCCCAGTCAGTCACAGGAAATCTTCCTTCCCTGTCACGCCAAAGCTTTTGAACTATCACGGCTTCATCCAAGCGCTATCACTGTCATCTTTAACCAAACATTAGATAGTTAACTCAGTCCGACGTAATGGATTAGGTCAAAATGCTGAACTTAAATTTCTCAGGTTGCACGCCCGTGATGAATCAAAATCAATTAAAGCCCTATATGATTATTATTATAGAAGAAACCCATCCCTTAAATTTTAGATCATTTGTTAAATTATTGAACCAACTGCACTTAAGTTTTGTGATTGCGCCTCATCCAGATAGTGCGATTTTTCATGCAGAATATACGAATCCAGACGTTATTCTGATTCCCTTTGACCCCAACCAAGCTAATCCCCAAGAAACCTATCACAAGTTGAAGCAAGCTAAAATCACTGAAAATGTTCCGGTGTTATGGATGAATAGTTATTCTGACTTGAATGTACAATATCTAACGTCCTTTACCTCAACCCTTGAGGCGAATAATCCCTTGACAGCCTCGAATTTTTCCTTTGGTGATTTACCGATTGATACAACGATTAAAAGTCTCAAAAATCAAATTGAAATGCAGCAAAAATTATTAATTAAATTACAAGCTGAAAACCAACACCTGAAACGTCTAGCTTCTTTAGATGATTTAACTCAAGTAGCCAATCGTCGTCAATTTTATAGCTACTTACAAGAACAATGGCAATCCTGCCAAGAAGACTATCTTTCCATGATCTTATGTGATGTGGATTTTTTCAAACTTTATAATGATACTTACGGTCATTTAGCCGGGGATTATTGTTTACAACAAATAGCCCAGGCTATTGAAACGGCAGTTCGTAGAGTTAGGGAACCAGAACCCTATTTAGTCGCCCGTTATGGGGGAGAAGAATTTGCTGTAATTTTACCCTATTTAGATCAAGAAAATGCGCGTAAAGTTGCTGAAGAAATTCAACTGCAAATTCGATATTTAAAAATTCCCCATCGTTCCTCTCCCATCCGTTCTTATATTACCAGTAGTTTAGGGGTTGCCTGTTCTATTCCCGGAGAAGAATCCCATTTACAAGAGTTGATTAGTGCGGCAGACAAAGCCATGTATCACGCCAAGTCAGAAGGACGAGATCAAGTTAAAGTCGCTTCAGATATTCTCTAAATATTCAAAAATAGAATAAAAATATACCTTTAAATTGGTTAAAAATATATTTTTAATCGATTCTATTTTTGAATCTCATTTAGAGAATAATTTTTATTAAATCACCTAAAATTTTTATCGCTTGCTCCAGTTTCTATAACCTAGGTAAAATATAGAATCAAAGGGCTGCATTCAATAGACTCAAAAAAGCTACGATAGGGCCTATCGGAAGTTGGTCGCCAGACCTAAACACTTTTGGGGAGATACAACCTCTATCTGGGTTGGTTGTCATACCTGCTTAGATAAGTTGAGTCCGTGAACCAAGAATCTCCGCCCTTTTAGGGTGAGGAAGTGTCAACCTACCTATGATATTATTGTGCAAAACTTTAAATCGCGATGAATCGTTGTATTGTGATGTCTTCTGGGTTGAAAAAAGCACTTCTGACTCACCTATCCCGTAATCAGCGTTGGTTGTCAGTGGTGGCAACGGTGAGTTTATTTCCGTTGTTTGTCCCCGTTGCTCCGGCATCTGCTTTTCCGTCTTTTGTGCAAATTCGGCGACAAGACTATAGAAACTGTACTCAACAGTTAACTAACGCTGGTCTGTCCGTTGAATTGGCAACTCAAGGCTGTTCAATGGCAGCTAGGCCGAGAAATATGGGGTATTGTGTCACACAAATGCAAAAAAATGTTGCCGCCCTACCTGTAGAACAAATTTTATCAGGTTGTTTGCAAGTTCGGCGTCCCGATGAATTAGCCAATTGTGTGGTCAATATTAGCAGCAATACTAACTCATCCGACCCCTTGAATATTCTTGATAGTTGTCGTCGGAGTGTATTACCTGAAAAGTTGTCTTTTTGTGTTGTGGGCTTGATTCAAGCTAATACAAATTTAGGCGTTGATCAAGTTTTAAAAACTTGTTTAACTCCCCCTGAAAATGTTGTGGAGTTGCAAAAAGACAATTCCATTCAGTTAAAATTAGATACACCCTCTCAAAAACAATAAATTAACTGAATTTCAAGTGTCTTTATTTTGGGTTTCTTCGGGTGAGAACGGGGCGGGAAAAACCCGCCCAAAAGTCTAACTAAAACAGAATAATATCATCGGAATTCAAGGATGTTACGCCTGTAATTCCCTCTAATTTAGCTAGAATTCGAGAATCATTTCCTGATGTGTTATTCCCATTGCCATCATAGATTAAGTAAGTATCCTTACCATTATCAAAGGCAAATAGACTAGGGTTATTTGTAGGCAAGACATCGGTTGAAAGATTCGTTTGTACACTGAGGAGAATATTAGCTGCATCTGCAATTAAACTGGTTGATACGCTAATTTGATCACCCCCCACTTGACCCAAACCTTCAAAATTGTTAATGGAATCATAGAAACCACTGCCAATTTGAGTCGTAATTGTAGTTCCCACCGCATTAAAAGCAGTACCGCCTCCATCAAGTGCATCACTATAAATAAATAGGTCTGTTTCCCCTAAGTTACCAATGAGGCTATCCCGTCCTAAACCCCCAAACAGCTTATCTTGTCCTGCACCTCCATCGAGAAGGTCGTTGCCACTTCCCCCCGATAAACTATCATTACCATCATTTCCCCGCAGGGTGTCATTCCCCTCCAGACCGACGAGGGTATCATTTCCCCCCAAACCATTGAGGTTATCGCTAAAACTGCCTCCCGTTACTAAGTTAGGGTTATTATCAGCAACAGGTAACAGGTTAATCGTAATATTAGCAGTGGCTGTTCCGCCTTGACCGTCACTAATAGTGTAGTTGAAACTATCCACCCCGGTAGCATTTCCCAGACGAGTATACTGAACTAATGACCCCGATTGAGTCACTAACCCTTGTGCTGTAGGGGGATTATCCACAGAAGTTAACGTTAGAACATCTCCATCGGGGTCAGTATCGTTATCCAGGGGAGAAATGGGGAATTGGATACTATTATTGGTGAAAATTGGGCCATCATTAACCGCAACAGGTAAATCATTAACGGCCGTAATATTAATCGTAACGGTTTGACTGACCGCAGGATTTTCACCGTCACTCACGGTATATAAAAACACCCCGGCTGAACCATTAACATTAGCTTTTGGTACAAATTCTAATTGGCTAATTTCAGCACTCGTTAACGTTTGACCAATAATAATAGAGTTAGTTTGACCCGTAATACGGACGATTCCTTTAGTGCTATCAGGAATACTATTAACAGTAATAATTAACGGGTCATTATTGGGATCAACTGGGGATGAAATTCCCAAATTTTGAGTTATATCTTCAGTAATATTAACGGTCGTATTCCCTTGAACTACTGGAGGAAGATTTAAGCCAGCAATTCCAGCAAAGTCATTAACATTAAGGGTTGTCACACCATTAACGTTGTCTAATTTTGCCAAAATTCGAGAATCATTACCCGTTGTATTATCACCATTACCATCATAAATTAGGTAAGTGCTACTGCCATCATTAAAGGCAAATAGACCTGGACTTGTACCCGGAATCACATCTCCAGTAATATTGGTTTGTACCGTTGTGGCAATATTTGCAAAGGATTGAATCACCGTTGTGGCAAAATTAATCTGATCTCCGACCGCAGCCCCTAATCCTTCAAAATCGGTGATAGTATCATATAAAGCACTTCCAATTTGAGCTTTAATCTCGGTATTAGAACTTGCATTAAAACCCGACCCACCGCCATCATTAGCAGTTTCATAACGAAATTGGTCAATTCCCTCATTTCCGGTCATCGTATCCGGTGTTAAACCGCCATTCAGGGTATCCTCTCCAATTCCTCCCTGTAACAGATCTGTTCCGCTTCCACCGGATAAACTATCATTTCCGTCATTTCCTCGCAGGGTGTCATTCCCCCCCAAACCGGTTAGGGTGTCATTTCCCCCCAAACCATTGAGGTTATCGCCAAAATTGCCTCCCGTTACTAAGTTCGGAGTCCCATCCGCTAAGGGTAACAATTCAACATTAATCTGACCCGTCGCCGTCCCCCCTTGACCATCACTAATACTGTAGTTGAAACTATCCACCCCGGTATTACTTCCCAGGCGAGTATACTGAACTAATGACCCCGCTTGAGTCACTAACCCTTGGGCGGTGGGAGGATTATCCACAGAAGTTAACGTTAGAGCATCTCCATCGGGGTCAGTGTCATTGGCTAAGGGAGAAATCGGGAATTGGATGCTATTGTTAGTAAAAATTGGGCCATCGGTAACAGCAACAGGAGGCTGATTTAAAGCAATCACCGTAATGGTACTTGCCGCTGTATTACTATTGCTCGTTCCATCATTCACCTGAACCTGTACTAGGCGGGTGGTGGTATTGGGAGGATTAGCTGTATTGTTATAAACAACTTGTCCAATGGCGGTTTGATAAGCCGCTAGTGAGGCATTCCCCGTTAAGGTTAAAATTCCGGTGGTGCTGTTATAACTACTGGCGGTAATCCCCGAAGGTAACGAACCATTAGCTGATAAACTTTCCCCACCGCCATTGAGTGGATTTGTTACAGTAATTGTGGCGGACTGGATGGTGGTATTGTCTGCATCCGTAATTACAATACTACTCCCACTCGCGATCGCAACAGCAGGTTGTCCTTGTTGAAAGGCTACTTGGGTATTATTTCCCGCTTGGCTACCATTTAAGTCTAGGGTTGGGGGTTGATTGGGATTAACAGTAATGTTAACCGTCGCGCTACTGGTTCCACCCTGACCATCACTAATGGTATACAAGAAACTAGCCGGCCCTGTATAGTTATTGACTGGGGTAAACAGAACATTTCCATTACTGAGGGTAACCGTCCCATTTGTGGGATTACTAACTTGTGTAATGGTTAACGGATCATTATTCGGATCGGTATCATTTGCTAAGAGAGTGGAAGAGGATATTGTTAAGAGTTGATTTTGCGTTCCCACCNCGTACTAGAAGCTGTTTGGGGGCCACCACTACCTGTATTTCCGTTATCCGTTGTCACAATTTGGAGAGTTGCCGAGGTATTCAAGGATGCAGGAGGTGCGAACGTTAAACCATTAAGAGCCGTATTAATATTTTCCAGACGACCTACTAAGGTTACTGTTGTTGTTCCATCGCCAGAAATTTCCACATTAGCCGGTGTTGCACCCAAGGTTAAAGTTCCCGTACTAGCTGTTAAGGTAACTTGAATCGGGTTTCCATCAGCATCCGGGTCACTAATCAAAATTTGATTATTATTAGCTTGACTAAATACAATCGGTTGACTACCATTTGTTAATTGTGTTCCTGGAACCGTATTAACGGGAGGATTATTAACCGCATCAATAGTAACTGTGCTAATTGCAATATTACTATCATTTTCATGATCCGTAACGACTACATCAATGATTCGATTTTCAGGATCAGGATTTTGGGAAGTATTACTATAAACAACTTGAGACAGTGCAATTTCATAGCTAGAAATGGGTGCTGTTCCGGTTAGGAGAATAATTCCTGTTGTCGGATCATAAGCTCCTGCTGTAATCCCTGAAGGTAAGGCTCCTTGTATTGACAAACCTTCTACGTCACCATTGGGACTATTAATTAAAGTAATCGTTGCTGAAGTCAAATCTGAATCATCTGCATCAAGAATACTCACACTTCCAGTAATTGCGACCGGAGTTGTCCCTTCCACAAAAACAGTGCTGTAATTATTGCCCGGTTGGGAACTATTAAGATCTAAAATTGGAGGCTCATTAATAGATATAACTTCAACGGTAATAGTAGCCGTTCCCGTTGCTCCATTATCATCTCGGATTTGATAATCAAATGTATCTAAACCAGAAAAATTTTTATCAGGAGTATAAGTAATCATTCTACTATCCCGATTTAAAACTGCTGTCCCATTAGACGGTTGAGTAACTTCTGTCACCGTCAGCAGTCCAACCCCTGTGTCATTACTGGTGATTGTATTAGAGGGAATCTCCAATAAACTATTTTGTAAACCCGATACCGTATCATTTTCAGCCTGCAAAACGGCTGGAGTTGGGGGTTCAACCGGAGGAGGTGTGGGTTGAGAGGGAGTTGGTATGGGTGGAGTGGTTGGGGTCGTGGTCGGTGGGGTTGTTGGGGTTGGGGTTGGGGGAGTTGTGGGAGGAAGAGGGACAGTGGGGTCAAGAACAAAGTTAGATTCGCTTAAGGTAGTCGCATTAACCCCTTGTAAAACCGCTAAAAATTCACCCGTATTTTTATCTTTGATAATTGTATTACTGGCATTGGAGGCTTGACCTTGGGAAATTTCGAGATCTTGGAATGTTAATCCTCCCGATAACCCAAGCTGATCAGTTGTGGTAAAATCTGTAATAATATCTGCTAATTCAATACTGGTTCCGCCTGTAGTTCCTGTAATAAAGCTGCCCCCATTGGGAGCTTGAGTAATAACATAACCCAAAACAAAAATATCATCTCCCGCACCTCCAGTCAGGGTGTCTACTCCGGCTCCCCCTGCTAATAAATCATTCCCCCCATCACCGGAGAGGAAATCTCGACCTTTACCGCCATTGAGAATATCTTCCCCCGCACCTCCATATAAACTATCCGCTCCATTATCTCCATTGAGAACATCATCTCCGGCATTTCCAAACAGTTGATCGTTATCATCACCGCCAGAGACAGTATCATTTCCTAAATCTCCGTAGAGGATATCCGCCCCTTGACCTCCGACTAAACTATCGTCATCTCCGCCACCAAAGAGTTGATCATCTCCCGCACCGCCACTCAAGAAATCCTGACCAGAATTTCCTGATAAAATATCGTCTCCATCTCCTCCGTTAACGCTATCATTACCCACTTCACCCGATAGCGTATCATTACCTTTATCCCCATAGAGGAGGTCATCTTCGCCTCCCCCTCGGATACTATCATTGCCTTGGCCACCATATAAACTATCTGCCTCGGTTCCGCCATTCAAGGTATCATTATCTCGATCACCGAAAGCCAGATCACTCCCGGCATCACCGAAGATCAAATCATCCCCTTGACCTCCACGCAAACAGTCATCATCAGCGCCTCCGACAATGGCATCATTTCCTTCATTACCATTAATTTGATCTTGTCCTGCATCTCCTTGTAGAAGGTCATTTCCTCCTAAACCAAAGATACTGTCATTTCCGTCTAAGCCAGAAATCGTATCATTTTGATTACTTCCCAGAATCGTATCATCACCTTCTGTACCTGTGCCCGCACCTTGAATCCGAATGGGTTGGGACTCGCTGGGGCTAGGACTAGGGGTGGCTGTGGGACTGGGTGTGGCTGTGGGACTGGGTGTGGCTGTGGGACTGGGTGTGGCTATGGGACTGGGTGTGGCTGTAGGGCTAGGAGTTGCAGTTGGACTGGGAGTTGCTGTAGGGCTAGGGGTTGCAGGGGTATATCCATCGGGAACAAAAATTGTACTTCCGGCTGGCCCTGCTTGAATCTCTCCTGTTGTTTGACCCTCTAAAGTTTGATATTGACCATCTGCTGTTTTGGCTAAATAAACAGGTGTATTCGTTTCAATTGATATCGCTTCTAAAATCGGTTCATCCGGTACAAAAAGCACTCCCCCAGCAGCCCCAGGTAAAGTTGTTCCGATGCCACTAGAAAGGGGGACTAAATTTTGAATATTTCCAGGGAATGTTTCAAATTTACCCGAAAATTCTGTGGTCGGAAAAATTAAGATTCCATTTCCTGTATTGTACAAACCATTACTCGGAGAAATTCTTAAGGCTAAAGTAGCAGGAGTTGTATTGATAGCAGAACTTGTCATAAGATTAAGTAATTAGTAATCAGTAATTAGTAATCAGTAATTAGTCGTAGGGACAGGTTCATCCAGATGAGTGATTATTCACAAAGATCTAAGAGAACCTGCCCTTACCAGCTATTTGTACCAATAGTTAATCGTCAACTGTCAACTAGATAATGACAAAATCACTAGGCGTAATTAAGGTACTAATATTGCTGGTTGCTGGATCAATAGACGGTAAAATTCCTAAATCAAAAGCCGGGAGACTATCATCACTTAAATTTGGATCATAGCCCATCACATAAGCACCCGGGAAAGCGGCATAAGACAAGTTATTGCGATAGACAAAGAAAGCGGCAGTATCACTGGAACCTTTTTGATTTTTCAAAGCTGCATTGACCGCTTGAACATTATCAAAGGTATCTTGGAAAATGATCACTTGTTTATTACTAATATCATCCCCTGTAGAACCCAGATTAGAAACGATTATTCCTTGTAGAGGAACAACGGTTCCTTCTGCGGTGGTAAAACCGGGGAAACCAAGAGAACTAAACAGGAATCGATCATCGCCATTAACATTAAATTCTGTGATCACATCAACGCCTTCTGCGGGAGCTAAATAGTAGTAAGAATTATTACCCACATTCCCAATTAAACTATCAGCCCCGGAGCCTCCAGCTAAGGTATCATCATCTTCACCACCAAAGATTGTGTCATTGCCACCATCCCCAAAGATGACGTCATTACCAATTCCCCCAAACAAACTATCTAAGCCATCTCCAGCATAGATAGTATCTTCTCCAAAATCACCCAAAATCGAGTCATTTCCAGCTTCACCAAAGATGGAATCATCTCCCGTTCCTGCTGAAACGCTATCTGCCCCTGAACCACTACTAATAGTATCGTCTCCATCTCCACCGGTGATAGAATCATTGCCATCACCAGCAAAAATGGTGTCGTTATTCTCTCCGGCATCAATAGTATCGTTATCTGCACCCCCGAGAACTAAGTCTCGACCCACTCCGGCAAAAATTAGGTCTTGTCCTTCTTCTCCATACAGAGAATCATCTCCAGCATTTCCAGTGAGGGAATCATTTCCACTGCCCCCTAAAAGGGTATCGTTCCCAATACCACTAATGAGAATATCATCATTATTCCCACCGGAGAGTAAATTACTATCATCTCCAGCAACTAAGGTGTCATTCCCATCTTCTCCTAACAAGGTATTGCGACCTGCACCTCCATCCAGAGAGTCATTTCCTTGACCTCCAAATAGAGAATCATTCCCAATTTGACCCAGGAGAATATCGTCTTCTTCATCTCCTTGCACAACATCATTTCCTTCTCCCCCATCGAGAGAATCTCGTCCGCTTCCTCCTTGTAAAACATCTCGGTTGCCTAGTCCTAAGAGGGTATCATTTCCAGCAAATCCTCTGATATTTTCACTTAAACCACTACCTGTAATGAAATCATCGCCGTCCGTACCGGAAATAATATCATCAACAATGGTGATACTAAAGGCATTCTGGGTTGTCGTCCCAATGTTATCAGTGAGAACGAAAAGAAAGTCGTCTTCTCCTGATAGATTTCGAGAATTATATTCAATGGAACCGTTGTTAATATTTTCTTGAGTAAACCTCTCTCCCACATTAATAACTTGAGGTGTAGACCCGATGGCTTGTAAATTCCCTAAGCTGGGTTCTTGAGTAATTTGGTAAAAAATTTCATTCGGGGGATTATCAGGGTCTACTGCCAAAAGATTTCCAGCAGTAAGATTTTCCACATCATTAAGCGCAATAATAATCCCATTATTCACTAATAATGTCGGGGGAACATTAACAGTGATTAAGACTTGAGCCGTGGACGTTAAGCCATAACTGTTTTGAATGGTATAGGGAAAGGTTGATGGCCCTGTAAAACCTGGAATAGGGGTGAACGTAATATTTCCTCCAGAGGTAATCGCTACACTACCATTGGCAACTGTCCCGGTACTGACTAACGTGAGTTGACTTCCTTGGGGGTCGGTGTCATTTACTAACACGTTAAAGGTGACAGAACCATCGGGAGTTCGTTTTACGGTGTCATTTTGAGCAATGGGGGGTTGTAACGGGGGAGTGGTTGGCGTCGGTGGAGTCGTTGGTGTGGGAGTTGTTGGAGTTGGTGGTGTTGTTGGGGTGGGAGATGTTGTTGGTGTGGGTGGTGTTGTTGGAGTCGGTGGTGTTGTTGGAGTCGGTGGTGTTGTTGGTGTGGGTGGTGTTGTTGGAGTCGGTGGTGTTGTTGGAGTCGGTGGTGTTGTTGGAGATGGAGTTGGAATCGGAATAATCGTACCGGAAATGGGAGTAAAACTATCCGCGTTGATGGTGGTGCTATTTACCCCAATGAGAACGGCAATATAATCTCCTGCACTGCCGTTTCTAATAATCGTATTCCCGGCATTTTCAGCACTTTGGGTAATCGATAAGTCACTAAATTGTAAACCCCCAGCTAAACCAATGCGATCGCCCAATTCAAAATCATTCACAATTTGAGCGTCTTCTAAATTCCCTCCTCCACTTTCGGGAGTCATCACGAAGGTATCATTTCCTGAGCCACCTGTGAGGGTATCAATGCCTTTACCACCCCAGAGAAAATCATCTCCAGTTTCACCCGAAATTTGATCATCTCCTTCGCCTCCGAAGGCAGTATCGTTACCAACGCCACCAAATATTGTATCGTTGCCTTGATTTCCTTGGAGACTATCAGCACCGTCATTTCCAAACAACAAGTCTGCTTCGTCTCCGCCTGTTACCGTATCATTTCCAGCATCCCCCCAGAGGACATCACTACCTTTATCTCCATAGACAAGATCATTGCCTTCTCCACCTCTAACACTATCGCCTCCTTGACCTCCATAAAGGCTATCATTTCCCAAATTCCCAATGACGGTATCGTTTCCGAGTTGTCCTAATCCAGTATCATCTCCTTCACTACCATCGAGAAAATCATTATCCTTGCCGCCATTGAGTTCGTCGTTACCTTCTCCTCCGGTGAGGCTATCATTTCCTTCATTACCGTAGAGGGTATCATTGCCTTCATCCCCTCGAAGTTCATCATTTCCCGCTAAACCAAAGATGGTATCGTCTCCACCTAAACCGTTGATCACATCATTTCCAGAGGAACCTGTAATATAATCGCTGGTTTCTGTTCCTTTACCAATTCCTTCAATAATAATCGGGCGATTCCCCGCTAACACTTGAATAAAAACTTGGGCTGGGGCGGTTCCTTGTTCAATCGTATAACTAAAACTATCGACTCCAAAAAAATTCGGGTCAGGAGTATAAGTAAAAATTCCAGCCCCATTAAACACTAAAGTTCCATTAGAAGTTGAGCTAAATTGAGCAATACTGATACTGGTTCCACTTCCTCCGGGAATAGAATCATTTTCCAGAACATTAAAAAAAGTTGCTTGTTCAAAGTTCGTCTGAAAAAAGTCATTATTAGCAATCGGAGCCGGATTTGTCCCGCCNGAAAAATTAACAGGGTTTCCTCTGTATTAATAACTCTGGCCCTAACAGTATTAATTGCTGCACTTGTCATTTCTTAGTCTCCTCATGAATAAACCCAAGCAATCAAATTAACTCCTTACACCCCAACCTCGTTTCATTTATAGCATTCCCAGAAGGGTTGATGATAGTAACATCAATTTCTATAAATTTATCGAATTCAATTGTTTACCTGAAAACAAACATAGCCAACTCCATTTTAATATTATTAGTAAAATTTTTCTATTTCAAAAATGAGTAAGCCTCCTTGCGGAAGCCTTCCAAAATTGAAAATTGTTGATTCAAAATGATGAAGAACTTAGAAAAAGAAAGAAGAAAAGTTAAAACTTGCACTTCATTGATTTTAAGTCCTTGTGTGAGATTTTATAGGTTAGTCTGAAGGTTAAATTTACCTTCTAGGGTGACTGTTTGGGTAGATGATCCTGTGCAAAAGTGGCGTCCCAACACTATCTCCTATATTATCTTATTTTTTCGCTTGTTCAATTTGAACCAATCGAAACCTAATATTCCCCAACTTACAGTTCAATAATAATCCTGATTACTGATAACTGATAACTGATAAAGGGGGCCCAGTTGTTCTTGGCCATTAACCGCTAAATCACTGTGACACAGAATTAAGCGATCGCTGACCCGACTCAACAAATCTACAATAATACGACGTAATCGTTGTAGATCAGCTTCCAACCCCTCTTCCACTGTCCAGGGACGATGCTCTCGTTCCCTTAAAAACAGGGGTGCTCCCCACAGAATACTTGCTCCCCCACTTAACCACAAGGGAGATCCTACATCAAGCCAAAAGTGCCAACGATGGGATGCTCGACTGGCCCGATATTGGAAAATCGTGCCTAAAGTCACCCCCCCAGGTTTAATCCCCAAACTGGATATCGGATAGGGATTCGCAGAAACGACTCCTAGACGCAATAACTGAATAAACTGACCCACTTGTTCTGAAGGGGTAACACCAGTTTGCAGTTGTAAACGATTCTGCACCTCCCAATAATGAATTGCCGTTTCCATTAACTCTCGCAGGACGGACAATTGATCGGGTCTTAAACTAGAATCATGAATTAAAAATTGCTGAATTCCCCGGTCTAACAGCACCACCGGACTGGCTAAGAGTCGTTGTTGATACTGTTGTTGTTGAACTTCAATCCAATGCAGAATCTGTTGGTAAGCTTGGGTCGCTTGATATCCCAACCGATCCCAACGGGGAAAAGCCGTCACCGGAAGCAACCGAGGATTTTCCCAATCTGGCACAAAACAATGATCCGCCAACAGACCAGCCCGTACAGGGTCAATCACAGGGGTTGACAATTCCCTGTTCCCTTCATAACTGAGAGTTACCAGCATTTCTGCGATCGCATCTCGGTGGACAAGGCGACCATTTCCCGGATAAATCAAGGCCATGAGGGTTAATAAAGCTCGAACCAGGGGAGAACTGACGAGGGGACGTTGTTCTTGCATCGACTCCACCGTAATACCTGCATGGTTGAGCAGTTCTCGCAGGGTATAACGGGCAATGGCATCTAAACCGGGAGCAATAACAGCAATTTCATCCGGTTGTACTTGACCTGTTTTTACGCCTGCAATAATCTGTTCAGCCGTTTGTCGCAGTAAATCAGCCCGTGATAGGGTTTGAATCGATTTAATATTAGGAGAAAATAATAGGGAGTCGGGAAAGGCGATCGCATTTTCAAACACTAATTCCAAAATTGGTTGCGCCAGGTCTTTTCCTAAACCTTGGGGTGAGTCTAAGGTTTCCACACGACAACGGGATTGTAAACTGGCGAGGTCATTGGGATCAGCCCCTAACCCCAACCGTACAGCCCCCTTTGGATTGTAGGTAAATGCAGCCATTTTTCCCTGCTCCAGAAAGAACTCAAACAAGTGGCGAGCGAGGGCGGGATATTCATCCACATCATCAGCTAAAACCACTGGATATCGACGCAGTAAGTGTTTTTGATAGATGGGATGATGCAGCAGGTGTTGACCATAGAGGTCTGCAATTATCCCATAGGTGAGTAACCCCCGTTCTAAACACCAGTTTTGCCACTGTTTCAACCAAAAACCGATTTGTTGATTCAGGGTTTCTATTGTCTGTCTGCGGGAGTCAAACCCCTGCTGTAAAATCTGAGGAATGTCTTCAATGGAGGTTCCACTCAGAGCAGCCAGTTGTAGAAGATCCAAGACTTGGCGCACCCTACGATTAACGCTAATCCCTGGACGTTCTAAGCTGTGGATTTCTAGATCACGACTCCAAAGTGCCAGTGCAAGTTCCTGTTCAGTTTCAGGACGTAATCGCAGGGGAAATTGAGCTTTTAACCCTAACTTTTCGACTAATAGGGGCCAAAATAGAATCACTTCATCTTGAAAAAAGCCTAAAGGGGTTGTGGAGTAAAAAGAATATTGTCCCTGGGGTGTAGTGGTCAAACGCTCTGCTAAGACCATCCGATTATCACTATTAGCCGCAAAAATTAAGGTCGTCGTCCCCGTGAGTTGAAGCTTTAATCGGCTTTTTTCCGTTTTCTTTTTCCCCCGTTGGGGGTTGGGGCGTGTTCCCAATACAGGTGTCCATTCACAAAATAACTCAATGAGGCGAGTGGTTTTGCCACTACGGGAACCTCCAGTAATCCACAAAGCAGGAGACAGCACAGCAATCCGATAGAAATTTGCTAAGATATCCCGTACATTGTACCGATCAAAAAGACAGTAGACAGCAGACAGGACAGAGCAAGTAGGAGGCAACAGTCACAAGTCATACGATAGGGGACACTTGAAGACTCCTGACTGATAACTGATAACTGATAACTGATAACTGAACTATGACGACTTCTAGCTCTAATTTCTTAAAACGATGGTTTGGGAATGCGAATCAATGGTTCCGTGATACGCCTGAACGAGCTTTAGATCAAGCTTATGATGCCGCTTTGAAGATTCGTTCCCTGGAAAATGAGCATTTTCAAGGGGAAAAAATTCCCTCGGAATCTCATGCTGAATATAGCGATCGCACTCTGGCTTATTTTAATTCTGAACTGAAAAAACATCTCAAAATGATTCAGACTCGCTTAATGGTATTTAATGCTAGTCGTTCTGTTTTGGGATTATCTGAACAACTCAATCCAGCCTCAACGGTGAACGGTGAAATCACCCATAACCTGGAAAGGAATGGTTCATTACCTGACTCTAAAATTATTTCTATTATCTGTGAAAAGCTCGATTATATTGATACGGTGATTTCGCGATACCACCCCATGCCACCGGAAGATTCCGTTGCTTTAATGAACGCTCCTACGAATCAATCTCTATCGCTGCGGAACACAGTTATTAATCAAGATCTTAGCATTACAAATACTCCGGGAACGAATAAATCTTTGAATAATGGAAGTCCGACTTCGAGTTCGGGAAAAACAATTCAACAGGATTTAACGACTAAACCTTCCCCCAGTGTTCTTCCTCGATCTTTACTGAGAACTTTAAATCGGGTTCAACAGGAACTCAGACCAGAATCTGAGTTTGAAATGATCCAAAACTATCGAAAATCTAAAATCAAAACCCTTGTTTCTATCCGATTTGTTTTATTGTTAATTTTAATTCCCTTACTCACGCAACAATTGGCTAAAAATTTTGTAGTCGGCCCCCTTGTGGATCGAATTTTTACCAATCAAGAGCAAACGCCTATTTTTCTGAATGTTAATATGGAGGAGGAAGCTTTTGTTGAACTTCAGCATTATGAACAACGGCTGAAATTTCAAACCTTAATTGGTCAAGCTCCTCCCCTAACCCCACAGGAACTCGATGAAAAATTAGAGGAAAAAGCCAAAGAATTAGCGGAAGAATATAAAGTTGACGGAAGTAACGCCATCAAAAATGTTTTTGCTGATATTATCGCTGTTTTCATGTTCTGTTTTGTGCTAGTTTCAAACCGGAAAGAGGTAGAGATTCTGAAATCCTTTATGGGGGATTTAATTTATGGATTGAGTGATAGTGCTAAAGCGTTTATCATTATTTTATCCACCGATATGTTTGTGGGGTTCCACTCTCCCCACGGTTGGGAAGTAATATTAGAAAGTACAGCGCGACATTTTGGACTCCCTGAAAATCGGGATTTTAATTTTCTGTTTATTGCTACTTTTCCGGTTATCCTAGATGCGGTGTTTAAATATTGGATTTTCCGATATCTCAACCGCAGTTCACCTTCTGCTGTTTCTACCTATAAAACGATGAACGAGTAAGGGTTATTGCCTTATTCCAGAATAGCAACACGCGCATAATTTAGCCCACTAACGCCCGGAAGGGGATCAACGATTCCAAATTCAATTTGAGAATCTACCCACCCTTCCCGATGCAAATAGCGAAAATATTGTTCATATTCTTGCCATTCTTCTTCTGTTGAATAAACTAGGGTTAGCATTCCGGGTTGGGTAATGCGAATTTTGGTGTCTTTATCCACGCCTTTATCAATCCGTTTTTTAACAATTTCATACCGGATATCACGGGTTCCTCGAACAGCAAAAATACCTTCGGTATTCTCATCATGAAAAATATCAATCGGGGTATATTGGACTAAGACTAAATGGGCTAAATCTAGGGTTATTTTTTGTTCTGATTTTAAGCGAAATATCCTGCGGGCGCAATCACACATTGCCCTCAGTTGTTCATATCTTAAACTGCGGATATGAAAGGAGGTAAACCGAGAATCAATGGACTTTCCAACATAAATAATATGATCCATTCCATCACTAAATTCCATTTCACAATAATGGGGAAGAATAGCCTGCATTTGCTCTTGCCAGTGTGTCCAAACTTGTTGTAAATGATAGGTAATTAGGTTTAACATTTCATCATAGTAAGATCGGGCAGTATAAACACATCCATGTTCATTGTTACAAGCTTCTTTATACTGTTTTAAAGCAGTTTGTACCTTGGGACTACACTGAGAAAAACAATCAAAATAAATTTCTAAATGCTCTTTCAAATAATCCGTTGAACTCATTTCAATTTCAACATTAATTTCTGTTTTAAGTTGAGTAATATAGTCTTGTAAATCCAGTTTAAGCTGTTCTCCTAATGAGGATTTTTGGGTTTCACATAAAGCTTCTACAATATTAATAGCTAATTGAAATTGTTCTAGTAAATCTACCTGAATCGCCCGATTTCGTTGTTCTGATGAACCTCGAATATCAGAAATTCCATAGAGGGGATAAACGGTTTCAAAGATAATTGTTTCGGGTTGAAATCCCCAACTCCGGCGCTCTGCTTCTTGTAAAAATCGCCATTCAACGGAAGGATGAATATTGCGTAAGTTTGTGAATTGTTCTTGTAAACAATGGCAGAATGCTGTAATAAAAGCTGGGATTAATTGATAGGCATTTTTAACATCACTTAAGGTAAAATGGTTGGGGTGATCACTCGTTAATCCTACCACCCCTAAAATTTGTTGACTTCCTTGTAAATTAACGGATTGAATCACTAAGGGAATTAATAAAACCGAACGTATATTTAGCTTTCTTAAATAGCGTTCACAATCTGTAAAACACTGTTGTCTCAGGTCGGGAATATTAATGACTTGATTGTCTTGAAGTGCTTGTAACATCGGAGAATCTTTTAAGGTATCCAGAGGATAAATGATGGGTTGGTGAAGGGGATTATTATTTAAACTCTGGGATAATTTGGCTTCTTGTCCTTGAATTCTCATGACTAAACAAGTTTTAACTCGAAATAAAGCTTGTAATTGTTGTTGAATATTTTCCCATTGCTGAGATTGGACTATTAAATCTCGACTAATTAATTGATGGGTAAGACGACGCATTTGTTCGGATTCTGTAATCTCTAATCCTTCTAACAAAAATACTCCCTTGACTTGATAGTTTTCTAAATTTAATTTTTGGGCAATGTCATCTAAATTTCCAGGTTTTAAAAACCAACTTTCTCGCTCAGAGAAGGGCATTAAGTTAAATTTAAACTCTGCAAAGTCATCGAGTTGAGAATTAAGTTTTGTGATCTGTAATAAATCGGAATTTAACCAAATTTGAATAAATCGTTGTTCTGAAGTATTAGCTGAATTTAAAATAGCGATCGCCGACTGATTAAAGAGTTGTAAAGATTGTAAATCAATGTCATAATATTGCTTCAGAATGTGATGTAAGAGATGATAACGATAGAGTTGTTCAAAGGTTAAACTATCCCACTGTTGAAAGAGATCTGAAATTTTAATATTTAAGCCGTTAAAGAGTCCGTCTTCAATTTTAGGATTTTTATTTTTTCCCAGCAACTTCGCCGATAATCCCGTTTCTGACCCTAATAAAGTTGAATGAATCTTAGAAACTTGACAAAATAATTCATTTCCATAACGCAAGATTAAAGTTTGTGGCTCAATTACTGCCATCAACAGATGACTACAGCGCTGTAAATAGAATAACTGTTCTAAACTCTGTTTCCAATCCTGAAGGGGTTCAACTTTCTCGGACACGGTTAATGGTTCTGTAGACTCGGATGATACAGTATCTTTAGAAAGTTTACCGTTAGTCGAAACCGACTTAGAAATAGTCATAGCACAGCACCAAATTGGGGTGAAAGCTGAAGTTATCTCAATCTTCTACGGGTCGTATTTTTTTAGCTGCCCTATTTTCAGAAAGGTGCGAGGGCTATACCTATAATTTTATCAGGTTTTTGTTGGGGTGACAACCCCATCCGATTCCTAACCGCTTTATTTTTTTGTTAAATTAATAATAGCAAGAACTAACTCATCAGGTTCTATGGGTTTGGCGAGGTGAACTTGAAATCCAGCCGCTAGAGCTAAAGCCTGGTTCGTTTCTCCAGCATAAGCTGTTAAAGCGATCGCAGGAATGGATGATGTTTTTCTGACTTCTGCAATTAACCCATAACCATCCATTTCTGGCATCCCAATATCCGAGATTAACACATCCGGCGAAAATTCCGACATCAAACCCAAAGCTTCCCGTGCGCTGTTAGCAACTCTCACTTCAGCCCCAGCTTGTTCTAATATAAATTCGACTAAATCCCGAATATCAATTTCATCATCAACCACTAAAATTTTTAACCCCATTAAGTCAATTTCCTCAGTCTCTATTGTTGGAGATTGAGGTTGTTCCCGCTCATAAGCCATTAAAGGTAACTGGACGAGAAACACCGCACCTTGTCCTTCTCCTAAACTATCAACGCTGACTGTTCCTCCATGTAATTCTGTGAGATGGCGAACAATGGCTAATCCCAATCCTAAACCACCAAATTTACGAGTTGTTGTACTATCTTCTTGACGAAAATAGTCAAAAACAAAGGGTAAAAATTCAGAATTAATTCCTTTTCCCGTATCTTTAACTTGAATTTGAGCTTGACCTTCTCGACACTCTAATTGCACCTCGACAACGCCTCCAGAAGGAGTAAATTTAATCGCATTCGATAACAAATTCCACATCACTTGTTGCAACCGAGTTTTATCTCCTAAAACATTGATAAAAGATTGAGATTCCGGGAACAAGGCCTCGGGACTTCTCAAAACTTGTCGCAGAGGAATCACCCCCATACCTTCGCCGGGAATCACCTCAAACGTCACCTGAATTCCCTTTGCTTCTGCGGCTAATTTCACGGTTTCTAAAGCGGCTTGAATGGTGGAAATTAAATTAACGGGCTCCATATTTAACGCCATTTTTCCGCGTAAAATTCGAGAAATATCTAATAAATCTTCAATCAATTGGGTTTGTAATTTGGCATTGCGTTCAATCGTTTCCAGGGCGCGGGCGGTTCCTGCTGCATCAAATTTGCGAGTTTGTAACAGTTTTGTCCAGCCTAAAATCGGATTCAACGGCGATCGCAACTCATGGGATAAAACCGCTAAAAATTCATCTTTGATTCGGTTTGCAACTTCTGCTTCTTCCCGGGCGGCTCGTTCACGGGTTAACAGTTTTTCTCGCTCTTGTTCGGCTTGTTTTCGTTCAGTAATATCTCGACAAATCGCTTGTACCGTTGGTAAACCATTGAGGGTAAACAGAGTCGCACTGACTTCAACCGGAATTCGATGTCCCTGTTTGGTGCGATGCACCGATTCCACCACCAAACGCTTCTGCTGAAGTAGTTGTTCTATATTGGCTTGGGGATAAACCCAGGATGAACCCACAATATCCGCCACAGACATCGTAAGCAGTTCTTCCCGACTAAAGCCTAACTTGTTACACGCTTGTTGATTAACTTCGATAAACGTTCCGGGTTGGTAATCTGGCGTGAGATGGTACACCAGTACCCAATCTTCCATGCCATGAAATAAGGTAATAAACCGTTGTTCGCGTTCTCGTAGTTCCTCTTCGGCTCGTTTGCGATCGCTAATATCTAAAAACGCACCAATAACCCCTCGAATTTTCCCCCCCTCGTCGCGTAAGGGAACCGCCCGACCATAAATATACCGAACTTCCCCATTTTCAAAGACAAACTCAAATTCTGCCTCAACATCCTCCCCCGTGCGTCCCGCTATTTGCATGGGTAACTCTTCCAGGGGAATATCAACCCCCTGGTGTTGAATTGTGAATAAAAAAGGATAACTTCCATCTTCCGGGGTAGCCGTAACAATGCTACCAGACGGTAACTGTACCAATTGATGGGCAGCCCGGTTTGCTGTCATCTCATGACATTGGGGATCGTGGGCAACCCAAACCGCAGCCGGAACCGTTTCCATAAAGGTTCTCAATTCCTCAGCCCGTGCATTAGCCAAGGCTTCACTTTGGCGTAAGGCTAATTCCACTTGTTTATGGTCGGAAATATTAACCCCAGAACAAGTAACTCCGATGATTTCATCCTCCGTATTGCGTAGGGGTTCAATGGTTAAATCAAAATAATATTTCTGTTCCTGGATAATCAAACAAAGTTCCTCCCGTGCCCCGGTAGCGGTTTCTAAAACCTGGCGTTTGAGTTGAACCAGTTGGGATGCTTGTTCTTGTGGGAGTAAGTCAAAATCGCTGCGACCGATAATTTCATCAACAGATTGTTGAAGAAAGGGATTATAAATCCAGGTGTAGCGTAAATTTTGATCTTGATTAAATAAAGTAATCGGTGCACTTTTAAGGGCAACTCGCAATCGTTCTTCACTTTGGAGTAAGGCTGCTTCTGATAATTTGCGATCGCTAATATCACTAAAAGAAATCGCCACACCATCACCAATTTTAACACACATATTCCGAAACCAACCCATAATTCCTTCCGATTGGTAACATAACTCAATATCGTGGGGTTCTCCGGTTTCTACTACTCGCACATAACGTTCAAATAAATCACTATTGGTTTTATTCCCTGGAAGCACTTCTAAAAGTCGCTGACCAATTAACTTTTCAATGGTTTGGTGTAAAACGTCAGCCGCTTTCGGATTAACATAAGTCCACTCAAAATCAATAATTTTGCCCGTTTCATCTCGCACACTTTGCAAAATAGTAAAGGCATCTAAGGATAATTCTTGAGCCACCCGAAATCGTTCTTCGCTTTGACGCAGGGAAACTTCAGCTTGTTTTCGTTCGGTAATATCTCGCCAATAAACGGCTAAACCTTCTTGATAAGGATAAACGTGGGCTTCATACCAAAATCCCGGATGAATCGTTGAAGTTTCAAAATGTTCTGCCTCCTGATTTTCCATGACTTGATGCAGTTTTTGAGCTTCAATAGATTTTAAAAAATTAGGATAAATTTCCCATAGGTTACACCCTAATAATTCCCCTCTGGTTTTCAAAAATAGCCGTTCTGAAGCTTGGTTAATATAGGTAAATCGCCACTGATGATCTAAGGCAAAAAAGCCATCGGTAATACTTTCGAGAATATCAATCACCTGGGCTTTTGTGGTATTTAATTCTTGTTCTCGAATTGTGGCTTCCTGTCGCAGTCGAGTAAGTTCTAAAATGGAGTGGACACGAGCTAAAAGTTCACGGGCTGAAAACGGTTTAATTAGATAATCATCAGCCCCGGCTTCTAAGCCTTCAATAGTCGCTTCTTCTCCAGCCCGAGCAGATAAAAGAATAATGGGGATTTCTTGAGTTCTGGGATCTCGTCGTAGGGTGTGCAGCAGTTCAAAACCATCTAATTCCGGCATCATAATATCAGAGACGACTAAATCCGGTTTCTGACGATGAATCGCTTCTAAGGCTGCTAACCCATGATGAACGCTTTCGACTTGATAGTGTTGACTCAACAAACGCTGCATATAATTCCGCATATCCCCATTGTCTTCTACCAGCAGAATGCGGGAAGTAGGGGATAAAAAAGGTTTTAACGGGGCGATGCAAGACGGATTTTCCCAACTCATTACCTCTTCTAAATAAGCTGTGGCTTCTAGGGGTGAGGAATTGTAGCGAGTTGTCTGACAAATCTGATCAGTATCCAGATGAGCGCAGCCAGAGGGAATGGACACGATAAAACAACTCCCTTCCCCTGGAATACTGCTAATTTCAATCGTACCTGCGTGCAACTGGACTAACTCTTTGACTAAGGATAGACCAATGCCCGATCCCTCATAGGTTCTGCCTTGCGCTTCGGAAACACGATGAAACCGTTCAAATACATGAGGAATGTCTTTGCTGCGAATCCCAATTCCGGTATCTTGAACATTCAGTTGAACGTGATCCCCCATCCACCGCAGAGACACTGTAATTTTGCCTTTGAAGGTAAATTTAAAGGCGTTTGAAAGGAGGTTGAGAACTATTTTTTCCCACATTTCCCGATCAATATAGATAAGTTCTGGGAGGGGAGGACAATCGATGATCAACTGCATTCCGGCTCGTTCAATAGCCGAACGAAACATACTTGCAAGTTCTGTGGTAAACCTTGATAAATCAGTGGGTTCATAAACCGCTTGAAATCGTTCGGCTTCCAAACTGGAAAAATCGAGGAGAGTATTCACGAGTTTGAGAAGTCGTAAGCTATTGCGTTTGGCGACTTGTAATTGTTCCTGTTGATCAAGATTGAGGGAGTTGGGACTGAGAAGGGTTTCTTCTAAGGAACCCAAGATTAAGGTTAATGGAGTGCGGAATTCATGACTAATATTACTAAAAAAAGCAGTTTTGGCTCGGTTGAGTTCTGCTAAGGCTTCGGAGCGTTGTCGTTCAGCTTCGTAGGCTTGAGCATTGGCGATGGCGATGGCGACTTGATTGGCAATTAAATCAAAAAACCCCCGATAGGAGTCATCAAAGGCACGTCGGGGGCTAATTCCTAGGATTAAAAATCCGGCTAACTGAGATTGGGGCTTTTGAGTTAAGGGGATGACCATCGCAGCCTGGGGAGGTTCATCCCAAACCCCCATCGGTAAGCTGTCAAACCGAGTATTTAAGTCTTCTAATAGCAGTGTTTCCCCAGTTTGGTTAACAAGATTTAACTCCCAAGGATCAGAATTTTCGGTTAAGTTAATCGGGGATAGGGCAATGGGATGATTCGGTTCTATTCCGGCGGTTCCCGCAAGATAAGCTTGTTTTCCATCTTGAATGCGATACAGCAGGGCGAAGGGGATATCCATGTTGTTAGATGCGATCGCCTCAATTGCACGCTGACAAGCTATTTCAACGGTTTTAGCGTCGGTGGTGGCTGTGGCAATTTCCCGCAGGGTTTGCAGTCGTCGTTCTCCGATGATTTGTTCGGTGGTTTCGGTTACAGCACAAAAAATACCCCCGACTCCGCCACTTTCGTCGGTAATCGGACTATAGGAAAAGGTAAAATAGGTTTCTTCGGTATAACCGGAACGGTGCATGATCAGCATCAGATTTTCTGACCAGGTAGGCTGACCTGTATGCAGCACACTTTCGGCTAAGAGTCCCACGACATCCCAGACTTCAGCCCAACAATCTTTCGCAGATTGTCCGAAAAATTGAGGATGTTTTCGGGTTCCTAAAATGGGGCGATACGCTTCATTGTAGAGGTTAATGTATTCTTCGCCCCACCAAATAAACATCGGATAGCGAGAGTTTAAGATAATACTGACGGCGGTTCGTAAACTCTGAGGCCATTGGGACGGTGGGCCGAGAAGGGTTTTTGACCAATCTAAGGTACAGATTAACTGATGAATTTCCCCTTGCCCACTGAACGAATCTGTTGAGAGGTTAATGTTCACTCTTTTGAACCCCTATTTTAGTCCTTAGTCGGAAAAATATTGAGCCAGAAGATCCCGACTTCGTTGTTGCAGAGTTGGTTCTGGCGAAGCACTCATCTGATCAAGTAATTGCTTAATCTGATTTAAGGCTAAAGGTAGGGGTTTGGTTCGCCCATTCTCCCATCGATTGACACTTTGGAATGATACCCCTAATTTTAAGGCAAATTGAACTTGAGACAAATTCAGACACTGACGAGTTTCACGAATTAACTGTGCTACTCTTTGTTGCTCTGTAGCCTTCATAACAAAAGGTAAAAAGGATTAATAATTAGCTCGAACCATACCAGATGTTATATTAAACATAACATCTATCTAAAGATAGAGTTATTTTTTCCAGGTAAGGGTATTGATAACTGATAACTGATAACTGATAACTGATAACTGATAACTGTATTAGTTAATATCTTGAACAATCCGAAAACCAGCGTGTTGATAGAAATTCGGACGAAACCAATTGCGATAATATTTTAAAGCTTCCGTGCCATTTGTGATCCAACAGCCTCCTAACATCATTTGATGTTGAGTATCAAAAAAGATAGCAGAATTATCTTCATAAAGAAAATGGGGTTCATACCCTGAAAGGGGGTTTAAATGATCACTCAACCATTCCCAAACATTCCCCCGCAAATCATAAAGTCCAGAGTAACTTTTTGCCGTTTCTAACAATCCCACCGGACTCGGTGAACCGAATTTAAAATTGAGATTATAATGGTCTACATCTTCGACTAAACCATTACCGTAAGTAGCAACATTGTACTCAGCTTCATTCATTAACCGAGTTCCTTCACCTTTCCAACGACAATAAGCCATTGCTTCATAATAATTGACTTCCGCCGGCCAATCTAACGGTACATCCATTTCATCAAACTGGGCGCGATATTTATAACTGCCCTTTTCTAATCGCCAAAATTTGGGATGTTGGATATTATTTTCAGTTTTCCATTGCCAAGATTTTTTATCCCAATAGTCTTGATTTTCGTAGCCACCCGCCTTAACAAAATCCAGGAATTCGCGATTGGTAATGAGATATTTACTCGCTAAAAAAGGTGCAACTTCAACAGTGCGTGAACCATAATCAATATCCCAACCATAAGTTGGATCATCAAAAGTTTTGCCCAGTTTTGCAATTCCACCTGCAACTTTTACCATTTCATTCTCAGGAGTGAAATTATTAGACGGGGCATATTTCCAGTCTGAAGGGCGTTGAACTCGCTCTAGGGGAAGCTGACGAAATAACATCGAAGAGGTTTCGACATGAATGCGCTGATGTTCAATTCCCATGATTAACGCCCACAGGGGATGATCGGGAAGAATTGGCAAAGTAATCGGCGTTTTTTCAATGAATTCTGATAGTCTTTCTAAGACTTGTTCTCGATATTTCCAAGTCGATGCAACCTCCGGCCATTCCGAATGGGCGATCGCTTGATTTAATTCGGTGGGTGTTGCGGGATCAACCCCAACTCCAAACAGAATTTCATAGTCTGGATTAAGGCTTTCTTCTAATAATCCAACGTGCATTAATTTATTGATATAGAAAGTCGCCGAATGCCCGAGATAAAAAATGAGCGGATTTCTCAAAGGGTCAGGATTCAGATAAAATGTATCTTCTCCGACTAAACTTTTTAGGAGCAGATCTTCGAGTTGCCAAGCATCCTGAAAATAGTTGAGAAGAGTTTTGCGATCGCAACAATTAAGTTTGGGAGGGGTATTAGATGTCAGAGTCTTCATGGTGGATGGGAATGAATGTTTCCTGAGAATTAAACCCGATTTTTTGGGGTTATATTCCTTGATTTTATCAATAAAGATGTCTCCTCCTATTAATTATTATTAAAACAGGGAGTAGAGATCAGGGTTAATTTTCTCTACTCCCTTTTAAGATTTATATCAAAAAAATTAATCTAGCTGACAGAAACGTCTACAACGGTTTGGTCACGGTTCACAGATTCAACTTCATTAACCTCTGTCCCTTGACGGGTTTGTTTGCGGCGGTTTAAACCTTCAATGAGTAATTGCGATACTTCAGTGACTAAAATGGTCGCAATTATCCCATCATCTAACCATCCGACAACGGGTAGAAAGTCAGGAGAAATATCAATCGGACTCACTAAATAAAGTAAGCTTCCTAAAATCACAACCCAACGATATTTTGTATTCCGTAGGGTAACGCGATACCAATTATAAAAGGATTGAATAAGATCTTTCATTTCACAGCCCTAATGTTGTCTACCTAATTTACATAATGACAAATTGAACTGGGAGCGAGAAGTGTAGAAAACCCTGTAGGGTTGTAGGGATGTTTCACCAGGGATTTTTCCGTAATGGTGAGGTTGTTAGATGTAGGGTTTTATTTTCAATCCCTAATTACTGATGACTGATAATCACCTGGACTTTTGCTCCTAAATCTAGTTTTAATTGTTGTTGAGCATTTCCCCCATTCATGGCAATTTCTAACCACTGATGAGAACCTACTAAGGCGACCAATTGACCTGATGGCAAATCTCCATAGGTTTGACCTTTTGGAATCAGACAAGATAAACCCGCAAGTTTATGTTGCTCTGTTTGCAATATTTTTTTAGAATTTTTCTTATTTTTAAGTTTATTTTTTTTCGGTTTGTGTTTTTTGTTTTTGGGCTTTTTCTTACCTTCGCTGATTGCTATATACCAGTTTTTATCCGCAACGGCTTCCCCAGGAATATTGGTGACTAAATTTCCAAACCCATCAATATATTGAATACATCCCTCTATGCCATCATCAGTCAATCGACAGGATGGTAAAGATAAGCGTACTAACGTTTTTAGGTCAATGAAGGTTCCCAATTGTTCTAGGGGAATACCAGAGGCTAAATGAGCACCAACCGCCGCAAAAATATCTCGACCGTGAAAGGTTGTACTCGGTTGAGAGGTTCGCCAATATTTAGGATTATTTAATTCAACAGCAATAATTTCCGGGGATTCTAAATGATTAGAATTAATGTCAATTTTAGACGTTAAAAAGGGTTCTAATAGTCCCGTTAATAATCCATTATCCGGCCCGACTAAATAGCTATTTTTAAATTTAATCGCGATCGCTCGTCGTTGGGTTCCTACCCCAGGATCAACCACAGCAATATGAACGGTTCCTTCTGGGAAATAGGAATAAGCATTCATTAAACAAAATCTGGACATAGCAATATTTTGAGGGGGAATTTCATGGGTTAAGTCAATGATATTAATTTGAGGATTAATTTGACTAATAACTCCTTTCATTACCCCGACATAAATATCTTTTGAGCCAAAATCTGTTAAAAGTGTTATGATTGGATAATTTGGTAACATTATAAACCTTATAATTAATAAAAATCAAAATGAACAGTCAATGGAAAAGTTTTCTAAAAAATCTGGGAGAATGGCAAGGGTCTTTTACCCAGTTCTCACCCCAAGGAGAACTCATTAATGATATTCCCAGTCATCTTACCCTAGAAAGTTTTAATGAAAATCGAACAGCCCGCCTAACCCTAAAACGATTTTATCCTAATTCCGATCCAACACTTGAACCGGAAATTAAAGAATTAGTTCGAGAATACCAATCTCTGGGACGAGATATTTTATTTTTTGAGAATGGTACTTTTTCTCAAGGCACTATTCAACTGTCTCCGATTTCAAAATCTGGTGCAGAGTTTGGGTTTATTCATGAAAATCGACGGTTGCGCCTAGTAGAATTATTTAATCTTGATGGTTATTTAGAAAGCTTAACTTTAATTCGAGAAAAACGTCAGGGAAGCAATGATATTGAACGCCCTGCTTTAACCCTTGAAGCCTTATTAGGAGAGTGGAAAGGTGAAGGAATTACCCTTTATCCTGATTTACGTTCTCCTGATATTTATCCAACTCGAATGCAGTTGCAATTAGAGTCTGATAGTAAATATCAACTGCTGCAAAATTTAACGTTTGGGGTTCAAGACATTAAAATATCCTCAAAAGCTAGAATTGAGGGTTCAATGATTCGCTTTGATCAAGGGAAAAACCCAGTTAGAGTCATATTATTGCCGGATGGGGCATCTGCTACAATTCCTGAACGAGTAGAGTTAAGAAAACCCTTCTTTTTTGAAGCAGGTTGGTTAATTAAGCCTGATATTCGACAGCGTTTAATTCGTCAATATAATGATAAAGGAGAATGGTTGAGTTTAACATTAGTTACAGAGTATAAACAATCCTAGGAGTCAGGTTTTATCCCTATAGCCTACATTAAATAATGATTATTTTTTGATACAAAAAAAATTTTTAAGTTAGAGGGCGAGAAGACCTCGCCCCTACGGAATTTTTACCCTTTGACGCAGAGAATTTGTTTTAAAGTGGCTACCACTTCAACTAAATCGGATTGTTGTTTCATGACTTCATCAATGGGTTTATAAGCACCGGGAATTTCATCAATCACTCCTTCATCCTTGCGACATTCAATCCCTTGAGTTTGTTGAATTAAATCATCCAAACTAAATTGTTTTTTGGCTTTAGTTCGAGACATTAAACGCCCTGCGCCGTGGGAACAGCTACAGTAACTATCATGATTTCCCTTGCCTTTAACAATAAAAGATTTTGCTCCCATTGAACCTGGAATAATCCCATAATCTTGTTCTGCTGCCCGAACTGCACCTTTACGAGTAACATAAACTTCTTCGCCAAAATGCACTTCTTTTTCAGAATAATTATGATGGCAATTAACCTCTAATAAAGGTTTGGTGGGTTTACCTCCCGCAATGGCTTTTTCTACAATTCGTTTAAACCGTGCCATCATAATATCTCGATTTAATCGAGCATAATGTTGTGCCCATTGTAAATCATTCCAATAGGCTGCAAATTCGGGAGTTCCTGATACAAAATAAGCTAAATCAGGGTCAGGTAGTTTAAGTTCAGCTAATTTTGCTAGATGTTTTGCAGTGTCAATATGATTCTGGGCTAACATATTACCAATATGACGAGAACCAGAATGCAGCATTAACCAAACGTTGTTTTCTGCATCTAAACACAGTTCAATAAAATGATTACCCCCTCCTAAAGATCCCATTTGTTTCATGGCTTTTGATTCTAAGTTTTGAACTTTAGAATGTAGATCTTTAAATTCTCGCCATCCTTGCCAGTTTGTAACAGCTTTTTCAATTTCTTTATTGTCATTAAATCCAACTGGAATAGCAGCTTCAATTTCTTGGCGAATTTTTTTGAGTTTTCCCTCGACTTGTTCGCCAATAAAAGGTAATTTAACGGCACACATCCCACAACCCACATCAACGCCCACAGCCGCTGGAATAATGGCTTCTTTTGTAGCAATAACAGAACCAACTAATGCCCCTTTTCCTAAGTGAACATCGGGCATTAAAGCAACGTGCTTAAACACAAAGGGCAAAGAAGCGACGTTTTTTGCCATTTTGGTTTCTTCGGAACCTAACTCATGATTTGCCCAAGATAGGACGGGTTTAGGGGTGGAAAGTTTTAAGGTTTCGTAAGGCATAAGAGTTTTATAGTCTATCTAAATATTGATTTATGTCAATTATATTACATTTGTAACATACTGTCAAGAGGTGTGCGGATTTATGGTAGGGTTAAGTTGCGTGAACTAAAAACCAGGTTTCTATGGGAGATTAATGGTATCAAATTAAGATCTGTGGAGAAACCTGGTTTCTGGACGGCGATCATTTCCCTTTAAACTAAAATCTCCTATGTATTCAACTAATCCGCAAATTCAATTTAAGCTCATTCAAAATCCTGATCATCCTGATTTTAAAGTGGCGATCGCTCTTTATGAACAAACATTTCCTGCTTATGAACGAGTTTCGGTTGCTTGCATACAAGAAGCAATTCTAGCGAAAAAAGCTCAACTCTGGGGGGGTTATTATCAAGATCAATTGGCTTTAATGTCAATTTTATATTTTCTTCCCAGTCAGGATTTTATCTTATTAGCTTATTTAGCAACAGTTCCCCATTTAAGAAATATTAAAATCGGCTCTCAATTTTTGAATTATATAATTGATTTCGTTAAAAACCAATCTAAAACTTTAGTCTTAGAAGTTGAACATCCTGATTTTGGAGAAGATCGGGAATTAAAGCAACGCAGAGTCGGATTTTATACACGCTTAGGAGCAAAAACGTTAAAAAATATTATTTATATTTTACCTGCTTTAGATGGCACTAAAACCACAGAGATGCTGTTGATGGTTATGCCTCATGATCATAACTTAGAAAAATTAAATCCAACCATTGTTAAACAGTTAATTAGAGAGTTATATCAAGTCGTTTACCATTGTCATCCTAACGATCCTATTTTTAATTGGATTGAAAATATTAATGACAATATTCTTCTAACTGATAACTGATAACTGACAACTGACAACTGACAACTGACAACTGATTATTGATTCATTTGACGGTTAACAATATCAATTTTTTTCACAAAATAATCCTCTCTGTATTTTAACTGTTGTGCTAAGGCTAATCCTTGTTGAAAGGCTGCGATCGCAGATTGATAGGCTTTTTGAGATAAATAAATATCCCCGATTTGATCATAAGCATTCATCATGCCATAATAATTATAAGCTTGTTGATTGACTAAAACTTGAGCTTGATAAATATCTAAAGCGGTTTTAATTTGGTTTTGAGAACGATAAAGTTTCCCTAATCTTCCTAATGCTTCACTGGCGTTATCAAACTGTTGAATAGAGGTCGCAATACCATAAGCTTCCTGATAAGTTAATCCGGCTTGTTCAAATTGTCCTAATTTTTCATAATTCCCACCAATGGCTAATTTAATTTCAGGAATGGGAAATAAATTAGGTTGATTTGCATAATAGCCTGCTAGTCTTTCCCGAACAGAAATAGCCTTTAAATATTCTCCAATTTGTTCATAAATAAACGCTAATTGTTGCAGCGATCGCACTTCACTCGGTGGTGGTGTCGGGTTGGGATTTTCGGGTGTAGCTGGTTGGGGTTGAGGAGGTAGCCTATCCCCTTGTACGGTACGAATTTCCTGCTGTAATTCTAATAGTTTTTCATAGGTTTCCGAGGCTTTGGGATAATCTAACCAATTCATATAAATTTGAGCAATCTCATTAAAATATTGTTCTTCGGCTAAAATATCTTGACTTTTGTTAGCCGTTTCTAATAAAGTTTGATAAACAATTAAAGCTTGATTTTTAGCTCTAACATTCTTAAAAGCTAATCCCAAAAATTGCCATAATTCTAAATTATTATTCTTTTCTGTTTGCAGTTTTTGTAAAATTTGATCCAGACGTTCAGTGATAAATTTTATATAGAGTCGTTGACTATTATTCCAAGCAATTAATCCCACCCGATTTAAAGCAGCAATTTCTTGAGATAATCCAAAATAACGACGAATTCTTAACTCTCGGTTCCATAATTCAAACGCACCCGGAATATTTTGGGCGGCTAATAATGCGGTGGCTTCTACATTCAGTTTGGCTAATTCTGGTTCTAATATGTCCTGTTGACTTTTGCCTAAAATTTGTCCTTCAGAAGGGGGAGAAGGAAGTAAATGGTCGGGTTCTTTACTGAATAACGGGTTAGGAGAAAAATCATCTAATAAGGGTTTTTCAGGTTCAGTTTCTTTTTTCTTTTCTGCGATCGCAATTCCCATATTTCCGAAACCATATAAAATTATAACAACAACCATTACAATATAATTTAATGTTTGAATGGTAAGACTTTTGCGATTGATCATAAGGTTAACGGTGTATTCTTAAAAGCGATTATAGCCAGCATAAATCAATTGTACCCTAGAAGCAACCGTCAATGCTACTGAAACCTGATAAAATATGGGATAATAGCAGGATAGAATTCAGGAGGAAAGAAAATTGAGAGTTGGCAAAAAATATAAAAGCTTTTTTAAAAATCTGGCAATTTTATTCTGTAGTTTGGTATTTTTAACCGCTTGTTCTATTCCGCAAGTGTCCGCAGAGGAGAGAATGTTTGTTGATTTATCGCTCAGTTTTTTAGGGAAATATGAATTATCAAACTCAACAACATTGAAACATCAATCTGTCGAGAAGTTATCATCTCTGACTTATCAAGTTCCGGGGTATGGAACCTCAACGGATAGCAGAATTCGATTTTATGGGTTATCAGATACAGCAAAAACAGAGTCCCCAGCTAAGTTTTACACCTTGAACTTTACCTTAGATCCGTCTGAATCTATCCCGTTAAAAGATATTACCATAGACGGATTAACAATACTCAAGGATAAACAGGATCAACCGCTTTTGGAAAATCAAGTTTACCCTGAAAGTATTGCCTTTTCTCCGCGTCATTCTGTGTTTATTTCGACGGAAAATTTAGAAAATGTTAACACTCCTCCCTTAATTGCTGAATACGATTTAATAACCGGACAATTAAAAAATACTGTTCCTCTTTCTCCCTTTTATTTTCCCCAATTTAATGAATCTGAACAAACCCAAGGAGTCGAACCTAAATTTGGCTTTAAAGGCTTAACAATTTCTCCCGATGGCTTTAGTCCCGATGGTCGAGATCCCTTTAGATTATTTACGGTGACAGAAAAACCTTTAATTCAAGATCGAGATCCAGAAAATTCAACTAAATTAAGATTATTGCATTATGTCATCGCAGATAGAGCTTCTTTTCTAGTTTCTGAAACCTTATATCTACTAGATGAAACCTCTCAACGCTTAGTGGATATTGCAGCGGCTAAAGGGGGAATATTACTGAGTTTAGAACAATCAAAAGACACGGGTAAAATTTATCAGTTATTCACCGGAGATGCAACGGACACCTCTCGTATGGTGAGTTTACAAGGAGACTTAATTAAAGTACAACCTGTGCGAAAAAAATTATTACTTGATTTACAAGATTTAGGAATATCTTTACAACAGTTAAATGGAATGACGTTAGGCTCTCGTTTACCGGATGGAAATCAAAGTTTAGTCTTAATGGGTGAAGATGATTATCATAAAACTCAGGTTTTATTCTTCAGTTTTAAACAAAGTTGAATTAAATAAATAGTGGCTAATAATTAATAATATAATAGTAGCTTAACGGTGAAATCGTTTTGCTAAACTTATAAAGCCCAAATAACCTAATTGATTCAACAGTTTCAGCCATTCTCCCAAGGACGCTGATTTTTTATAGTAGATACGAATGAGATGGATAGCAGCATCTCCAATTATTTTCATGGAATTTAAGCGTTTTCCTTCTTTCAATAATTCTGAAAAAGCTAATATCGCTTGAGACCAATTTTCAGAATATTCATATATTCTTGCTCGATTTGCAAGTACATTAAGCAGCTTTTCTGTAGCATAATCTAACTGATTATAAGCTAGTTCTGCCTGATCTAAATATCTTTCAGCAGCTTCAAAATTTGGCTGAGAACCTTTGCTATAAGCTGCTGCTGCTAAAATATAGATATTTCCCTCAATTTCAGGGAAAGATAACCGACTTGCTCCTGTTCCCAATTCCTTTGCTTTTTTAATTTGTCGCAGGGAGTTTTCCAAAAAATCTTTAGATTTTAGAAAATGACTTTTTTTATATTCTAACCAACCCATTCCATAATAACTCAAGGCAAGAAAATACCAATTTTCTGTTGTTTCACATAATTCTTGAGCGTCTAAGAAAACTAATTCCGCTTCCTTGATTTGGTTCAGGTTCAAATGAGCAATTCCCTGGCTATAAAGAATCCGACCCAAATCAAAATAGTTCTCTATTTCTCGCAAAATCGATGCCGATTCTTGATAACAATTAACAGCAAGATTACTTTTGTCAAATCGATCATAGTAACTGCCTAGATTAGCTAATGTATTTGCTTGTAAATAAAGATGATTTTGCTGTTCAAATAGTTTTAAAGCTTGCAAAAGATGTCTTTCTGCATCATCAGGTTGATTATAACGTTGAAGTGCTATTCCTGCTCCTAAATGATTCCAAGCTAAAAATATTTTATCACCAGCTTCTTGACTGGCTAAAATTCCTGCTTGATGATAGTCTATAGATTTTTGAAGTTGACCAATTTCTTCGAGATAACGTCCTAAACCACAATATAACCAAGGTGCATCTGTTCCTACACCTTTAGCAATTTCTTGTTCAGTCCAATTTCCCCAATCTCGCCAATCTTGGGTTAATTCACAATAATTAAATATTACTCGACAATAATCTCTTATATTTTGTTGATTAACATCATAATTCTGTTGATTAACATCATAATTAATTTGCTCAAAAATATCTCGCAATTGCCCAATAATTTCTGTTACTGATTCTGATTGTTCTGGTTGATTACTAAATAATTTTTCATTAAGTTTTTGAGCTTTTTTTAACCAGTTTTGACTCCAGGTATCTGGACTAGAATACAATAAATTCAGATAATTTTTATAAAATTCAACATTATTGGGTAAGTTGTTCATATTTCTCTCTTAATGTATAGCGAAAATAACGGGCTGTAAAAGAGTGTAAAGATACTTGTTTACTTAATCCTGAACTTACATCTACTAGAGATAATCTAACTAAAAGTCTCAAGGCATGATCAACTTCGTTTTTTGATAATTGATCAGTAAGATCATACAATAACCTCACCGGAACGGGTTGATTACGAGCCGCAAGATTAATTAATAAATGTTGAGTCCAAACAGCATTTAAATTACAAAGTTCTTGCCAACTATCTTCAAAAAGATAATCATACAATGCTTGTCCTTCTGGTACATTCTCAAAGCGTTCAACAATGCGATCTAAATCCAAATTTTTCAATTGACTGGCCAAAAGCTTCATCGCCAAAGGCATTCCATCAGTAATCTTTAAAATTTTTTCCATTTCAGCTTCTGTAGCTTGAAGAATAGGATTTTGACTAACTGGATATTTTTCTTTTGAAATGACTTGAATAAATTCACGCGATACATCACGATTTAATTTACCAAGTCTATATTCAAAAATATCACTCTCTGTTCCCTTTCTACTGGTTAAAATCAAGGTACTTTGCCCTAATAAACTCCGTAGTTCGTTAGCTAATTCTTTAGGACTTTCTGTGTCTTCTAAACCATCAATAACTATTAGAGTTTGCGTGTTATTTAATATCTTACTGATTTCAATTTTACACTTTTCAATATCTTGTAATACGAAATGAGGTAATTTGAGTTCACTCCCAATGTCTTTAATAGCATCTTTTAAGGTTAAACGAGAATCTCGTGAGCTAGAATTAGTTTGATTTTGTTCCGGATAATATTGATATACTTTTGCTCTGACCCAAGCAATTTTTGAGAATAATTTAGCATGATAAGCTTGGGATACTAATTGATGACAAAGGGCAGTTTTTCCTAAACCACCGATACCCAGTATTCCAATTATCCCTAAAACTTTATTTTTTTGTTCAGATTCTAGGTATTTTAAGAGTTCTTCTATTTCAGGATTTCGTCCTACAAATTGACCATAAGTTTTTTCTTTTTGCCAAGTTTCTTCACTATACTCTTTAGGAGTACCACCAAAAGTATTGGTTTGTTGATAGCCTTTACAATTTCGTTCAATAGCTGCTTTAAAATTCCTTTTAGTTACTTTTTCTCCTAATGCTTCTGAAAGTTTATCCCAAAATTTATTTCCTACATCTTTTTGAAGATAGTTTTGACTATAAGCATGGCTCTCAGCTATTGTATTGTAAGTTTTTTTCTGCCAAGATTCTCTAAAAATAATTGTCTCAATATCACTAAGTTTCTCTCCAAATTTTTCATAAAAACATCTGTTGGCTACTTCCAAAGCTTCATCTTCACTTAAGTTGCTGAATTGCTCTGTCATAAGATTAAACACCCTCACCTGACTTTACCTGACTTTACCTGACTTTACCTGACTTCTCATTATATCAGATGTTAAAGTCCTGATTTTAACTAGATTTTTGCTGTATCGACCATTTTGACTCGCTACGAGAACATTGATTTATAGGTTTAAGGGTTCAGTTTTAGTTCATTTTATTTCGCCAAGTAGATTGAACAAACTGAGCCTTCAAACCATTCATTATCAAGCATTCTGGAAATATACGAGTAAGCACAGTTGGCCAACGAGCTTCTCATCCCATTATTGAGAGGTAATCTGTGATGAAACGTCTTTCTTTAACCCAAATTTTACTGATTGTGAGTTTAATGGTTCATACTGTAAGATTCATGGGTGATATTTTGCCTTATAATCAACCTGCTTTTGCTTCTCCAGATCCTTTTGAAGTTAAGGTTAATCATAATTGTCCAGATGGTAATACAGGAGGAACAAAGTAGTTTGTAATTCTAACTAGATTTGCCTAGATTATAGGCAGTCTAGTTTGGTTTTATAAAATCATTATTGTTTAACTTTCTGCTTTCCTAATTCCTGCCATTCTTTGATTTCTGGCTGATTATCTGGAGCAGAATAAGTTAAACATTTTTGCCATTCTATCTGTGCTGGCTTTTGTTCAGCTTCTAATACTTGCGCCATTAAACAGTAAGGGGGTGCTAGATTTAACTTTAAGTCAATAGCTTGTTTTAGAGATTGTTTAGCTGCTGATAATTGTCCTAATTTTAATTGTGACCAGCCTAAATTTTTATATAGATCATGTTTAGGGTTAATCTCAGAATTAGGATTAATTTTTAAACTGGTCTCAATTAAAGTAATAGCTTGATTGTAATTACCTGTTAAGATTTCTAAACGAGCTAAATTATTGTAAGATTCGTCCAAATTTCCTATATCAATAGCTTTTTGATATTCATTTTTGGCTGAACCTAATTGTTCTTGATTGTCATAAAGTAATCCTAAGTTATGATGAGCCGAAACAGATTTATTATTGAAAAATAAGGCTAAACGATATTGCCATAAAGCACTATTATAATTGGATTGCTTAAATGCTTGTAAACCACGATCATTAAGTTGTCTAGCAATTTGAGGTGATAATAAAGATAAAATTAGAGAGGTTACAACTAAAAAGGTAGCTATAGGAATTGTATTTAATAAAAATTTTTGTTTTTGAATTAAAAAGAAATAATGCCAATAATTTTGGTGTTTTATTAGCTCTAAAATTTGATTAATATTTTCGTTTTTTTCTTGTTCTATCGCGTCTAAGTATTGTAAAATAATTGATGTATTCTGAGGACGTTTACCCGGATATTCTTCGATCATATAGTTAATTAATTTTGCTAAAGATTGAAATTCATCTTTAAGTGTGTTTTTGGCAAAATCTTCAGGATTATTTCCTGTTAATAAACTCACAAAAGTGCGCCCTAATGCAAAAAAATCTGATTGAGGAAAACATAAACCTGTAAATTCTTGTTCTGGTGGTGTATATAGGGGAGATACAATTTTTGTACCAGATTCATTTTTACCCATCTTAATTAAATAAGTTGTTGTCATTTGTCTAACAGCACCAAAGTCAATTAAAACTAAAGTTCCCTCAGACTTTAGGATAATATTTTCTGGTTTAATATCTCGGTGTATCAGTTTCTCTTGATGAATTAGAGCAATAGTTTCCGTTAGTTGTTTTAACCAATTTATTGCCATTTTTATATCGGTAATTTTTTGATTTTTTTCTAACCACTGTTCTAAATTTTCTCCAGTAACTTTTTCCATGACTAAACAATGTAATGGCGTTAAATAAACTTCTGGGGTAATAGTAAAGTAATCATAACCTTTAGGGATACCAGGATGAGCTAATTTTTGTAATACTTTTGCTTCTTGTTGAAACAGAGAAATGATTTTATATAGTTTAGTAAATGCCTGGATAATATAGTTACTAATGACATCACTTACTAGGAGTGAACTTTGTTTAAAATATTGTAAAATATTTCCATTAAATTCTTGTTTAATATCCTGTGCTACCAGGTTAAGAACTCCAGGGTGATAACTATAACGTCTGATTAAATTAGTTAAAGATTGAGTATCTTTTCCCAATCCTTGCTGTTCAAAAATCTGGAGAGCAGATGCTGGATCTAATCCCTTTAAATCCCAGGAATAAACTGGCATTTGTTGAGATAATAACAGTTCAAATTGTCTCGGTTTTTCTTGACTTATAAAAAGCCCACAACTTTGATGAGATGTTTTAGCGATTTGGTTTAATAAATCTCCATACTTTTCGTATTCCTGGCGGTAATAACCCGCTAAATGTTCGGATTTTAAAAGTTCTTCCCAATTATCTAATATCAGTAAACAACGATGGTTACGAAAATAATCAATAATGGGTTTTATATCTCCTGTAACATTTGTAGGTTGTTCAGTTAAATCATGCAAAAATAAAGAAAAAGGCTTAGGATTAGATAAATTTTTATAAATAATACACTCAAACTGATCTGTGATTTGCTCTAAAAGATTTACGATTAAACTTGTTTTACCAATTCCAGCCATTCCTAATAGTAAAATAACTCTTGTTTGTTTATTACTCAGCCATTCTAATAACTGATTTAACTCATTTTCTCTTCCATAAAATATAGGCTGATGGGGAAGTTCATCTAAATTAGATTTTAAGGAAAAATTATCAAATTGTTGAGGTTCATTCTCAGCTATTTTTCGCCAATCTAAATCCAGAATAGCACAATAAATTTTAAAAGCATTTACGTTAACTGGATATATTGTTTTATGAGAAGCAAATCGGCTCCAAGTTCCCCAAGAAATATTTTGAACATAAATTTCCCCAGAATCAATCAATGTTTTAATTTTTCCTAAAAAAGTAAATTTATTATTTTTTAAAATTTCCCACTTGATTTTATCTAATTTTTCCTGTTTTTGTTCTTGAGTTTGGCGTTTATCCCTTTCAACTCGAAAAATTTGTTCAAAATCTTTCAACCACCGAGGGTCATTATCACTTAGCTGATGCTTTTGTTGATATTCCTCAATATACCTATAACAAGCAATAACCAAAGGCCTAGTATCCTGTTCGCTGACTTTCCATTTTCTATCTGCGATCGCAGTTTGAATCTTTTGATGCCCTTCTTTCGAGGCTGTAAAGGTTTGACCTACCATACCTAGTTTTAATTCATTGTCAAGATCAGTTGAGATCAGGAATAAGCCGATCTTAGCAGATATGACAGCTTAAATCATCTCTTGGAATAATCAAGGTGTAGTGAAGCGAGAAACCTTTCTTGCCGAGGAAAGAAGGTTAAGCCTTTTCCCAATTCATTCAACCTTAATACAATAATAGGAGAACAATTTATGCCTAGTCCTTCAGACTTTGGAATTAATCTTAGTTCTATTAACTATCAAGCGGCAGGTAATAAGATTGTTGCTGGTAACAATGATCCTACTTTTTGGTGTACTGAATTTGCTTATGGTCGTGCAATTGAAAAGGGATTATTTCAAAATAATCAAGGTTTCGGAGCCAAATACTTTGGTAATGCTGGCTACTGGGATGATAATTTGGGAGGATGGACTCGTCAACCCCAAACTAATAGTTTTGTGGTTTGGGATCCCGGGCAAGCGGGAGCCGGTTCTGTCGGTCATGTAGGTTTTGTGGAACGAGTTAATTCTGATGGTTCATTCACTTTATCAGAAGCCAACTGGGCGGGACAATATTTTAACTCTCGCACTGTATATCCTGGAACAACTGCATTTAATAGTGCGAAATTTGTACCGATAACAGGTGGAACAACTCCACCTCCAGGGGGAACTCCTACATCTGGCAACGATAATATTACCGGAGGTGCAGGTAACGACAATATCAATAGTTTAGCTGGAAATGACACTGTATCAGGAGCAGCAGGAAATGATACCCTAAATGGTAATAGTGGTAACGATCAACTATTTGGCAATGATGGGAATGATTCATTACTAGGTTGGACAGGAAACGATACCGTAACGGGTGGTAATGGTAACGATGTCTTAGATGCCTTTTATTACAGTGGTCTTGGTGGTAATGGAGAAATTGATTACTTAAGAGGAGATGCAGGTGTAGATACCTTTGTGATTGGAGATTATTACGGCAAAGGTTACTTAGGAAATGGTCATGCTGTCATTGAAGATTTCAACTGGCGGGATGACTATATCAAAATCCAAGGTAGTTTAAGTCAATATGCCCTTAAGCCTGGCAATCTTTACGGCTATTCTGCTAATGATACTGCAATTGTTTTAAGCAGTAATAATAGTGAAGTATTAGCGATTGCTCGTAACGTATCCACAGCTAATAGTACAATCCGCTATTCTTCATCTGATTTTCTTTCAGCTTAATTTTCTTTCTATGGGGTGAATGATTTTTTATCAATCATCTCACCCCATTTCTAAAAGCAACCTATGATTTGAGATAATTTTCCCCAAATGTATTAAAATCTGATTATTAAAGCTAATAACCCTAAGAAATCAATTACTCCTATTATAATGTCAGTTAGTCTTAGAGCCTCACAATCAGGCCGAGTATCCATCGAGCAAGCCCGCAAAAAGAAAGGCTGGTCAGCTAATTCTTCAATGTGGTGTAGCTACGTTCCTACATCACCAGCTACCTTGAAACGATTTCGAGAAGGAAAAGCAATCAGCCAAGATGCTTTCATTAAACTCTGTGAAACTGTTGGTGTAAAGTGGGAGGATGTTGTCGATCATTCTAGTCCGACATCTTCTCAACCTGAACAAGTTCCCGAATTTTTTCAATTTGATGAATCTTGGGTTGGTCGAGAACAACTCCTCACCGAATTAAAACAGAAAATAGAAGGTTGTTGTCGAGTTTTGATTATTACAGGAATTACAGGAATTGGGAAAACAGCTTTAGCTGAAAAATTAGTCTTTGATTTACGGAAAGATTGGTTAAAAGATGACTGGACAAAATTTCATTCAGAGAATTTAGATAATCAAAACCAAGCCTCAGATTTTGCTAGTGTTGCAGTTCGTTGGCTTGAAAAATGGGGACAGATTGTTACCTTAGAAGACCGTAAAAATACAGAACAAATCCTCCATCGTTTAGTCAATTTCTTGGTTAAAAATCGTTATCTTGTGGTTATGGATTCCCTAGAATTGATTATGAAAGGGAATGAAGACGAAGGCTGGAGTGATTTTGAAGATGAAGGGTGGGTTAAGTTTTTTCACGGTTTATTAGCGAGTTCTATTTGTCAAAGTCGCTTAATTCTCACGACTCAAGAATTACCCGGACAAATAGATTCTCGCTATAAAAATTTTTGGGATTCTCAACTTTTAAGTGGACTTGAAGCATCAGAACAACTAGCATTGTTTGAAAAGACAGGATTAGATATTGAACCTGCTTCTGGTCATCAACCTTATTTAGAGCGTATTGGTAAAGCGTATGAAGGTCATCCTTTAGCTTTAAGGGTTATTTCCGGTGAAATTGGTGACAAACCCTTTTTTGGTAATGTGATTGCTTACTGGAATACATACGGAAAGGAAATTGAAGAAGTAGAAAAAGCGATCGCAGAAGCTAAAGAACAAGGTATAATTCAAGGTGCGAATGACCAATGGAAATTAGACCGATATACTGGGAATCTCAGAAAAAGAGTCCGTTCTCGACTAGAAATTACCTTTAGTCGTTTAGAAAAAGATGCGTTTAATGCTTATCTTCTACTCTGTTCAGCTTCCATCTATCGCTGTGCTGTGACTCCTGATTATTGGTTAAGTTTATTAGAAGATGATTGTGAAGAAGAAGAACAAGAAATTGCTTTAGAAACATTGCGCGATCGCTTTCTTTTTGAAGATAGTGTAGAAAATAATCAATCTGTAATTAGACAGCATAATTTAATCCGCAGTATCGCCCTAGAATATCTGAAAAACATGGATTAACTCTGATGACTCAACTCTTAAATCAAGCTTTATATCAAAACTCTATTGATTTGATTTTAGAACAATTAAATCTTGATTCTGCCTTTTTTAAAACCCTACCCCGTTTTCAACGGATGAATTATAAAGCTACGGTTAGGTTTTTGAGTGACTATAAAACTCATTCAGATGAACAATCTTCACAAAAAGTCAACAATAGCTTATACGCTTTACATCACCTGTGTACAATTCCCGAATGGGTACTAACTGATTCTACTATAATCACTATTTTTGAACTTCCTATTGCTATTAATCCTTCTACGACTAATCTATTACTCCCTTTATCTGAATATCTATCTTTCAAAGGTTCTTATCAAACTTTACTGGGGGTCACTCAAGAAATTATAGATTCATTAAAAACCAGTAGCAAGGTTTTAAATGATATTTTACTTTTAAAAGCTATAACGTTAAGTAGTTTAAATCAAAATCCGACACAGGTTTTTCAGATTCTTGAAGAAATTTCTGCTACATCCCATCCTCAATCTTTACAACATATAAAAGCAAATTGCCATTTAGCAATGTATCAAGTTTCCTTGGGAAATTATCAAGATGGAATCAGGAACTTGCAAAAATGGTTAGTGATTATTGATGAAAATTTGAAGCATCAAAATCTAGCTCAATCAGATTTTCAGCTTGATGATATTAAAACGGGAATGCTTGAGATTTTGGCTTATTATGAAATGAATGCTAGTCATTTTGATCAAGCTTTAGAAATTTATGAGCAAGTTATTAGCCTCAGAAAAGAACGGGGATTAATTCATCGAATAATTACTCCACAAGTGCATCAAGGCATTATTTTACGGAGAAAAGGACAGTATGACCAAGGAATTAAAATTTTGCAAAATGCTCAAGAAAAAGCGCAACAAATTAACGATATTCAAGCTCAAGTGTTTATTGCTCATCATTTAGGTTATATCTATCTTAACCAAAGAAATTTGACAGAAGCAAAAAAATTAGCAACAATAGCCTTTGAAGGGTATAAAAAATTAGATGATTTCCGAGGAATTTCTGATTGTTATGAACAATTAGGTCTGATTAATCTAGCAGAAAATGATGGTGAAACGGCTATCCAAAATTTTAAAATAGCACTAGAAATTAGACAAACCATTTTTAACTTGCATGGAACAGCTAGTTGTTTATTGGATTTAGCTTTAGCTTATTGGTATCAAAAACAAATTCTGAAATCCTTTTTCTTCTTAATTAAAGGCTTTCAATCCTATGCTCAAGTTGGAATTTTAAATGGCGTTAGATTCAGGCGAATGCTAAAAATAGCTTATACTTGGATTCTGGGTAGACCAAACTAAAAAATCTAAGGAAATCAATATGAAAATAGGAATTGTTTGTGGCTATGGTAATATTGTAGATGATAACTTAAAAAATTATATTGATTTGGTAATTTTTTATATTACGGAGGATAAGATAGATAAATTAATTCTTAGTGGGGGATGTAGTTTTACAGGATCAAATATTTCTGAAGCTCAATTAATGAAAGAATTAATCAGAACTAAAATATTAGATATAGATATATGTTTAGAAGAAGAATCTTTAACAACTTTACACAATTTATTATATTCAAAGCGATTTTTAGATAATCTGGAATATTATCAAATTCAAGCTATTTATATATACTGTGATCAAGTTCGTTATTTTAAAATAAATTGTTTAGCTAAAATCATTTTTAGAGATGATCCAGTCAAAATAATTAAATTACAAAGAAAAGAAAAACCCTTGATTTATTTAGCACAAATTCCCTCTCTATTTATTCAATGCTTAGGAGCAATTTTTCCTAATATTGAAAAACACATTTTAATCAACAAGAAAAAATGGATTCAAAAATATAGATAGGAGTAATAACTCCCAGATACAGCTTGTGTCAGTGTTGTCGGTATAGAATCGGGACAAAAGAATACATCAATGAACTGTGGAATGTCATCTATATTATAATAACTTTGATTCTGATCTCAATCCAATTTTGTCATGACTCATTCCACTGATATTATCAAACTAGCGCAATTAATGGCGGCTGACTTCAGTAACCAAGCGCAAGCCTTTGAAAACCCGCCTTTTTTTGCCCATATTCGGGTTTGTATGCGTCCCTTACCTGTCGCCTTATTAGACGGTGTTAGCTTGTATTTAGAACAAGCCTATGATATTAACTTAAAACAACCCTATCGTGTGCGGGTGTTGAAATTAGTCGATAAACAAAATCACATTGAAATTGAGAATTATGTGATTGAAAACGAGCAGGAATTTTATGGTGCTTCCCGTGAACCCGCACGACTACAACAGTTAACAAAAGACCGTTTGAAAAAAATGGAAAGATGTTCTTTTATTACCCATTGGACAGGACATAGTTTTAAAGGAGAAGTCGAACCAGGTAAAGGATGTATAGTGGAACGCAAAGGAAACGTCACCTATCTAGCGAGTGAATTTGAAATTGATGAACATCGCTTTATTAGTCACGACCGAGGACACGACCCCAAAACCGATGAACAACTATGGGGTGCCTTAGCAGGGCCATTTGAATTTGTGCGCTGGACAAGTTTTGCGGACGAGGTAAAAATTTGATCCCCTTTCCTGATAAATTTACCCAATATTGGCACATCAAGATTCAACAAGTGTATTTATGAAAGTCCTGGTTATTGGTGGTGATGGCTACTGCGGTTGGGCCACAGCGTTGTATTTGTCCAATCGTGGCTATGAAGTCGGTATTCTGGATAGTTTAGTTCGACGTCACTGGGATCAACAACTGTGTATTGATACGTTAACCCCTATTGCCCCGATTCAGCAACGGATTCAACGTTGGAAAGATTTAACAGGAAAGTCTATTGACCTGTTTATTGGGGATATCAATAACTACGATTTCCTGATCAAGAGTTTACTCAAGTTTGAACCGCAAGCCATTATTCACTTTGGAGAACAACGTTCTGCACCATTCTCAATGATTGATAGAGAACACGCCGTTCTCACCCAAGCAAATAACGTTATTGGCAACCTCAACCTGTTATATGCGATGCGGGAAAATTTTCCCGATTGTCATTTGGTGAAGTTGGGAACGATGGGAGAATATGGAACCCCCAATATTGATATTGAGGAAGGCTATATTACCATCGAACATAATGGTCGTAAAGATACTTTACCCTATCCCAAACAACCCGGCAGTTTCTATCATCTCAGCAAGGTACATGACAGCCATAATATCCATTTTGCCTGTAAAATTTGGGGTTTACGGGCAACGGATTTAAATCAAGGCGTTGTTTATGGGGTTCTGACGGAAGAAACGGGGATGGATGAGTTGTTAATTAACCGTCTCGACTATGATGGTGTGTTTGGAACTGCGTTAAACCGTTTCTGTATTCAAGCCGCTATTGGTCATCCCTTAACGGTCTATGGAACAGGCGGACAAACTAGAGCCTTTTTAGATATTCGGGATACGGTACGCTGTATTGAATTAGCATTAGAAAATCCGGCGGATTCTGGACAATTCCGCGTCTTTAATCAGTTTACCGAATTACATAGCGTCGGTGACTTAGCCATGATGGTGAAAAAAGCGGGAATTGCTTTAGGATTAGATGTGGAAGTCGAGAATATTCCTAATCCCCGTGTTGAATTAGAAGACCATTATTTCAACGCTAAAAATACCAATCTATTGGATTTAGGATTACAACCCCATTTCCTATCGGATTCTTTGTTAGATTCGCTGTTGAATTTCGCTATTAAGTATAAGGAACGGGTTGATAATACCCAAATTATGCCTAAAGTCTTATGGCGTAATCCCGGTTAATTTAGGATCATGTTTACTGTAGAGAAAGCTTAGGTTCTCTACAGTAAGCTTTGGGTTTTGTAAAGTGTTATGATAGACTGAATCGGGAGGGTCGTGATTGACGTTTAAGTATCAAGAACATATTAATGAACTTTCTAATTGTCCACCTACAGATTATCAACCCATAGAAATGACAGCTTATCGGTTTGTATTTGAGGAAAATCAGGAACAGTCAGAAAATAGTTTTTTACCTGTTTTGATCATAAAACCTCACCGAAAATTTAATACACCTCAACAATGTTGTCAAGGTTATGCTCTGTCATTATTTAATACTCAAAACCATGCAGAACAACGCTATAATCAGCTAAGAAAAAACCGACCTAATATCAGTCAAACATTAGGAACTCATCTTGCAAAAGGAATCATTGACAAGACAGATGGTATTGCTTCATCAGTCGATCAAAAAGGACATTTTAGTCTTCATGAATTTCAACATACAGACTTATCGCAAAAATTTGAAATTATTACTCCATTAGAGACAAGTTAAGCTTATGAATCTTTTAAATGGTTGTTCTTTAAATAAATTTCCACTTCATCTTCAGTATGTGGCTGATCTGATTTATTTTGATGGGCCATTATTATCATTATTTGAAAATCAATCTGGAGAAAGCTATCTTTACTGTTGGTCTGATGTTAATGCTGTTTATAACAGATGGCTAGTTTTTCGAGTAACTAAAAATTCTCTGCAAAATTATCTACAGGGTCAAGTTTCTTTAAGAGATTTAATTTTAAATCCTGTTGATGGTTTTCATTATGCGATTGATATTGATAATGATTTAGAAGTTAAAAATACTTTTTGGGTACTTCCTGAGAATTTACCGGATTCTTATGTCCCCGAAGAAGACTCTTATCATGATCCTTCATTATTAAATCCTGAACGAGGTGAAGAAGATATTAAATTAATTAAAAATTTAATTATTCCTAAAAAAGGTAATCAAGTGGTAGTCCTTACTTCAGAGAAACTTTAGATATTGTTTTAGGAATTCTCGCTGAAAATGAGATACTTTTAACTTTCTACTAAAGAAAATATTATGGTAAATTACAGTTAGATAAGTATTCATCCGACTAGCCAGGAGGTATAATAATGGATGTTGTCAAAGTTTTAAGCTTAAAAAATCAGCTAATTAATATCGTAGAAAAAATACAATTATCTCTTAGCAGTTCTGAACTTGACTCTTCTAATATTTTGCAATTTATACAAGAAATTAAACCCGATTTAAAAACCATAAATACTAAAATCAACGACGAGAAAAGAAATCATTCAGTTTTTGGTGCGCTTGATCAGTTATCGTTCATGGATGCTAATCAAGATACTGCAAAACAAGAGAAAATTCAATATGCTAAACGCCTAGATTTGATGAATCAGATTGCTATTGATAGCGGGTTATTATTGAATCTTGTTGAGTTACTAGAATATTACTTTGATTCTGAACAATATCCCGTGATTAAAAATGCTCTCTGCTATTTAGTCGATATTATTTTAATCGAATTAAACAACTGGACAGATGAGAACGATAGTAGAGAATTTATAGAAAAATATGATTGGAGTCGCTTAATTGATTCTTTAATGCAGTTTGAACAATCCCTTAATTTAACCTCTGCTAATCCTTTAATTACTCAATCTGAAATTAATATTAATTCAATTTTTGCTCATTTGCAAACTTATCGCTTGCGTTTAAATGAACAGTATGAACAATTAATTCAAACTTCCCTTGAGTTACAGCGTCAGCAAGAAGCAGAATTACAACGTCAACAGGAATTAGAATTACAGCGTCAACAGGAAGAAGAATTACAGCGTCAACAGGAAGAAGAATTACAACGTCAACGGGAATTAGAATTACAACGTCAACGGGAATTAGAATTACAACGTCAACAGGAATTAGAATTACAACGTCAGCAAGAATTAGAATTACAACGTCAACAAGAATTAGAATTACAGCGTCAGCAAGAATTAGAATTACAACGTCAACAAGAGTCAGAATTACAGCGTCAACAGGAATTAGAATTACAACGTCAACAGGAATTAGAATTACAACGTCAACAAGAGTCAGAATTACAACGCCAGCAAAAAGCAGAATTAAAGCGTCAACAGGAAGCAGAGTTAAAGCGTCAACGGGAATTAGAATTACAGCGTCAACAACAGGAAGAATTACAACGCCAGCAAGAAGCAGAATTACAGCGTCAACGGGAATTAGAATTACAGCGTCAACAACAGGAAGAATTACAACGTCAACGGGAAGAAGAATTACAACGTCAACAAGAAGCAGAATTAAAGCGTCAACAAGAAGCAGAATTACAGCGTCAGCAACAGGAAGAATTAAAACGTCAACGGGAAGAAGAATTACAACGTCAACAAGAAGCAGAATTAAAGCGTCAACGGGAAGAAGAATTACAACGTCAGCAACAGGAAGAATTGCGACATCAACGCGAAGCTGAATTAAAACAGAAAAAGGAAAAAGAAATTCGTCAGTTAATGATAATTGTTGCTGCTGTAATCTTATTAGGAGGACTTGGACTGTTAATTTTTAATCCTTTTAAGTCTAAGCAAGAAAATCCAAATATTTTGGCTTCAGAAACTCCTCAAAGTCGTTTAGATACGGCTGAAAAGTTAGCAGTAGAAGCATCCAAACTCATTGAAAATCCTCCCCATCCTTTAACGGTTTGGCAACAAGCTCAAACTCAATTGCAAGATGCTATTCAACTATTAGAAGCAATACCTAAAAATTATTCTGACTCTGAAAAAATCAACCAAAAATTACAAATTTATCAAAAAGATTATAACTCCATTAGCCAAATTTTAAATAAAGAACAAAAAGCAACAAATGATTTAGAATCTGCTAAAAAACTTGCTATGGAAGCATCAGTTATGCTGCAAAATCCTCCAGAATCTCTGAGTGTTTGGCAGGAATCAGAACAAAAATGGAAACAATCTATTAATTTACTTGAATCTATTCCTAAAGATTCTTTTATTTATCCTGAAAGTCAAGATCGACTAAAAATTTATCGAACAAATCATGAAGCAGTAGCCCAAAAAAACCAGCAGAAAAATCAATAATCAGACCCTATTAACCCTCACAGGGATTCCTTTTTCCGTTCAGAAAACTTTTTTTTGAGCTTCTATATTTTCATTTTTGAATTTAGGATTATAACCCCATTATTTGTCTGATTCTTTATTAGATTCGCTGTTAAATTTGTATAAAGAACGGGTTGATCAGATCCAAATTATACCCAAAGTGCTCAGGAATTGGGGAAAGGTTGATAGGCTAATAGCTCTTGGGATATCAATTGCAAAATCTGCTCTTGATGACTATCCAAAAACAGATGTTTACCATCAACCTGATGTAGCTTAAATGACTTGTTAGTATGAACGCGCCAAGCGGAAAGATGGTCTTGATTCAAAAATTTATCCCCACAACCCACAAAGCTAGTAATAGGACAATCTAGCGGTTTTTCTTCTGTGTAAGAATAGTGATCTTTTTGGAGCACAGATGCTACTTTCAAGGAATTTAGCAACACTTGTAAAAATGGATCATCTTCTCCAACTGAATTAGATAGTTCTATATTCGTTAAATCTTTCACGAACTTGAGTAAATCGGAGTGAGACAGGTTTTCTAAGGAAGGATAGGGATAAAGAAGTTGGGGAGCGTGTTGAGCACCGACAAAGAAATGAATCGGTTGCTTATGATGATGACGACGCAAATAACGACACAGTTCAAAATTAATTAATGCTCCTAAACTATGACCATAAAAAGCAAATTCCAGATCAAGATAAGGTAACAAAAATTCTGCCAAATCTGCCACTAATGGAGTCAGATACTCAAAAGTCGGTTGACTTCCAGTATATGTTTGAGGAGCAAGTCCGATAGCATAAACTTCAACATCTGGTGGTAAACGATTTGACCAATTTTTAAACACAGAAATATCTCCTCCCCCATGAGGAAAACCGAAAAGACGCAACTTAGCATTGGGTTTTCCTTGACGATCAATAATCCATTTGGGTGAGGTTTGTGACGGTTCTAAATTAATTAACGGTTTCTCTTTTTCTGTCAGTGATTGATTAAGATGACAATCAGATGATACTCTCATTAACTCAGATTTTTCCTTGAGTTTTTTCAGGGAATAGAGAGAAGCCATAATAGAATCTGAATCAATTCCAAAGTCAATTAAACAAGCAATTTCATCAACTCCAATAGCTTGTAATTGTTGCACCATTAACCCACAACTTTCGGGCGTACCAATTAAAGCGCTAGTTTGAAAATAACGCTCAAAAGCATAAGCCAATAAATGTACTCTTTCTTTGGACTCCAAACCCTCCAGATTCGTAATTCCATGTCTCCACAGATTCACAGAACTTTCTAAATAAGCAGTAAATGGCTTCCTAACTTTATGGCGCACTAAATTCATATCTTCGCCAATGAAAGTATGCAGCATCAAAGTCACTTGTCCCGCCTCTGCATCATAGCCATTTTTTGCCAATGACTCTCGATAACAAGCAATTTTTTCGGCTAATTCTTCAATGGGTTGGAACAGAAGTGCAGTTAAAACATTAGCCCCCATCGCACCCGCTTCAACAAATCTTTCTTTTCCCCCAGTACAAGTAATCCAAATCGCTATTTCCTGTTGTTTAGGTAGGGGATAAATCCGGGTTTCAGTTTCTTTACCTATACCATTTTGTAACAAAATTGATTCACCTTGCCACAACTTCTGCACAGTTTTAATCCCGGAAAACATCACTTCTGCACTATTAGCAAATTGATTAGGCGCTAAAACAAAATCATTTGGGTTCCAACCCCGAGCAAAAGCAACATCTACACGCCCTTGGGAAAGGTTATCCACCACCGCCCACTCTTCAGCCACTCGGATAGGGTTATGTAGGGGTAAAACCACGCTACCCGCACGAATACGAATGCGATCTGTTACCATTGCCAGAGCAGAACCCAAAACCGCAGGATTGGGGTAAAGTCCACCAAAAGCATGAAAATGGCGTTCGGGTATCCAAACTGCGCTAAAGCCATGTTTATCAGCGAATTGGCTACTTTCTATTAATAATCTGTACTTGTCATCTTTGAATTCAGCTTCGTTACTGGCAAAATATAATAAGCTAAATTGCATCGCTTTTTTGCCAACGGGGAATGGACTGATTAACTTTTTGTGCTCCTCTTCAACCGTTGAAACTGGGTTTTCTGGATCACCAGCTAAGTGCAGCGCTAAAGATTCAATAGTCGGAAAATTCCAAACAATTGTGGCTTCTAAGGAACGTCCGAGCAATTGTTCTAAATCTTTAGCTAATTTTACTGCTCCTATGGATTTGAGTCCATAATCCAGAAAAGATTTTCCTGATTTGCTATTGTCTGTTAATTGAATTTCTCCGGGTAAATTTTGATGCAGCCAATTGACTATCCAATTTTGAATTGATTCGGCTGTAGGAGTCAAAACCAATGAAGCTAAATCGTCAGTAGAATCAGAATTTAGAGTTGTTTTTAAATCGGGGTTTGATGGGGTTTTCAGACTATTTTGACAAGCTATTTCTGGGTTTGATACTGGGTTTGATAATGGGGTAGTTTGGTAAAAACTATTGGCATCTTGATCAAACCAGTATCGTTGTTTTTGGAAGGGATAAGTTGGTAGTAATTGCCAATTTCGAGGATAATCCCGATCAAAACCATGCCAATCTACAGGAACTCCTTGTAAATATAAAGTTGCTAAATTTTGCAGGAGTTGTAGCCAGTCTGACCCATCGGAACTAGCCCCCGTTAACCAAACCCCCACACCCGGATCTAAACACTCTCTACCCATTGCCAAAAGTAGAGATTGGGGGCCTACCTCCACAAAGACTTTATAACCTTGATGATCAAGAGTCTTGATGCTATCAGCAAATCGGACTGGCTGGTGAATCTGATTGCACCAATATTCAGGAGTTGCGATTTCTGCTTGAATGGGCTGTGCCGTAATCGGAGAAATGATCCTAATTTTTGGGGATGAATAAGTTATGGTTGAAGCAATGGGTTTAAAGGCGGTGGCAACGGGTTCCATTAAAGGAGAATGGAAAGCTAGATTGTAGTTTAACTTTCGGGTTTTAATATTATCATTTTGCAAAGTTGCGACGACGGCTTCAACTGCCTCAATTTCACCCGAAATAATGATATTTTTAGGACTGTTGACGGCTGCGATCGCCACCTTATATCGATAAGGTGCAATAGCAGTTTCCACCTGGGTCACATCCGCCAAAACCTCCACCATTACTCCCTGCGGCGATAAAGATTGCATTAAATGTCCCCGTTGGGCGACTAGACTGAGGGCATCTTCTAAACTAAACACCCCAGCCACACAAGCTGCTACATATTCACCCAGGCTATAACCCATAACAGCATCCGGGATGATCCCCCAAGATTTCCATAACTCAGCTAAGGCATATTCCAGGGCGAATAAAGCAGGTTGGGTATAGGCTGTTTCAGTTAATAAATGAGTGGCTGTGTTCTGATATTCTGGATATAAAATTTTTAGTAGTGGCTGATCTAAATAAGGGCGGAGAATTTCTTGGCAGCGATCTAAAATAGCCCGAAAAGTCGGTTGAGTTTCGTAGAGTTGACGACAGGAATTAAGATATTGAGTCCCCTGTCCAGGGAATAAAAATACTATTTTGGGTTGCTGACCCTTGAGCGATCGCTTTTTATCCCTTCCCAAAATATCAGTTTGATGAGCAATAGTCGCTAACTTTTCTACCAATACTGCCTGTGATTCTGCCACAACAGCTAAACGATGGTCAAAATGAGTTCTTCCGGTATTAGCACTGAAACAGAAGTCTGCTAGGGAAAAATTAGCATCACTGTTCTGCAAGTTTTCTCTATAAAGATTTGCCAGGTCTAATAGTGCCTTTTCGCTCTTGGCTGATAGGGTCAGAAGATGTAGGGGACGTTCCATCGGGGTGATACTTTTCCGAGGTAATAACGGAGCTTCTTCTAAAATGACATGACAGTTAGTACCCCCAAAACCAAAAGAACTTACTCCAGCAAATCTTGACTCTGTGCTTGAAGTCCAAGGCTCTAAAGCGGTTGGGATCGAGAAAGTTGTCCCGGCTAAAGAAATATAAGGATTGACTTGTTTAATATGTAGATTAGGAAAAATCTGTCGATGTTGCAGGGATAGGGTTGCCTTAATTAAACTTGCTATTCCAGCCGCCGCTTCTAAATGACCAATACTACTTTTAACTGAGCCCAGCCAACAAGGTTGATCTGGTTCTCGATTTGGCATTAATATTGTTTTTAAGGCTTTATATTCAATAGCATCTCCTAAAGCCGAAGCAGTCCCGTGGGTTTCCACATAACCAATTTGATTGGGTGAGACTTCAGCATTTTCCAGCGCTTGTTGAAGCAGTCTTTGTTGAGCCAGTCCATTAGGAGATGTAATCCCATGACTCAGACCATTATGGTTAACAGCCGACCCTCTAATAACAGCTAGAATATTATCTCTATCTTTAAGGGCATCATCAAGGCGTTTGAGAACAACAATTCCGCACCCTTCACCCCTAACAAAACCATTCGCTTCAGCATCAAAAGTTTTACAGCGACCATCAGGAGATAGCATCCCTTTGAGAGAAAGAGCAATTGATTCTTCTGGAGATAAACGTAAAGATACTCCTCCAGTAATAGCCAAATTAGACTCACCAGTGCGTAAACTCTCACAAGCTAAATGTACAGCAACAAGAGAGGAAGAACAAGCGGTATCAATCGCTAAACTAGGCCCTTGCAAATTTAACAAGTAAGATAAGCGATTAGCTACAAAACAAAGAAATGTGTGGGGCCCATCTTCAGCATCTATGGCAGATATATCTTTATAAAGCAGTCTATTATGATCGCTTTGGCTCATGCCAATGAATACCCCTGTTTTACTACCTGCTAATGTATGGGGGACGATACCAGCATTTTCTAAAGATTCCCAAGCCACCTCTAATACCAGTCTATGATGGGGGTCTATGCGCTGGGCATCACCGACGGGAATCTCGAAAAAGTCAGGATCAAAATGATCGATATTATCTAAGAAGCCGCCCCAACGGGACACGGTTTTTCCCGGTGTACCTGCTTTGGGAGTATATAGATCATTAATATCCCATCGCTGTATCGGGATCTCAGTGATGGCATCTAGGCCTTCCTTCAGTAGTCTCCAGAAGGATTCTATATCTTGAGCTTTGGGGAAACGACAACCCATTCCAATTATTGCGATAGCTTCCATAAAAATATTCTTTATTTATTGCTTGAGAATTGTTAGTAATAACCATAGTGGCAGCTAGGAGAATAGCTGAATTAGGATTTTACCACTTCTAGCAATATTGGAGCGATGCCTCGTGAACTACCCACACTTCTCTACGAGTAGAGACGTGCCATGGCACGTCTGTACGGGCTTCCAACTTCGACGGGGATAGCATCTGATAGAACAAAAGTTTTACCAGATGACTTACATCCCCTCAGATTGGCAGTGTCGCTAGTTCCTAACGACAGAATCCGCAAGGCTTCATTTTTGATATTAATTGAAGCATTTATATCTCGATCATGGAGAGTTTGGCAATTTTCACAAGTCCAACTTCTAATATCAAGGGGTAAACTACCCACTTGATTAAGGCAGACATTACAAGTTTTAGAAGAAGGGAAAAACCGATCAATTTCGATATAGGTTTTCCCTTCTTTTTCGGCTTTGTACTTCAACATTGTACAGAACATTCCCCAACCACAATCACTAATTGCCTTAGCTAATTTAGGGTTTCTGACCAGATTCTTAACTGCCAGATCTTCTACAGCAAGTACAGACGTGCCATGGCACGTCTCTACGTTTTCGTTAACTATCTTGCGGGATAGCTTGTGCAGAAAATCTTCTCGGCAACGAGCGATTTTAGCGTGGAGTTTAGCAACTTTTAATCGGGCCTTTTGTCTACTATTACTCCCTTTTTGTTTACGAGATAATTTTTGTTGTTTTCGTTTTAAGTTGTGTTGATGTTTGGCAAAGTGTTTGAGGTTACTATATTTATCACCATCACTGGTAATTGCAAAATGGGTTAATCCTAAATCAATCCCAATCGCTTTTCCATTAGTTGATGAATTAGGTATTTCCTTGCCATCATCAACCAAGATGGATGCGTAGTATTTCCCGTCACGATTCTTTGAGATAGTAACGGTTTTAATTGTCCCCTCAAATTCTCGGTGGCGACGACAATAAATCAACCCAATCTTGCCGGGTAATTTCAGATAATCCCCTTCAAAGGTAACATTTTGAGGATAACTGATTGATTGTCTACCGTGTTTGGATTTGAATTGAGGTAATCTAGCCCGTTTTTCAAAGAAGTTTTTGTAAGCGGTAGATAAATTAAGAGCGACAACTTGTAAACATTGAGAATAGGCATCTTTTAACCAAGGATATTCCTTCTTCAGTTGAGGTAATAATCCTTGAATCGCTTTTCTTGATAACCCTTTTCCTGTTTGTTTATAAGTTTCTTGACACAAATTCAGGGCATAATTCCAATACCAACGACAACAGCCAAAGCTTTTGGCTAAGACAATCTGATGTTCAATCGTTGGATAGATTCGGAACTTATACCCTTGAAACATTATCGCTTTCAAAACTATTAGATATAATCTAACATATTATTGTTAATTTTGTCGGGATTCACCGCTTAAAATTAACTTGGGGGAGTCCATGTAACCCACACTGATTTGGTGGTTATCTTTTGGTGAGTGTGAAATTCAGTGTGGGACTTATCGCTCCCCCAAACCCCCTCGTCAGTTAAAATACTTAATCTTCTATTATAGAATCAAGCTTAATCAGGTATATTGTAGAATAACTTGCAATATGTAGTCTGAGCATCACCAAGTATATACTTGCCGTTCAATCAACATTCCTTAATAAATTATGACTATCACAGTCAATGTTCCAGAAGTACAAACTGAAACAAAACCAACTCTGAACACTTTACTGTTAATTCCCCTAGCAGTATTTATGTTGTCTCTAGCACCAATATTTATCAGAGTCAGCGAACAAGAAATTAGTCCTAATGCTACAGTCTTTAATCGGTTTTTGATTTCTACTGTCATCCTTGGGGTTTGGGAGATCATCACAATTATCAGTAGTAAAGTATCCCAGAAACCCCCTAAACCCCAGGAGTCTTGGACTCTTCAGGATATAGGATTATTTGTACTAGCTGCGGGTTTTGGTGCGGCTAATTTAACGGCTTGGGCTTGGTCTTTAACTCAAACCAATATCGCTAATTCCAATTTATTGCATAATTTCACCCCATTCTTTGCCACTTTAGGCGGTTGGCTATTTTTAAAACACAGGTTTGACAGCAAATTTATTATGGGTTTGATTTTAGCTTCAGTCGGTGCGTTAACTATTGGTTTTGAAGATTTTAACTTAACGAGCACTCATTTTAGAGGAGATGCGATCGCTTTACTTTCATCTGTATTTTATGCGGGCAATGCTCTCTGTGCAGAAAAACTACGAGCTAAGTTTTCGGCAACAACTATCATATTATGGAGTTGTTTGTTCAGAACTCTTTGGCTGTTACCCATAACTTTGATTTTTGATGATCAAATTTTTCCCATTTCCGTGAATGGATGGTTAGCCGTAATTTCCCTCGCACTTTTCTGTCAAGTTCTAGCGACGGTGATTATGTTCCATAACCTGAAAAAGTTTTCATCAGGTTTTGTATCTTTGTTTCTGTTGCTTGATCCAATTATTACTGCCATATTAGCCTGGGTAATATTTTCCGAAAAACTCACTATCCTCAACTGGGTAGCGTTTTTTGCCGTGTTGGCTGGGATATATTTAGCTAAATCTGCTCAAGGTTCTCAGAAAGCAGCCATTCAAGAAATTACTGTTGACTCAGACTAAATATTTTTGTCTCGGCTCCAATGCTAAATCAGTAATAAAAATTAGCAAATTTCAGCACCCCCTACTCTCTGTTTCTAAACATTCCATGACACCAGAATTAACAACTTGGGTAGCAGACCTAGAAAGATTACTAGGTCAAATTCTTGAATATTTTCGCAGTCAAATCTTCCATCACCTTAATGGTAGCCGTCGCCTTTATTGGCTATATTTATTAACTTCTCTGTTATTGGCTGGACTGGTTTATTGGCGATCGCAACCTAAGTCTGATCTTAACTTTAAAGGATTTCTTAGTTTTTGCTTCCCCAAAGAAATCTACTTTCATCCTTCAGCCCTGCTAGATTATCAAATCTTTATCATCAATAATATTCTCGCTCCTGGTAATTTGCGTTTAGCGTGGTTTGAAACATCATTAGTAGCATCTCTAGTCAATAATTGGCTGCAAGCAACCTTTGGTTATTTTGGCGGATTCACAACCGAAAACTTGGGATCGCTCGTGATTTTTACCCTCTTATTTGTTGCAGTTTTTGACTTTGCATCTTACCTTAACCATGCTTGGCATCACCAAAATCCTATCCTGTGGCAATTTCACAGTCTACATCATTCCAGTGAAGTCTTGACCCCCATTAGTTTATATCGTTCTCACCCCTTATATGAACTTAATAAAAAGCTGATTACTACAGCCATCAGCGCTCCTTTACAAGGGATACTAATTTATCTATTTTTTGGTAAAATCCATGTTATAACTCTATTTGGTCTGAATTTTTTGGTCGCTCTATATTATATGGCAGGTGGTAATCTTGCCCATTCTCACATCTGGCTTGATTATGGAAAGATAGGGAACCATATTTTTATAAGTCCAGTTCTACACCAAATTCATCACAGCATAGCACCCCAACACATTAACAAGAACTACGGGGAGTTTTTGGGAATTTGGGACTGGATGTTTGGGACTTTATATCTACCCGAAAAAGAGGAAAAATTAGAATTTGGTATTGGCAAAAACCAACCTCAGCCTTATCCGACTTTAACCCAGGCTTATTTAGATCCGGTAGTCAATGCCATTAATTTACTAATTGCCAAAATTCCTGGAAAAAGTGGAATTAAAACCATTAACTTGGATTAAATATTATGCTATTAACGAAAGGCTTTGAATTAGAAATATTTCTGGGTACTCCCCAAGGTGATCCGATTCCTTTGGCTGAAAAAATTATCGGCAAAGTGGATAGGTTTATGCAAGAAACAGACGAGCGCCATATAGAATATACAACTGAACCTCTTGCCAGCTATAACCAGCTTTTAAGTCAATTAATATTACCGCGAATTCAACTCAGAAAATATCTCCAAACCTTGGGAGAATATACCCTAATTCCTGGAAGTACATTATCATTAGGAGGAAGCGATCGCTTTTATCGTTCAGGAGATACAAATCCTTATTTAGAATATATTGAGCGCAACCACGGAACTAATGTGGTTACTGCTAGTGTTCATATCAACATTGGTTTTAGTGATCCAGAACTGCTGATCCGAGCTTGTCGGCTGATTAAAATGGAAGCACCCTTATATTTAGCCTTAAGTGCTTCCTCTCCATTTCTGGATAATCAAATTACGGGTTATCACTCTACACGCTGGCACATTTTACCCCATTCTCAATATCATATTCCCCTATTTGAAAATCAGGCCGAATATATTGAATGGGTAGAAGGACATTTAGCCACAGGAACAATGTTTAATGTTCGTCATCATTGGGATAATGTTCGACCCAATGGCGATCGCCGACCTTATGATCTTAATCGGCTAGAACTCAGAATTTGTGATTTAGTGACAGATCCTCATTCTCTTCTGGCTATTACCGCTTTGTTAGAAGCGCGGCTTTTGCAATTGATTAATGATCCGAGAATTGACCCTTTAGAAATGAGTCAATTACCAGCAACAACCCGGAAACAAGACTTAATTGATTTAACAAAAGCGAATGAAGCCGCCGTCAAAGTATCTAGTTTAGAAGCTGAGTTAAGACATTGGCAAGACGGTAGAAAAATTCTAGCTCGACATTGGATTAATGAAATTTATAATGATGTTTTGCCCTTCGTAAAACAGCAAGGCTTTGAGCATTTTCTCTTACCTATACAAACAATTTTACAGGAAGGAAATACTGCACAAAAGTGGTTAAAAATGTATGATCAAGGTACTGATATTCGCTCAATTATTACCCAAGATATTCAAGAACTGGTCAAGCAAGAACTTGACCATTAAGGCAGGTATTCTACATCCCACGCTTGAAAGACGTGGGCTTTGAATACTGTTATTGTAAAAGTTCGTCCAGTTTTCCCTGCTTATCTAATGCGGAAATATCGTCAAAACCACCAATATGTTGATCATTGATGAAAATTTGAGGAACACTCCGTCTGCCATTAGCTCGTTCTGCCATCTTAGCTCTAGCGTCTTCATCCCCATCAATAGAGTATTCAGTAAATTCAACCCCTTTCTTCTTAAGTAAGGCTTTGGCTCTAGGGCAAAAAGGGCAATAAGTCCAAGTGTAAATTTCTACTTTAGCCGTCATGGTATGTTTAATCGAGGGATATCGTTTTTTATTTTAGCGTGATCGACAAAATGATTAATCAGAATATCGCCTCTCCTCTACAAGTACAGAAGAGCCATGGCGTGTCTCAATGGCAAAAAATTGCCCCAAAATTTGAGGCGGTTGTGGGTAAAAAAGGAGTTGTCCAACGTCAGGAAGAATTGCTCACCTATGAATGTGATAGTTTAACAAGCTATCGTCAACGTCCCGCATTAGTGGTACTACCCCGCACTACTGAACAAGTAGCAGAGGTAGTAAAAATCTGTTATGAAAACCAAATTCCTTGGGTGACGCGGGGTGCGGGAACAGGTTTATCTGGAGGTGCACTACCCGTTGAAGATTGTGTTTTAATTGTCACCACCTTAATGAACAAAATCTTAAAAGTTGACCTAGAAAATCAGCGAATTATTGTGCAAGCTGGTGTGATCAATAATTGGGTGACTCAAGCCATTAGTGGTAAAGGTTTTTATTATGCACCAGATCCTTCCAGTCAAACGGTTTGTACAATTGGGGGTAACATTGCGGAGAATGCGGGGGGTATTCATTGCTTGAAATATGGAGTAACAACGAATCATGTCTTGGGATTAAAATTGGTAATTCCTGACGGTTCTGTAGTTGATGTTGGGGGAATCATTTCAGAAATGCCCGGTTATGATCTCACGGGTTTATTTATCGGTTCAGAAGGCACTCTAGGTATTGCCACAGAAATTACTTTACGCATTATTAAAACACCTGAAGCCATTGGTACTGTTCTAGCAGACTTTACCACTATTGAAGCCGCAGGTGATACGGTTACTCATATTATTAGTGCTGGAATAATTCCGGCGGCAATGGAATTAATGGATGGGACTACGATTAAAGCGATTGAAGATGTTATTAATACCGGATGTTATCCTAGAGATGCTGAGGCAGTTTTGTTGATAGAGGTTGATGGTTTAGCAGTAGAAGTTGAAAGCAGTAAACAGCAGGTTGCTAAAATTTGCCAACAAAACGGAGCCAGAAATGTAATCATTGCTAGTGACGAACAAAGGCGAATCAAACTTTGGCAAGGACGTAAAACAGCCCTAATTGCATTAGGTTATCAAAGTCATTATTTTCTTCAAGATGGAGTGATCCCTCGGACTCAATTAGTCGCTGTTCTTAAGGAAATTTCAGCTTTAGGAAATCAATATGGGTATCGTATTGCTAATGCCCTTCATGCGGGTGATGGCAACTTACATCCAGTCATTCTTTATGATCATTCCGTTCCTGGTGCTTTTAAACAGGTTGAAGAATTAAGTGGCGAAATTCTAAAACTTTGTGTGAGAGTGGGTGGAAGTATTTCTGGAGAACATGGTATTGGTGCTGATAAAAAATGTTTGATGCCGGAAATGTTTAATCATATTGATTTAGATACCATGCAATGGCCGCGCCTAGCTTTTAATCCTCAAGGTTTGGCAAATCCAGGTAAGATGTTTCCCACACCTCCGACTTGTGGTGAAGCTGCACAGGCTCAAAAAATGGGGCGGTTTTCAGATTTAGAAGTATTTTAGTGATCTGGGTTTTGGGGAGTAGGGGGCGAGGCGTTTGTCTATGAAGCAGGAGTACCCACTGCCATTAGTGAAACGTTGACAGTGGTACTTCACTTAGGCATTGTAACAATGGTAGTATGTCGTAGATGTGCTGTATATAGCTTTTGAGTATTAATAATGGGGAAAATAGAAAAAAGGGATTTAACTTTAGTAGAAATACTACGGGATCAGGCCGTTGCTCAACCTAACCAAATAGCATTTAAGTTTCTTCCAAATGGAGAACAAGAATCAGATCAATTAACCTATCAAGAATTGGATCAAAAAGCCAGAGCAATTGCCTATCAACTGGGTCAGAAAATTAATCGGGGCGAAAGAGTATTATTATTATATCCACCCGGTTTAGAATTTATTAGTGCTTTTTTTGGATGTTTATATGCTGATGCGATCGCAGTTCCTGTTAATCCTCCTCGACCCAACAGACCAGCAACTCGGCTTTTAACAATCAAATCAGATTCACAAGCAACATTAGCACTAACTACAACATCTCTATTCAGCAAACTCAAATCACAACTAACTCATTATCCCGAATTAGCAACTTTACCTTTAATAGTTAGCGATGAAATTAGTATTGATCTAGCTTCAAATTGGGAGAAATCAACAACAACAATAGATTCTTTAGCTTTTCTCCAATACACATCTGGATCGACAGGAACACCAAAAGGAGTAATGGTAACTCATGGTAATTTACTCCACAATTCGCAGTATATCAAACAAGCCTTTCAACTGACACAAGACAGTATATCGGTTAGCTGGCTACCCAGTTTTCATGATATGGGTCTAATTGATGGAATTATTCAGCCTTTGTACACCGGATTTATGGGCGTATTGATGAAACCCGAAAGTTTTATCCAACACCCTTGGCGATGGCTACAGGCAATTACAAACTACAAAGCAACCCACTGCGGCGGGCCTAATTTTGCCTACGATCTTTGCGTTCAGAAGATTACCAATGAACAACTTGAAACCTTCGACCTCAGTAGCTGGGAAAGTGCTTACAGTGGTTCTGAACCCGTGCGGAGAGAAACTTTAGAGCGTTTTATTGCTAAATTTGCCCCTTGTGGTTTCCCGGCTAAGAGTTTTTATCCCTGCTATGGGATGGCTGAATCTACCTTAATGATTTCAGGGGGACTGGTTCAAGAAGAACCCATTTACTGCACCGTTGCAGCCGACGCATTAGAGCAAAATGGGGTGACAGAAGCATCTAAAGACGTTGAAAATGTTAGACATCTCGTTGGATGTGGACGAGGTTGGCTAGATACCAAAATTGTCATCGTTGAACCCGAATCTTTTCAGCAATGTCATTCAGGTCAAGTCGGGGAAATCTGGGTATCGGGTGAAAGTGTTGCCCAAGGCTATTGGAACCAACCGGAACTTTCAGAACAAGCCTTTGGAGCTTATCTAGCAGATCCTCATCATGGGCCGTTTCTCCGCACTGGAGATCTAGGATTTTTGCGAGAGGGTGAGCTATTCATCACGGGACGGATGAAAGATATGATTATTATTAGAGGTCGCAATTATTACCCCCAAGATATTGAAATAACAGTAGAAACCAGCCATCCAGCGTTGCGAGGCAATTGTTGTGCAGCTTTTGCAATAGAAAAAGATAATACAGAGCAGTTAGTCATAGTAGCTGAAGTCGAACGGACACATTTACGACATCTGAATGTCAAAGAGGTCGTAGCAGAAATCGGCGAAGCCATCATGCAGCAACATGAAATCCAGGCTTATGGCACGGTACTGATTAAAACGGGGAGTATTCCTAAAACTTCCAGTGGCAAAATTCAACGGCGTATTTGCAAAGAAAAGTTTCTGTGCGAAACTCTCAATATTGTCGGGGGAAAGATTGGAAAATCGGAGTTATAAATTCCTTGAGTTTTAAATTTTCCCCTGCTATTTAAACCTAGGTAAATTGAGGAAAGATCAATGTCTATACCCGTGGATAGCCCAACACCCAATATAAGCCCCAAGATCACCCTAGAAAATGATTATCTTAAATCCCTGCAACAGCGTTACGCCTTTGCTACTATCTTGATTCCTTTTTTTGGGTTATTAATAGCCATTTATACAACTTTTAAGTTTGGGATCAGTTCAGTAGACATTGGACTATTTCTGGTCATGTATACCTTGACAATGCTGGGAATAACAGTGGGTTTTCATCGACATTTTGCTCACGGTGCTTTTAAGACAAATACAGTCATTAGAATCCTGTTAGCAATATTAGGATGTATGTCCGCTCAAGGGCCTGTTATTCAATGGGCAAGTATTCACCGTCGGCATCATAAGTATAGCGATCGCCCAGGGGATCCCCACTCCCCCTTAATATACAAAGGAGAAAAATGGGCAACTCTGCGGGGATTGTGGCATGGTCAAGTTGCTTGGATGTTGAACAGTGACGTTACCAATACGGTTGTTTTTGCTAAAGACTTGCTCAGAGATCCAATAATTACCAAAGTCAATCGTTTCTATCTGACTTGGGTTATCCTGGGTTTAGCCATTCCGGCAATTGTAGACGGACTTCTCACGGGAACTTGGATAGGCATTTTACAAGGATTTCTCTGGGGGGGATTGGTGCGAATCTTTTGGGTTAATCATGCCTTTTGGACGATTAACTCCATTGCTCACTATTATGGACAACGCCCCTTTGATACCGAAGAGCAAAGCCACAACACATTCTGGCTATCTCTAGCCAACTTTGGAGAAGCTTGGCATAACAATCATCATGCTTTTCCACACTCAGCCTTGTTAGGTCTGAAATGGTGGCAAATTGATATTGGCGGTGGGGTGATTCTGGCTCTCCAAAAAGTAGGTTTAGCTTGGGATCTCAAAACCCCCACAGCCGGGATGATTGCAGAAAAGTTGAAGGTTAACAAACAGTCAGAAAATTTAACAATAGATGCCAGCAATTTCTAGTAAACTTGACTGAATCCGGATTTTTTCACTGCCAAATTTTTGTATTGCGTCATCTATTAGGAGTTCAGAGAATGACAACACATTTCGATACTGCCATACCCAATCAGAAGACAAAGGTTATTAGCAATGACTACATTAAAGGACTGCAATATAAACATTTTTGGTGGTACAATTTCATTCCCTTTTTAGGAACAATTGTGGCGATCATTTCTCTTTTGTGGCTACCCATTGGGCCAATCGAGATCGGAATGCTGATTGTGATGTGGGCTTTGACCATGACCGGGGTGAGTGTCGGTTTTCATCGCTACTATACCCATCGTGCTTTTAAAACTCACCAGAGCATTCGGGTGATATTCGCCATATTGGGTTCTGTAGCTGCCCAAGGGCCCTTAATTTCCTGGGTAGCCGTTCATCGTCGCCATCATGAGTGCAGTGATCTACCCGGTGATCCCCATTCCCCTAATCTTCACGGTCAGGGATTTCTCGGAACTCTCAAGGGATTATGGCATTCCCATGTTGGCTGGCTGATTGATCATGATTATCCTAATCCAACCTATTATGCCCCTGAACTCCTGCGAGATCAAAGCATATCCAAAATTAGCCGATTGTATCTAGTTTGGGTGCTTCTGGGTCTAGCGATTCCTACTATGATCGGCGGACTACTTCATTTGTCCCTAATAGGAGCATTGCAAGGCTTTCTTTGGGGTGGTGTTGTGCGCCTGTTTATTGTAGATAACATCATATTGAGCGTTAATTCCGTCTCTCATGTTTATGGGACTCGTGGTTTTAAGACAGGCGATCAAAGCAAGAATAACCCTTGGGTGGCTATCCCAACGTTTGGCGAGTCTTGGCAAAACAATCACCATGCGTTTGAAAGCTCTGCTGCTATCGGTTTGAAAGGGTGGCAAATTGATATTGGTTATGCAGTAATTTGGATCTTGGAAAAATTAGGCTGGGCTTGGGATGTAAATCTGCCCACCGCCAAGATGATAGAGGCGAAAACAATTACCCTAGCTCAGGATTAAAGTCCCGACTACAAAACTTATGTAGGTTGAGCCAACAATGCAAGCAATCACAATTAAAAGCGATCGCCTGAAAAGACAACAAGAAATTCACGGCATCAGCAATCTCATCATTCCCTTAAGCGGATCTGTAGCAGCAGTAGTCCTGGCTTTTCAGATCGGTGTTAGTGCCGTAGATATCTGGCTATTGCTAATTATGTATTTTTTAACAGCGATTGGCGTAACAGTAGGGCTGCATAGACACTTTGCCCACTGCGCCTTCGGGGCTAATCAGACGGTGAGAATTATCCTGGCTGTCCTGGGTTCTATGGCCGCAGAAGGCCCCCTCAATTATTGGGTAGCCACCCATCGCCGTCACCACAAATACAGCGATACCCCCGGAGATCCCCATTCTCCCTTTGTTAAAGAAGAGCAAAAATTGGGCTTTTTAGAAGGTGTATGGCATTCTCATGTCGGTTGGACATTCAATCATGAACTCACGAACACCTTTGTCTTTGCTAAAGACATGGTGCGAGATCCCATGCTGAACAGAATTAGCCAACTTTATTATTTGTGGCTATTTTTGGGAGTAGCGATTCCTGGTGTTATTGGTGGAGTAATCACCGGAACTTGGATGGGGGCGTTGACCGGAACATTATGGGGCGGCTTTCTCCGTATCTTCCTTCAACACCATTTAGGTTTTTGGACGGTTGGCTCTCTGGCCCATCTCTTAGGAAATCGTCCCTTTGAGACTGACGACTATAGCCGCAATAACCTCTGGGTTGCCTTGTTCACCTGTGGAGAATGGCACAACAACCACCATGCTTTTCCTTATGCGGCTATTCATGGTTTCCACTGGTGGCAAATCGATGTCGGTGGCTTCGTGATTCGACTACTGGAAAAGCTAGGTTTGGTTTGGGACTTGAAAATGCCTACAGCCGAAGCGATCGCCGCTAAAAAAAGAAAGGTGAGTTGTAATGAAGCCTGCAACTAGCCTTCAAGTTGAGCATTAAACCCAGAAAAGCAATGATTAACCGCAATCATAAACCTAGCTGATCCAATGATTACAGAGCCTCTTGTTAATCCAGACAAAAGACAAAAAACCGTCACAGCCCCTCACCTGAGAGTTCCTCAAACCATACACTTCATCTTGTTTGAAGTTGTACCTTTTTTGGGATTCATCACCGCCATTGTTTTACTATTGTTCGGAATTCCTATGACTTGGGTGGACTTAGGGCTGTTTATCAGTTTGTGGTTCTTAACTCAAATTGGCTTTACTGTGGGTTGGCATCGCCTTTTTAGCCATAATGCGTTTAAAGCTAATGTCGTTGTTAGAGTGACCTTAGCAATTCTAGGTTCTATGGCAGCCCCTGGCCCCTTGCTGTTGGCAGTAGCCGCCCATCGTCGTCATCATGAATATGCCGATCAACCCGGAGATCCTCATTCTCCCCATCTTTTTGGAGAAGGAGTTACGGATCAGATCAAAGGCTTTTGGCACGCTCATGATGGCTGGTTAGCGACCAACAGAGAACACCCCAATACCATCCACTATGTTCCAGACTTACTGCGGGACAAAGCCCTAACAACAGCGAGCCGATATTATTGGCTGTGGGTGATTTTAGGACTGGTCATTCCTGCTATCCTAGGCGGTGTTTTGACAAACTCATGGCTGGGAGCTTTTCAAGGCTTTCTTTGGGGAGGACTGGTGCGGATGTTCTTTGTCAATAACCTCATCAATGGCGTCAACTCTTTTTGTCACGTCCTTGGCGGTCGCTCCTTTAATACCCCTGATCACAGCCGGAACAATCTCTGGCTGGCTCTTCCTTCCTTGGGTGAAGGATGGCACAATAGTCACCATGCTTTTCCGCAATCAGCCATTTTTGGTTTCGACTGGTGGCAAGTTGATATCGGGGGCTGGGTTGTCCTCATTTTAGAAAAGCTGGGTTTAATTTGGGATGTCAAGATTCCTAAAGCCGATACTATCAAAGCTAAAAAAGCTTTTTTAGCAGCTAGAAAGGCAACATAGCAGGATACTAAAATCTATCTCGTCTACTGTCTTAATTATGAACCTAATTTTCTTGTTTTAGAAATTTAATGTTCACTCATAAAAACCCAGAAAAAAACCCAGAAATTTAGGTTTATAATTTAGGGAAGGGACTTTTAACGACCCAATCCATTGCTCCCATTTTTGGTGAGCAAAATTTTTATCCCAGACCCATTCAGGAAAAAATTATCATGGCAATTCAAAATCAAGAAATCGCTGTTGAAACCCACAAGAACCAATCTGCTATTCAAGCTTGGTTGGTTTCTTATATAGCCCAACTTCTGGAAATTGATCCCAATGAAGTTGATGTTAAAGCTTCTTTTGACCGCTATGGCTTGGATTCCTCAGCGACTATTGGATTAACTAGCGATTTAGAGAACTGGTTGGGAGGTTCTATTGATCCAACCATAACCTATGATTACCCCTCAATTGAGTCTTTATCAAAATATCTAGCTGGATTATAAGCTAATTCAGGTCTGAAAAAAAATATTAAACCCCTTGCTATTGGCTAGGGGTTTAAAAATTAGATATTTAAAATATTTGTAAAAGCCGAAATTAACAGATATGGAAACTATTAATTTCACCGTAAACCACATAAAAGTGTCTTCAGAAAAATCCTTTGCCCAAGTCACCACGGCTATAGAGTCAATGGTTGGTAAAGCTAATAATCTGATTTTTCAAAAGTTGATAGATGCAAATGCCTCTTTTACAGAAGTAGAAAATGCAGTTAAATCAATGGTGGGTAAACATGATTTAATGATTTTTACACACCTTGAATCTGGTAAAGTGCTTTCCTTATGTGGCAAATTTAAACAAGCTAAACTTTATATAATTGGTAATCCCCTGATTGCGAATCAAATGTTTGAAGAAGACCCGGCAGTCGGTCTTTACGTTCCCCTGCGATTGTTTGTGTATGATGAATATAATGGCAAAACTTATATTACCTATGATCAACCTTCATCTCTATTAGGTAGATTTGAGAATCCGAAAATTTTGAGAGTTGCAGAAATGCTCGATCAAAAGCTCCAAGAATTAGTGACAATGGCTGTTCAATAGTATAGCAAAAATTAGAATTAACCCGGGGTTTAGTATTGGTGAACTACCGCTTCTTCTCTACTATTTGATGGGGGATAATCCATATAACCAAACAATTAATAATGGGGTGACAATAGTTAGGATTAAATTCAAAGGAGCTCCAACACGGGTAAAGTCGAAAAATTTATATCCTCCAGGGCTGTAAACCATTGTATTCGTTTGATAACCAATGGGGGTCATATAACTATTAGAAGCGGCAAAGGTAACAGCATACATAAAGGCAAAGGGATTTAAGCCTAATGTTATAGCAACTTTTACCGCAATCGGAATCATTAAAACAACCGTTGCATTATTCGAGAGAATTTCTGTCAGAATTGATGTGGCAATATAGAAGAATAATAAAATCCAATAACCGGATAAATGACCGCCAAAACCGACCAATGTATCAGCTAACCATTGAGTTGCACCGGATTTATCCATTGCAATTCCTAATGGAATTAATCCTGCTAATAAAAAGATGACATCCCAACGGACAGCACCATAGATTTCTCCGGGTTTAATACATCCTGTAATCACCATTAAAATCACACCTGCTAAAGCACTAACCAAAATTGGCATAATATTAAAAGCAGCGAGAACAATAACGCCTAAAATAATTGCCAGTGCGACCCAAGCTTTATCTTGTCTTAGGTTTTCTACATCTCGTTCTTCTAAAACTAATAGTTCCCGTGTGGTTTGTAACCCAATAAAGCTTTGTTTAGGGCCTTGAAGTAATAACAAATCCCCAAATCTTAAGGGAACTTTCCCTAATCGTCCTTGAACTAATTCTGAACCACGACGAATGGCTAAAACCGTTGCGTTATAGCGTTGACGAAATCTTAAATCTTTTAAAGTTGTTCCAATTAATCGAGAATTAGATAAAATTAAAACTTCGGCTATTTTTTCTTCTCCTGAACTCAATACTGTTTCTAAGGATTCCTCTTTAAACTTAACATCAGGAAGCAGTTCTAAACCTCTCTCATCGCGAATTTTGAGTAAATCTTCTCGACTACTGCGAACAATTAAAATATCTCCTGCATTTAACACTTTATCCCCCAAAGGTTGGGGAAAGCGCATTTTATTTTGAATTAATTCAAGTACATCTAAATCAAATTTGCGTTGAATTTCACTTTCGTTAACGGTTTGTCCCACCAAACTAGAACGAGGAGTAATCACGAGTTCACTGACATAATCTTTTAACCCATATTCCTGTTCAAGAACCTCAAAATTGGGGGGTTTACGGTCAGGTAAGAGCCGAGGAGCAATAATAGCTAAATAAATTAAACCGATAATAAAGGTGACAATGCCTAATACCGTAAACTGAAATAACTGAAATTCCCCATATCCAAGTTGTTTAGAAATACCACTGGCTAAAACGTTGGTTGAGGTTCCAATGACGGTAATCATTCCCCCTAAAACGGTTACATAGGAAAGAGGAATTAATAATTTAGAGGGGGAAATTTTTTGTTTGCGACACCAATCTTCAATAATGGGTAAGAAAATCGCAACTACTGCGGTGTTATTAATAAATGCCGTAATGGGGCCAACAATTAATCCCATAACGAAAATTTGTTGGTTAGCGGTTTTTCCGCCCCATTTCACTAACCCATCTCGAACGGTTTGTACAACTCCTGTTTTAGTAATTCCAGCACTTAAAATAAACATTGCCATCACCGTAATTGTGGCAGAGTTACCAAACCCAGATATGCCTTCATCCGGTGTAACGAGCTTCAAAATCATTAATACAACGGTAACGGTGAGGGCTGTTAAATCAACGGGAAGCCACTCAAAAATAAAGGCAATTAAAGCCAGAACAACAATACTAAGAGTCAGAATAATATTGGTCATGAAAAATCTAATCGGGTGTATCGAAACTCAGAAAATCGCAATTGGGGGTTTGTAGGGGCGGGGTCATCCCGCCCATAATTCAGTCAGCTGCTACTCTCTCTTGACCTAAGATTTAGGCTTTTCAGAGGGTGCTGTTGTCGCTTTAGGGGAAGGAGAAGGTTTAGGGGTTGGAGTTACCGTCGGCGCAGGGGTTGGCGTGGGTGAAACCGTTGTATTAGGAGCCGCAGGGGTGCTAACGGCCGGGGTTGTCGCAGGTTCACCCATAATACTTGGATTCCCATTATCATAGAATCCGGCTAAACAAGCAATCATCATCGTAGCTAATGTTCCAGCAAATAAAGCTTTCCACCCTAATTCGGAAATATCTTTTCGCCGAGAAGGAACTAAACCGACCATTCCCCCCACGAAAATTCCCACCGAAGCTACATGGGCAAAACCTGATAAAGCATAACTAACAATTAACACGGTTCTAGGAGTAATTAATCCTTCTTTGGCGGCTTCTGCTAAGGCTTGATAGGGAGGAATTGCTGTTTCTAATAACCGACGACCAATAATGACTGAAGCTGTCCAAGAATCTTCAAAGGGAACTCCTGTTAAAATTGTTAAGGGATAAAATATAAATCCCAAAATATTCGCTAACGTTAAAACTTTAAAAACATCTCCCACCGGACTTGGTAATAAACCTAACCAGGCTGAAAATTGATTCACTAAAGAAACTAATCCTAAAATTAAGATCAAAACCGCAGCAATGGCTACGGACATTTTCACCCCATCTAAGGCTCCAATAATGGCTGAGTCTAGGGGGCTAACTCGCTCCATCAGTTCACCGCCAACGGTTTCTAAATGGGGTTCTCCGTCTTCGTGGGTAATTAAGTTTTCTTCTTTCTTTTCTTCGGGTAATTTTCCTAATGTTAAGGGTTTGTCGGTTTCAGGAACTAAGATTTTAGAAATCACAAAACAGGCTGGAATCGCCATGATAGACGCGGACACTAAATGCCCTAAAATATTCGGAAAAACGGGTCTTAAGAAACTGACATAAATGGCTAAGGTTGATGAAGCAGCCGTTCCAAAACAACAACTTAGAATCGCACACAGTTCAGAACGGGTCATCTTTTCTAAGTAGGGTTTAACCACAATGGCGGCTTCAATTCCGACAAAGATATTGGCTGCACCGCTTAAGGCTTCTGCCCCACTTAAACGCATCGTTTTATAGAATAACTTAGCAAAAATATTGGTAACAACTTGAATCACACCTAAGTTATATAACAGTGCCATTAAGCCAGAGAAGAAAATAACGGTTGGTAAAGCTCTAAATGCAAAAATATAACCTAAATTTACATCGGGGGTTTGCCCAGGAATGGGGACAATATTTTTCCCAAAAACAAATCTAGCCCCTGTATCTGCGGCTGTAAATAAGCTATCGAGGAGGCTACTAAACCATTCTAAAGCCGTTCTGGTGGGTGGGAAAAGAAATACGAAAAAGGCTAAAACCAATTGTAAGCCAATCCCTAAACCCATTGTTCGCCAAGGGATGACTCGTTTATTTTCTGAGAATAACCAAGCTATAAAGCATAAGCCAAAGATTCCCAAAAAAGAAATTAAATTTAGGTAACTCATAAGTGTTTTTGGCTATATTCCTGATTAATTATTTCCCCATTTCCAGCACCCTGGGTTCTCGTCCTGATTCTATGGCGAATGGGGTCAATTGGCAATACTGTTGAGTGAAACTCACAACACCCACTCGGAAGTTAGGTTCAGGGACGAAACCCAAACACAACAAAGACCGTTTTAAAAAGGATAGGGTTAGCCGTAGGTTGTTGAGTGCAACGCTACCACTAACCCTGTCAAACGTCAATGTCACCAGACCCAAAAACCGAGTTTATAATCGTTATCTTGGGGTTTCAATTAAGAGTTATCCTTTACAAACTGGGGGTTTGACGACGTTGGAAAAACCATCTTTGAACCAGTTTTTCCATTTCAATCCAGATAAACATTAAGGCACTAAAACCTAAACAGATTAACAATTCAGTGAACGTTAACGGGTGAGTTCCAAAGAAACTTTGTAAGGGCGGAACATAAATTAATAGTAACTGAAGAACGGTAGTTAATAAAACCGCAGCCCAAAGATAAGGATTGGTTGCGGGATTCATTTGTATTGTTAATTGGTTATCAGAACGTACTGCTATAGCATGACCCATTTGGGCTAAACATAAGGTTGTAAACACCATTGTTTTCCAACGTTCAGGATTACCCGCGATTTTAGTATGATCGTAAGCCCAAACCATTAAAACAATCGTTAAAATGGCAAAAATAATCCCAATTCTCACCATATATAATCCTAATCCTCGCGCAAAAATACTTTCACGGGGATCATTAGGAGGACGTTGCATCACCGCAGGTTCGGCGGGCTCCATCGCTAAGGCTAAAGCAGGTAAACCATCCGTGACAAGGTTCATCCATAAAATTTGTAATGGCGATAAAGGAACACCCCCTAAACCTAAAATCGGAGAAGAGGCAATTACTAAAACTTCCCCAATATTACTACCGAGAATATATTTAACAAAACGGCGAATATTACTATAAACCACTCGTCCTTCTTCTGTGGCGGCAACAATGGTGGCAAAGTTATCATCCAGCAAAATCATATCACTGGCTTCTTTACTAACATCGGTTCCGGTAATTCCCATCGCAATGCCAATATCGGCTTGTTTTAAGGCGGGAGCATCATTGACTCCATCCCCGGTCATGGCTACAAATTCACCATTCTTTTGCAAGGCTTGAACAATGCGAAGTTTATGTTCAGGAGAAACCCTGGCGTAAACACTGACTTGTTCAACTTCTTGTTCTAATTCTGTTTGAGAAAGTTTCTGTAATTCTTGACCTGTTAAACTTAAATCATCAGGGGAAGCAATCCCTAAATCTTGAGCAATGACTTTCGCCGTTAATTGATGATCTCCGGTAATCATCACTGGACGAATTCCGGCTTCTCGACACCGTTTAACCGCTTCTCGAACTTCAGGACGGGGCGCATCTAACATTCCCACTAATCCTAACCAAACTAATTCCTGTTCGGCGGCTTCTTCAGTGCCTTCTTCAGGTAATGTTGTTAAAGATCGAGTGGCAAATCCTAAAACTCGTAATCCTTTTCCGGCCATTTCATTATTTTGGTCGAGAATTCGTTGGCGGTCAACTTCAGTTAAAGAAACCGTTGTATTCCCCACCAAAACAGCATCACATTGAGCTAAAATCAACTCCGGTGATCCTTTTGTAAACATCGAAAATTCATCATCAGATTGACAAATCACACTCATGCGCTTGCGTTCTGAAGAGAAAGGAATTTCAGCAATACGGGGGTTTTGTTGATTATGAGTTTCTCTAAATAAACCGACTTTTCCCGCTAACGATAATAACGCTCCTTCTGTGGGATCTCCTAAAATAATCCATTGATTTTTATCTTGTTGTAATTGAGCATCATTACATAAAACACAGGCTGTTAAAATAGGTTGTAAAACTTCAGCAGCAGGAGAGAGGGTGCTATTTTCATCAGAGGTGATCAATCGTAATTCCCCAACGGGAGCATACCCTTCTCCGGTGACTTGAAACACTTCATTTAAGGTATAAACTGATTGTACCACCATTTTATTTTGGGTGAGAGTTCCGGTTTTATCCGAACAAATAGTGGTAACAGAACCCAGGGTTTCCACCGCCGGGAGTTTACGAATTAAGGCATGGCGTCGTACCATGCGTTGGGTTCCAATGGCTAAAGTCACCGTTACCACCGCCGGTAAACCTTCGGGAACAACGGCCACCGCCATACTCAGCGAAACTTCTAATAAATCTTCTAAACTACTAAAACTGCCCGTTCTAATCACGCCACCAATCACCACCAAGGCGACTAAGGCTAAAGACCCACTAACCAACACATTTCCTAACTGAGACATCCGTTGCTGGAGGGGAGTGGGTTCACTTTCGACTCCCTGAATCATTTCCGCAATGCGTCCCAGTTCCGTCGTCATTCCGGTATTGGTGACAATGACTTCTCCCCGTCCCTGGACAACTTCCGTCCCCATGAATACCATATTAATGCGATCGCCTAACGGTGCATCTTCGGGTAATTCCACACTGGGTTTTTTAATCACCCCTTCCGCTTCTCCCGTTAAGGCGGCTTCTCGGACTTGCAAATTCTGAGCTTCAATTAAGCGACCATCCGCCGGAATTTGCACCCCCGCTTCGAGAAACATAATATCCCCTGGAACCAATTCTTTCGCTGAAACTTCCAACAGCTTACCGTCCCGCATCACCCTAACTTTGGGTGAAGACATCCGTTTTAGGGCAGCTAAGGCTTGTTCTGCACGGCTTTCTTGGAAATAGCCCAACATCCCATTCAAAATCACAATCGCAAAAATGGCAACGGCGTCCTTGGGAAAAGCCCCCTTTCGTAAATCGATAAAGGCAGATACAATGGCGACAGCAATCAGCATCACGAGCATAATATTCGTGAACTGATCCCATAAAATCTCCAAGGGACTGCGACCCGCGCCTTCTTCTAATTCATTCAGACCATATTGTTCTTGTCGTTGAGTCACCTGTTGTGGGGTTAACCCTGTTTCGCTATCTGTATCGAGTACCTTAAGGGCTTTCTCAGCAGCGAAGCTGTGCCAAGTGGTAATGGGTTCTAAGGTCGAATCAGAAGACATTGATGAGGATTCGGGAGATACCATTGTCTACGTCCTAAACGTTCCGGCTAATCTACTTTAATCAAATGATAGGTGATTTGTAGGATGTCTGGAAACCCGCATCCGATCTATTTTGAGGCTAGTCCAGAGGAAATAATACTTATTACCCTTTAAAAAAAGCCTTTTTCAAAAAGATTAACACTTTTTAATCCCTATAAAAATATTCTATTTTAGGGGTTTGAATGCTAAAATTGATGGAGAGAAACTCCTATGAACAATCCCGAAAATTCTAAAATTCCTGAAGAGATTGCATCTGAAGTGTTAGAAGTTGCATCTCGACTGTATTCTGAATCCAATAATAGTTATTCTGTAGAAGCGTTACAACAGGCTGGAAAAGAAGTATCCATCCCCCCAGAATTGATTGAAAAAGCGATTCAAGAAGTTCGGGAGACACATCAACGACAAGAGATTGAACGGCAACAATCTCAAGAAAAAAATAAAGTTTTACAAAAAGTTGGGATGGGAATTGCTGGCGTTATCCTACTCTGGAGTATTTTGATTTATAATTCTCTTGCCAGCCACAAACAAAATGTTAATGCTTCCTGGGCGCAAGTAGAAAACCAAATGCAACGTCGTGCCGATTTAATTCCTAATTTAGTCGCAGTTACAAACGCCCAAGCTAAACAGGAAAAAGAAATTATTCAACTTTTAATTCAATCCAGAGAATCTTATTTAAAAGCCAATTCTATCCCCGAAAAAATAGCAGCCAGCACTCAAATCAGTACGGTTATTCAACAATTGAATCAATATGCAGCGACTAACCCCCAACTGCAATCTTCTCAAACCTTTAGTAATCTTCAATATGAACTAGCGGGAACTGAAAATCGCATCGCCACAGAACGCCAACGCTATAACCAAGCTGTCAAGAATTATAATCAATCTCTACAAACTTTTCCTAATATTTTGATCAGTTCCCTTTTCAATTTTCAAGAACAACCTTATTTCCAAGCTGAGGATAAAACAGTTCCTAAAGTTAATATTCCGTAGAGGACTGAGGGGAGAGGGGGAAACGGGGAGAAGGGGGAGAAGGGGAAACGGAGAGAGAAGAGGGGGAATCAACCGCTAACCGTCAACATTCAATAATCGAGTACAATAGGCACACAGACTTAATAAACTTTTATTGTTCGTATTAAAACCGTTGATTGCTCAATTGCATCACCCAGTTACCGTTTTAGGATTTTTAAGGTCATAATGCTGATTGCCAAGCTGTTAAAATCAATCACTCTCCCCTTGGGGTTCACACTGCTGTTACCCTTTGCTCTAATCAGTAGTTTGGTCACAGATAGCGTGATGAGTTCCTCCCCTAGCTATGCACAAACCGTACCTGCGGCTAAAAACGCTGTGGGACGGGCGATGACCGTTCGGTCTGATATTCAAGAAGCGGATGCTCAAACGGGAATTGTTACCGCACGGGGTAACGTCCAGATTAACTATCCCGCCCGCAGTATTCAAGCCACTGCCGCCCAAGCGCAATATTTTAGTCGAGAACGTCGCATTGTTCTGAGTGGGAATGTGTTTGTTTTGCAAGAAGGCAACACTATTCGAGGTGAAACCGTCACCTATTTGATTGATGAAGGACGATTTATTGCTTTACCTCAAGGAGGCGGACAAGTAGAATCGATGTATTTAGTCCCCGATGAAACCGCCAGCCCTAAAAACGCAACGGTGGAACCTTTTAATCCTAAACCTGCGTTTAAAACCCCGTTAAGTTCACCTTCAGCACCTCGTAACCCTTAAATTATTTCTAACAAACCCCGTTATGAAAATAGTGCTGGAGAATATTCACAAATCTTACCGTAAACGCACCGTTGTCAGTCGAGTTAATCTCTCCGTTTCTCAAGGGGAAATTGTGGGATTATTAGGGCCAAATGGTGCCGGAAAAACCACGACATTTTATATTGCAACGGGGTTAGAAAAACCAACCCAAGGAAATGTTTATCTCAATGAACTTGATATTACCCATTTACCCATTCATCAACGCGCCCGGTTAGGCATTGGTTATTTAACTCAACAAGCCAGTATTTTTCGCCATCTCAGTGTCAGGGATAATATTTTATTGGTTTTGCAGGAAACTCGTGTTCCGCGTCATTTATGGCAAAAACGTCTGCATACTCTGTTGCGGGAGTTTCGTTTAGAAAAAGTTGCCTCCACTTTAGGCTATCAAGTTTCTGGAGGAGAACGACGACGCACAGAATTAGCTCGTTCCTTAGCGGCGGGGTTAGAATTGCCTCAGTTTTTACTCTTAGATGAACCCTTTGCCGGAGTTGACCCGATTGCGGTTTCTGAAATTCAAGAAATCGTCGCTCAATTACGCACTCGCAATCTGGGAATCTTAATTACGGATCATAACGTCCGAGAAACCTTAGCGATTACAGACCGAGCCTATATTATGCGGGATGGACAAATTTTTGCATCGGGAACCGCCGAAGAACTCTACAATAATCCCCTAGTGCGGCAGTATTATCTTGGTGACAGTTTTCAACTATGAAAATTACTCTTTTTAAACCGTTGGGTTCAGGTAAAATTTTCCTGCCCTATCTCTCAATTTTAGATCGATATTTAATCCAAGAAATCATTCCGCCCTTTGTCTTTGGAGTCGGATTATTTAGCTCCGTTGCCCTCACGGTGGGAACGGTTTTTGACCTAGTTCGACAAGTGGCAGAATCGGGGATGGCGGTTTCCATTGCTGTTCAGATTTTTCTCTTAAAAATGCCGGAATTCATCGTTTTAGCCTTTCCGATGGCGATGATTTTAAGTGCATTAATGGTTTATGGCCGTTTATCCAGTGATAGTGAATTAATTGCTCTCAGAAGTTGTGGAATTAGTTTATATCGGTTACTAATACCAACTTTAATCTTTAGTTTTTTGATTACAGGTTTAACGTTTGCGTTTAATGAAGTGATTGTTCCGGCTGCTAATTATCAAGCCTCTGTCACCTATGAACAAGCGTTAAATGAAGGCAACCTTCCCATTCAGGAAGATAATATTTTTTATCCCGAATATGAGAAAATAAAAATTGAAGGAACAGATAAAAAATTTAGTCGCTTAGTGCGATTGTTTTATGCTGAAAAATTTGATCGCGGTCAAATGTTGGAAGTGACGATTTTAGATCGTTCTCAACCGGAATTAACTCAAATTATTTCTTCCAAATCTGCCAATTGGAATTTCGCCCAAAATACTTGGGATTTCTTTAATGGTACGGTGTATATTGTTAATCCCGATGGTTCTTATCGTAATATTGTTCGATTTGATCATAAACAGCTTAAACTCTCTCGCACTCCAATGGATTTAGCGTCCAAAAAACGAGATTTTGATGAGATGAATATTGCTCAAGCTCAAGATTATTTAAAGTTAATGAAATTGAGCGGTGATCAACAAAGAATTGTTAAAACCAAGGTTAGAATTCAACAAAAATATGCTCTCCCATTCTCCTGTGTAGTCTTTGCGTTATTGGGGGTAGCATTAGGCAGTAGACCCCAAAGTACCAGCCGAGCGACCAGTTTCGGGATTAGCGTTATCGTGATTTTCGGATATTATTTACTCTCGTTTATCACCGGAGCCTTGGGTCAAAAAGAAATTCTCACTCCCTTTTTCGCGGCTTGGTTGCCAACATTTTTAGGTATTGGAATTGCAAGTTTTTTATTAGTTCGTGCTTCTAAGTAGAAACATGATGCTGATCTCCAAATTTACAACCATAACCTTTGCAACTCCCTACAAGCATAACGTAGAGAAGGCAAAGCAATAGCATCGACTCCTTGAGGACATATTTCTCTAGCCAATATTCTAGCTGATCTTTCCGCTAATTCAATCCTCTCTTCTGGACTCATTGTTTTATCTTTATAATCAGTCATCTCATCACAGTGATGACTTGACGGATAGCTATTAATATAACGAAACCACGTTTCAATATTTCGAGCTGGTACAAAAATAGCAACTTTATCACCAGATTTTCGAGGATCTTGGTTTAACTTACCTGCTGTTTCGTCTAATGCTATATGTAAAGAACGCATTCTATGAGATAGGGTATCGTTATCAGCATCAATCATCACTACTACAGCAATATTTCTATAGTTACGACTTCTATAACTGTTAATAAGCTTTGGATAATACCTGACAATCAAAGCATTGTTATTCTTAATTGTTTGCCCTTTAGGATTGCCAAAGTCTTTAATTTTGCGCTTGTTAAATCCCCGACAGATCAAATATTCTCTAATAAATCGCTCTTGGTCAATATCTTCACAGAGAATAGTTACTTCTGGTAAATCATAATATCTACTCGTCATAAATCCATCCAAGTTCTATAAGTTTAGCAACTGATAAACCTTCTTTATTATCAGTAATTCGCTGTACGCGGACAGTTTCATTATCTTCTCGTTCAAACCAATAACCTGAATTGCTTGCTAAGTAATTAATTAATGATGGGTGATGAGAAATTAACATTACTTGTGCTTCATTGTTAACACAATACTCCATCACCTGATCCCACCAAGGTCTTATTTCCGGTAAAGCTAGGAAATTTTCGGGTTCATCAATACACAACGTAAAATTCTCATCAGGAGAACAATATATTAAGGTATATAGCGCAATCAAAACTTTTTGACCTTGCGATAATTCATTAAGTCGATAAGTAGTTTTGCTAGGACGGGTAAAAGATGCTGATAAAATCCTAACATCACCAGATTTAGGATTTTGAAATGAATCAAATCCCTTGATAATATTTTGTAATTCCAGCGTTAGTTTAAGTATTTTACCTTGAGATTCCTGAGATAAATAGCTGTACCAAGCTGCATAGTTTGACATATCCCAAGTCGGCAAACTTGCCTCCTGACGGCTTTCTGATTCCATGACAAAAGGGTTGATCTCGACAATAAAAAAGTTAGCAATCCTTTTTTTGAACCAGGTCAGCTTTTGATTGTCAGGTCTTTCATAAATAAAACCAATACCAGAACGCGACCAATCAAAAAACGGTAAAAAAGCACCTTCACGATTAGGATCGTCATTATAAAGCCTAGCTTGACCTACAGGCATACCTCTATCGCCCGCATCAACCCAGAAATTAAATAGAGGTTGTCCGTCAAAAGTTAAGCTTTCTAGTCGCATTCTAGGAGGTGCATACTCTCCTTGATGTTCGATCTCTAGGGTATATTTATAAATGCCACCATTTCCTTGAATATCCAATTCAAATTTTTGAATCTGGGATTTTTGCCATCTTGTTAAATCATTGTTTTTAAACAAATCTGATACTTTATAATCTTGTTGGAAAGCTTGATCACCTATAATAAATTTTTGTAGTTTTCTTAAAACATCAAAAACAGTAGTTTTTCCCGAACCATTTGAACCTAGAAAGAGATTTAAGCTATCTAATGTCAATTCAAAATTGACTAGGCATCTAAAGTTATTAACATAGATCCGCGTCAGCATATTTTTTGTGATTAGCAATTATCATAAATGATCTTTATCATTCTTATTATCCCATAAATCAGGAATTAAATCACACCAAAGTAAAATTTCAGGTTTTAAAGTTAGAGAAGTTAAAGATTGACAGCAAAACTTTAGCCCACTGCCCCAGAGTGCGACGCTGATTTTAACGCTATCATCCATTTAATTAGTAACTAAGGATTGGCAAACGTATTAATTTCCCCCCCTCCAATATAACGACCTGGAACACGATTGGGAACAGAAAAATTAGGTTGGGTTTGACCAATTTGACCCGGTTGTAGGTTGGGATTCATATTACTGGGGGTCATGTAACTATTCGGTTGAACGGGTTGAACCGTGCTGTAACTCCCTGTATTCGGCGTGACGGAATAGGAGGGTGCAGTGTTATTTATCGGAAGTGAATTGAGGTTAGAATATCCAGGGTTGGGGGCTGTTCCAGGTGTTACTGTGGGCACGGTAGGAACAACCGGAGGCAGGGTCACGTTGGTTTGGTAGGGATTTGGAGCGGGAAGGGGAACTGTACCCACCACAGGATTAGTATTGGCTCTGGGAACACTCCAACTCGGTTGAATCGCCTGTCCTGTAATGGTGGGAGTAGCTGTAAAGGGTGTCACACCTACTGGTGTTCCTGAGAGGGGATTTAACGCGGCGTTGGGATTTGTTAGGGTATTTGGTGAAAGTGTTGATGGCTTGGTTTCTTGGACTTCTGAGGTTGGTGAGGATTCAGTCGCTGTGTTAGAGGGTACAGCCAGATCTTTATTTTCGGTCTGCTGGGTTTGCAGATAGTTCTGCATCGCTTGTTGTAAAGCCGTGGTTGTCGTTTGGGGGTTGGTTGTTTCTGCGGATTGATTTAAACCGATGTTAGGATTGGACTCGGTAGGAGTTGAAGGATTACCAGAACCTGAATTCAGATTGTTAACAGGAGTTGAAGTATTCCCCTGTACCGATATTGAGGGTTGAGTTTTGGGGGCTGATTCTGAGAGGATAGCGTCTACGAGAGGATTGGAATTCGAGGAGGATTCCGGCTTTTTAGCAGCTTCCTGAGCTTGTTTAAATAAGTCTGTTCCGAGTGAAATCGTTGTATTTAAAGGTGCAAGGAATGAATTATTGTGATTTAACTCATCTAATAACACTTTAGAACTATCAATATCCGCCGCAATTGATTGTTCTTCTGGGGTAAGTTGACTCGCGGAGTTACCAGAATCAAGGGTTGATTCTTGATCCAAACTAAACCATTCGGGGTGTTCGGAAAACTGCCAAAAGAAAATTCCCACCACCACCACCACACTGACAGAACCCCAAATACGAGGTTGTAAAAGAAACTGCAATTCTTCTCCCACAGTACGAATCAATTCAGGAAGTCGTTTATAAATAGACATAGCTTACAGACAGCTTATTGCTGCTTTGAAAGGAACAGGGGAAGTCAGGGGATGNTAAACCTCAACCGCGAACGGACAAAACCTCTTATCATTATTGTAGCCTGTTGCTTTGATGCCTAAATTAACCTTTGAGGCTACCCTAATGGAAAAATTTATAGAAATTCTAGCGAATAAAGAAGAAATCACTCAGCGAGCTTTAGATATTCTTCTGGTTAAAATTAAAGACGCGCTTCAAAGTCGGGATCAATTTACAATCGCTTTAGCAGGAGGGAGCACCCCTAAACCGTTATATGAAGCGTTAGCTCAACAAGCGTTACCTTGGGATAAAATTCATGTCTTTTGGGGAGATGAACGTTATGTTCGGTCTGATCATCCCGACAGTAACCAACGCATGGCGCGACAAGCTTGGCTAGATCAAGTTAATTTCCCCCCCACTCATCTTCATCCGATGCCAACGGCAGCTAACGACCCCAAGGTTGATGCCGAAACCTACAATCGGGAATTAGAGCAGTTTTTTCATCTCAATGCCGGAGAATTCCCCGTTTTTGATGTGGTTTTATTGGGGATGGGGGATGATGCTCACACGGCATCGTTATTTCCCCATACCGAAGCCTTAACCGTTCAAGATCGCTTGATTACCGTTGGCAATAAAGACGGTCAACCTCGGATTACCTTTACCGTACCCCTGATTAATCACGCTCGCTGTGTGATGTTTTTGGTTACGGGGGCAAATAAACAGGAACCTTTGGCCCAGGTGTTTGCCTCGGAAGCCGATGCGATCGCCTACCCTAGCCGACTGATTCAACCGGTTGGGGAATTATGGTGGTTATTAGATGCCGCAGCAGGAGCCAATTTAACTTAAAATTTGCCAAAATTAAGCATCTGAACCCTTAATCTCACTCAAATTTTTCCATCAAAATCCATGATTGTTTGTCCCAATTGTAATTATCAAAATCCAGAAGGCGCGACGCAATGTGAAGCTTGTTATACGCCTTTGCCTTCGATGACGAGTTGTCCCCATTGTGGGGCGACGGTACAAACGGATGCGGCTTTTTGTGGTCAATGTGGGTCGAATTTACAGCCTACATCTACCCCAACGAATTCAGGTGAAAACGAAGGCTTAATTCCGACTTTGGTTACCCCTCCTGATGAACCCATCGCTGAACCTCAGCCTCAACCGGTGATCAGTTCCGGGCCGAATTTAGAAAAATCTCCGGCTGTTCCTGATGCGACGCTCACGACTCCTCCGGCTGTAGTTCCTGTCGTGACGGTTGCGGAACCCCCAGCTAATATAGCTCAAGCTTTCCAGGCGGCTGCGACTCAGTTACAGCGACAGGCGGCGAAGCTGATTCATGTTCAAACCAATGCCACTGTAGAATTACCTCAAAATGTCTCGGTGATTCATTTAGGAAAACCTAATGATTTAGTGCCCCCGGATGTTGATGTTTCGGGATTTCCCAACTCAGAAATTGTTTCTCGCACCCATGCTGATATTCGGATGGAGGGCGATGCGTACTATATTGAAGATGTGGGCAGTTCAAATGGCACTTATATTAATAATATCTCTCTTCCCAAAGGAAATCGACATCGGTTAAGACCCGGCGATCGCATTTCTTTAGGAAAAGGAGATTTAGTTTCGTTTATTTTTCAACTGTCCTAGAGGATTCAGAACTCAGAGTACAGGGGCAGAGGGTAGAGGGTCGTTCAGTACAAAACAGCAAATTTACCCGTTATCAATGAATGCCCAACTGCACGAGAGCTTTTGAAAGCCAGGATTTTTGGATGGTGGGGGGAGTGAGTTCTCCTGAATGTTTGATTCGGGGGAAACCTTAATCCTTAATCGCCCTATATCCCCATCCAAAATCTGAGATTTCCCATTTAAAATAAGTTTAGGGCGTAGCTGTTGATTGTTAGATTTTGCCAATGTGATTAAACTAACATTATTACATCCTCTCCAATCGATTCCTGTCCGCAGTTGGGTCTTTAAAAAGGACAATGTGATTCGGATTGGGCGATCGCTCAAGAATGATGTTGTTCTCTATAGTGCGGTTGTGTCTCGGTATCATGTCGAGATTCGTCGCCAAAGTGAAGATTGGGTTGTTGTGAATCTGGGAACCAATGGAACCTATGTTAATGGACAAGCGGTTCAACAAGTTCCCTTAGTGGATGGACAAGTAATTCACTTAGCGATATCGGGGCCCAAAATTCTCTTAAATATTCAACCTGATCCGACAGAATTGATTTTTACTGGAGGAATAGAGGTGCATCACTCATCCCAGCAACAGGAGCATCAGTCGGAACCAGTGTATTCCGTGGAAGTTTTAACTTCACCTGGAGTTTCCTCTGAGCCATTCTTTCCCAATCACACGGAAGAGACAACGGAGGTTGATCTTCGTAAACAATTGATGCTTCCTACCAATTACCCGATCTAACAGGATACCACAATAACCGAGTTAGTGCGATTCCTGTCATCCCTGCAACGATTGTCCAAACCAGGACTAAACCCAACACATCTCCCAGAAAAAAACTTGTCCCCTGACGTAAAATTCCCCCAAACATCCAACCGATGGGTAATGCTATCCCCCACGACAGTACACTAGCTATAATCCATCGCCAGGGTTTCAAGACTTCGGTGCGTAAGACCCACCATTGTCCAATGCTTAAACAAAGTCCTAATTTGGCTCCCTCGATTACACCATAAACAATTCGAGGGGTGAGATTTAAGGTTCGGGGAATGACCCAACCCAAGAGTCCTATGGGAGTTAACCCAATGATTGTCCAGATTAAAACATGGACAAAAATCCATCGCCAACTCTGGGAAATATGGTCTTTGAGAACAAACCATTGAGACACACTAATAATTAATCCGCCAACGGCTCCTTCTAAAGCTCCTAAATCAGGTCTTTCTCCAATTTCTATCCAAATTAAACTGACTAAAAATCCCGCTAGGGTGACAAAAATCCACTGGATGATAAACCCTAGGTCGGTTTCTAAATCCCAATTTTCATAGACCCATTTCATAAGGATTTTATAGCAGGGAACAGGGAACAGGGAACAGGGAACAGCGAACAGCAAACAGTAAGAAGTGAAAGGGTTTCAGCTTTCTATATATCTGATAATTTTAGATTTTAGGGGTGAAAGCGATCGCTTCTAAACTGCTCGAATAAAGGATCATATTGTCCGTCTAAAACCCAATTAGAAATTAATTCAGCCGTAACCGGAGCCAATAAAATTCCATTGCGATAATGACCGACGGCTAAGGTTAAATTGTCCCAATAACTCGGCCCTAATAGGGGTAATAAATCAGGCGTTTCCGGTCGAAATCCCCACCAAAATTCTTGAATGGGAAACTCTTTTAAAATCGGATATAATCGTATCGCTCCTGAGAGTAAGGTTTCAATACCATTGGGGGTTAAACCGCAGGTAAATCCCACGTCTTCTGATGTCGCGCCAATCACAATTAAACCATCTCGACGGGGGACAATATAAATATTAGAACCGAATAAAACTTGTTTTAAAGGTAAGGGTTCAAAATCATCAGGAACTCGAACGGATAACATTTGTCCCTTGCGGGGATACACGGGAATGGATAATAAGTCTCCAGCCCAAGCTCCCGTTGTTAAAATATAATGATCGGCGCTAAAATTTCCTTGATTGGTGATAATTTCCGTTACCTTTTCTGGGGAAGTTACTAAGGTTTTGACTGTGATTTCTTCTATAATTTTAACGCCTAATTCCTGAGCCGCCCTGTACAAGGTTTTGACTAACCCCCGACGGTTATCCACTTGACCATCCTGGGGAAACCACCACCCCCCCACAACGTCATCCCCTAACCCCGGCTGCTGCTGTAAAATCGCTTCTCGTTCTAGCCAGTAACTCGGTGTATCTGGGGTTTGGGGTAAGGTCGTAGAGTCGGGACGTTCATAAACGGGGGCTAAAATCCCACAGGGCCAATATCCAGTTTCTAATCCTGTGAGTTTCTCCAGTTTGCGTGTCCAGTCGTTATAGAGGGCGCGACTACGTAAACATAAGTCTAGCATGGGGCCAGGAGGAATTTGTTCGGCTTGGGGAGCTAACATTCCAGCCCCGACTAAACCTGCTGCTTCCTGTTGATTTCGACTTAGAACGGTTACCGTTGCCCCTCGTAATTTTAACTCAACGGCTAGGGATAATCCGATTAAACCGCCTCCGATTAAAATAATTTCATTTTCTGGTTTCATAACGGGTAAATATTTTTCTAATAATTCTATTGTTTTCTATTTTAAGGGTTTAGGGTTTCTTTTTGGGTTTAACGGTTACAGAAATTTCCCCATTTAATTGAATAAATTGTTGACGTTTGGGATCATAAACCCAGGCTTTAATCTTGTTCTCGCCTACAGGAAGAGATTCCCCTGAAAAAACAATTTGCCATCCGGCTCTTGTATAGGATTTTGATTTTAATAATTCAGCAATATCAGGTCTAGCCACTGTAATATAAGCATTCGCAAAAAAGGATTTTTGATTATTATAGGACAGAAAAATAAGATTAGGTTGTTGTTGGGAATCTGGGAGAATTGCCCACCCGCTTAAACTCATCGGCATTTTGCGCCGAATGACTAAAGGCTCATTATTGGGTAAAGGATGAAGATACCCATATTTTAAATTAGGGTCAGATACAAAAGGAACTGTTTCAGCAAAAGTTCTTAATTGTAAGTTTTTTAGTTTTTTTACCTCCTGTCTTAAAAAGGAAGCATCAGGATAAATTCTGACTAAACAACTGTCTACTGAAGTGTTCAGAAAAGGAGAATCTTCCAGATAATCAATGAGTGTTAAACAGGTTTGACCACTCTTTAAGAAAAAACTTAAATCCGTTGCTTGAATAACAGCATATTCCCCTCTCAATATTGTTAAAATCCCTACAATACCGACTAACACACCATAGGTTAGGACAGTATTAATTACCTGATTCTTTAATAAGTCTAAAGCAGAAAGTTTGAAGCGAACCCAAATCAAACTCAGTTGAAAGATAGCGACGAATAATAATAAAGTATGAGTGGTAAAGCGAGAACCTTGTAAAATAGCATAATCGGAGCCTAAATAATAGCGTCCCTTGGCAATCAGAACACTTGAAAGCAAGCCAAATAACCCAATGGATATCCAAGGAAAGGTTAAAGAATAGAGATGAGGATTTTTAATTAACAGTTCATAGAGGAGATAAAAGAAATAGCAAAGGATGATCAAACCCAAAATCCAAGACCATTGCAGGGAACCTATTAAGGGAGAAGCAATAATATTAAATAGAAAATGAATTAAAAATAAAGTAGGATTTTGAGCTAAATCAGGATTATTTTTAAACGCATCATTTTTTAACGCTTCATCGGGTTGATAACCTAGGAAATAAAGATATACAGAAATTAAAAATAATAAAATCCAAACGAAGAGACGCTTTCGCTTTTGAGTCAAATTTCCTTCTAACCCTAAAACGCAGGGAATTAAAGCCAGCCAAGATGCTAAACCTTGAGCCGAAGAAAAACTAGCGATTCCACATAAAATAGCCGAGCCAATATATTGCCATTTAGTCGATAAAAACTTAGGATAAGACAATAATAAACAAGCAAAAATAGTACAAAAATTAATTAAAAATATAGCAACTTGAAATCCCCAAAGCCAATTTTGATATTGAATCCAAGAAAAAAACACTAAACTGGTTAGCAGGTTTGTCAGATGAAACAAGTTATCTTGTTGAGCAGGGTTCGTGAGTTTGGAGAGTTGATAAAGACATAAAAAGGTTAGAATTGCTAGTAAAAAGCTGCAAATTAGCTCTGCATAAATATTCCAATCTGACGTTAAACCTAAGCTCAAAAAAATTAATTTAGGGAAAACTAATCGATGATAATTATGTAAATTAAATAAATCAATAAATTGTAAAGTTCCGGTTTTAAATTTCTCAAATAAATTAGGTAATATCCATTGATCATGATAAGGGACATCGACTCCATAATAAAGAATAAACGAAGCCGTTGCCAAGGGAGGGATTAGATATAAAATAATTAAAGGAATGTGAGTAGAAATAGATGGCGCACGCAGGTTCATTCGAGATTATCATAAAAACATTGCCAGATCTTAAATGAAGTAAGCCGGATTGTCAACTATGATTCAACAACTGTTTGTGAATACTGTCTCTGCGTTGTGTTATTCTTTAATTGATCAGCGTTTTCCAGCCGATTGTACTCCCCTAAAATTTCCCCATAATTCTGTTGTTAAGTTTGTTTTAGAACAACAGAATCGAATGCCTGATTATCTACAATTTCCCTTATTTTTATTAACGTTAATTTTTGATTTTTGGGGTTTGCTTCGTCGAGGTTCCTTCTTTCATTGTCAGTCCCCATCTATTCGTAAACTTCAAGTTGAAACTTGGAAAAATTCACCCTACCAAATTTGTCGAGATGTGATGCGATTTTATGAAAGTCTAGTGGTATTATATTGGCAATCTGAGTCAATTCATTCATCAAGTAACTGATTATTAATATTATGCTTCAAGCTTCAGAATGTGATTTAAAAGTTGAAATTGCTATCATTGGTTCTGGCCCTGGGGGAGCAATTACCGCCTGTTTATTAGCTGAAGCCGGACGGGATGTTTTATTAATAGAAGAAGGCGACGATTTACCCTTAGAATCCTGTCAACCCTTTTCCGTTGAAGAAATGGTACAAAAATACCGAAATGGGGGGTTAACCGCAGCCTTTGGTCAACCCAAAATTCAATATGTTGAAGGTCGATGTGTCGGAGGAGGAAGTGAAATTAATAGCGGACTTTATCATCGAACACCCTTGAATATTTTAGAACAATGGCGCACAGAATTTGAAGTAGATGCTTTAACAGAAGCTGATTTAATCCCTCATTTTGAAGCCTGTGAACAAGCGGTTAACGTCTGTTATTTACCGGGGAAAGCTCCAACCGCATCTTTAAAATTACACGAAGGTGCGATGCGTTTAGGTTGGCAATCTTTAGAAGTTCCTCGATGGTTTCGTTATGAAGAATCTGATGAAACTTCCGTTCCCAAAGGAACTCGACAATCTATGACGAAAACCTTTATTCCTAGAGCTTTAAAAGCTGGCTGTAAACTCTTAGCAAACACTCGGATTAAAACCCTTAAAGAAACAGATAAAACTTGGATTTTAACAGGAACTCGTCAAGGGAATAATATCCCAGAAAATCCGATTAAAATTCAAGCCGAAACCGTATTTGTTTGTTGTGGTGCAATTCAAACTCCAGCGTTATTAAGACGAAGCGGAATTAAAAATAATATTGGAAACTCCTTAAAAATGCACCCAACCGTTAAAATAATTGCTCAATTTGATCAAGAAATTAACGCCTTAGATATGGGGGTTCCTGTTCATCAAGTCAAAGAATTTTTTCCTCGATTTAGTTTCGGATGTTCGATTAGTTCTCCCCCTTATTTATCGGTGGGAATGACTGACCATCCTCAATATACAGAAACCGTTAAAAAACATTGGCAAAACATGGCAATTTATTATGCTATGATTACTGGGGAAAGTTTTGGGACAGTCAGAAATATTCCCTTTTATAATGATCCTTTAGTTCGCTATAAACTAACTTCTCAAGATTTAAAAGATTTATCAGAAGCCTTACAAAAATTAGCGTTATTATTGTTTGAAGCGGATGCTAAAATTCTCTATCCTAGTATTTCTAATACTTCTCCCTTGACCCATCCCCAAGATTTAACTACAATAGCAGAACAATTGCCGATAAAACAAACAAATCTAATGACCGTTCATGTTTTTTCCTCCTGTCCAATGGGAGAAAATTTACAAAAATGTGCCGTTAATTCCTTTGGAAAAGTTCATGGATTCAATAATTTATATATTGCTGATGCTAGTTTACTGTGTACCGCACCAGGGGTCAATCCTCAAGGTTCAATTATGGCGATCGCTCGTCGAAATGCGCTAAAATTCTTAAATAAAATTTAGAAAAAATTACTTTTTTTAGCTCTTATATCCCTAATTAATGCTAAACTATAACCATAATAAAGAATAATAAAGTTATGGAATTAAAAACTAACCTTATTTTAGTAACAGGTGCATTAGGATGGTTAGGGATTCGTTTAGTCGAATCTTTGGTTAAAGGATTACCCGATTTTGAACCCTTAAATCAACCTCAAAATAACTTGAAAATTCGGTGTTTAATTTTACCCAATCAAGATATAACCCTATTGCAAAAGATCTCAGATCAAATTGAAGTTTATCAAGGGGACTTAAGAAACCCCCAAGATTGCGATCGCTTTTGTGAAAATGCCGAAAATGCTATTTTATTTCATACGGCTGGAATTATTCACCCGCAAAAAGTATCAGACTTTTATCAAATTAATGTAGAAGGAACTAAAAATCTATTAAATTCTGCCATTTGTAGAGGTGTAAAACGAGCGATTATTGTCTCTTCCAATTCTCCCTGTGGTTGTAATCCCCATCCTGATCATTTATTCGATGAAATCTCTCCCTATCATCCCTATATGAACTATGGACGTTCAAAAATGCTGATGGAATTAGAAGTTAAAAACTATCAGCAACAGGGAGAAATTGAAACCGTTGTTATCCGTCCTCCTTGGTTTTATGGCCTCCATCAACCTCAACGCCAAACCCTCTTTTTTAAAATGATTCGAGATGGAAAAGGGCCGATTGTTGGAGATGGGAATAATCTCCGGTCAATGGCTTATGTCGATAATCTTTGTCAAGGATTATTATTAGCCGCAATTACTGAAAAAGCCAATGGAGAAATTTATTGGATAGCCGATGAACGTCCCTACTCTATGAATGAAATTATTGATACCATTGAACGATTATTAGAAACAGAATTTAACCAATCTTGTAGCCATAAACGCTTAAAATTACCGGGATTAGCCAGTGAAGTTGCTTTCGTGGTAGATGGAACATTACAAGCTCTAGGATTCTATCATCAAAAAATTCATGTTCTCTCAGAAATGAATAAAACCATTGCTTGTTCTGTGGCTAAAGCTCAACGAGAATTAGGGTATCACCCTACAATTTCCTTAGAAGAAGGAATGCGAAGAAGCTTAACCTGGATTTTTGAAAATTATGGAGGATTAGATTAATCATGGTTAGCCATATTGTCGTAACAGAAGGATTAGTTTATCGGGAAGATTTCGCCCAATACTACTTTTTATCCAATTATTTTGAAGCAGTTTTACAACAAGTTTTAAAGCAGGTTTCTGTTGAGGAAAAAGTCTTTATTTCTCCGGGTAATTCCTTTGATTGTCCTGAATCAGAAGAACAGTGTGCTGCAAAATATCTTTTACATTATCGTCCTGAACTCCAAGTTATTGTTCCTGAGAATGTTAAAGATCGTCCCTATTTGGATACTTTTGATAATGCTAGATTATTAAGAAAATGGTTAGAACAGCAAGAAAAATGGCCATTAGATGATGTTATTTTATATTGTAATAAACCCCATGCTTTACGAAGTCAGTTAATGTTTAAACTCTGTGGCTATAACGTCCAAGAAGTTATTACTTCTTATCCTGAACTCGCCTATCGAAGAATGCCATTTCGTCTTTTATTTTATCATTATTTGCCCGCTAATTTAGTTTACGAGTGGGGGGCTTTAGTGTATGATTTAATTAGATTTTATGTATGGAAGGTTTCTTCTAAATTGTCAACCTAAAAAAATAAACTTAGTATCGACTTACTATTTTAATCAAGTTCCTAGAGTTTAACCTTTACGAATGGGTAACTTTCGTTTATGATACGAAAAAACAAATGGTGTTGAGGACAAACAGAACTTTATGAAGCACTTAATTACGGGGGGATCAGGGTTTTTAGGAAATTTAATTGCGCGTCGATTATATGAACGGGGAGAAGACGTTAAAATTTTAGATATTTGGGAAGATCCGACCCGTCCCCCAGAAATTGAATTTATTAACTGTGATATTTGCGATCGCACTGGGGTTGCAAAAGCGATGGAAGGAATTGATATTGTTCATCATAATGTGGCTTTAGTTCCCTTAACAAAATCCGGTAATAAATTCTGGGAGGTCAACGTTGAAGGAAGCAAAATCGCCGCCGAAGAAGCCGTAAAAGCCGGAGTCAAAAGTTTTATTCACATGAGTTCTAGTGCTTTATTTGGAGAGGCTGAATGTCCGATTACCAACGATACCCCGACAAAAGCTGTTGAGATTTATGGACGGGCAAAATTAGCTGGAGAATTAGCGGTTAGAGAGATTTGTGATCAAGGTGGTTTACCCTTAATTGTGATTCGTCCCCGAACTATTTTAGGCGAAGGAAGATTAGGGATTTTTCAGATATTATTTGAATGGATTCAAGAAGGAAAGAATGTTTATGTGATTGGAAGTGGTAACGTTAAATTTCAGTTTGTTCATGCTCATGATTTGATGGATGCCTATCTTCTTGCTCTTGATTTAGGTCAACCCGGAATCTATAATGTCGGAACCGATCGTTTTGGCACGTTACGAGAAGGATTAGAACATTTAATTGAATATGCAGGAACAAAATCTCAAGTTAAAAGTTTACCCACTGGACTAACAATTGGAACTTTACAACTATTAGACTGGATGGGGTTAAGTCCTCTCGCCCCTTGGCATTATTTAACCTATCACAAAGAATTTTATTTTGATGTTGATCCTCTGCTAAAACTCGGCTGGAAACCCAAATATTCTAATGATGAAATGTTCCGAGAAAGTTATGATTGGTTCCAAAAGAACTATAATCAACTGCAAGCGGAAAAAGCAGGTTCAGCCCATCGTCGCCCCGTCAAAGAAAAATTACTTTGGGTGTTAAAACAACTCTCCTAAACTAATTTTTAACAATGATTAACTTAGCTATTTGAATAACAAATCGTGAACAATATTAACTCAGCTAATTGGATTTCATGGAGTTTAGTTTTAATTGCGGCTATGAACACGGGAATTGGCAATTTATTACTAAAAAAATCCCGACTAGAAGCCCCTGATCCCAGTTTACTGACTCTATTATTATCTCCTTGGTTTATTGCTGCAATCCTCGTCTATGGAATTAACTTAATTGTCTTTGCTAAAGCCTTAGATCGCTTACCCGTTTCCATTGCTTATCCTGTCTTTGCTGCTATTGGTTTTAGCTTAGTTGCATTCATGGGAAGTTTATTTTTAGGAGAACGGTTTGGAATCAATCAAATGATAGGATTAAGCTTGATTGTGGCTGGAATTGTTATTATGTCTCGTTGAAATAAAAAACCATTAAAGTAAGCTGTGAGGAGTTAAAGGATTCATGAAACCAGCAAATCAAGATTATTATTCAGGTGATTCTACTTCTGTATTAGAGACAATTTCTGATACCACTGATCCTTTATTTGTATCGACTCAATCTAAAACCCTTCCCCCCCTAATCAAACTTCTTCGTCCCCACCAATGGACAAAAAATTTATTCTGTTTAGCCGGACTTTTGTTTGGTGGTAGACTATTACAACCCCAGAGCATTTTGCTATCAGGATTAACGGTAATTTTCTTCTCAGCAATGGCATCAGCCATTTATATTTTTAATGATATTCAAGATCGAGAACGCGATCGCCTGCATCCGAAAAAAAAGTATCGTCCCCTTGCGAGTGGTCAAGTTTCAGTTAAACTGGGGTTAGCGATCGCATTTTGTTTAGCAACGCTTTCGTTTTTAGGTGCTTATTCGTTAGGAATTCCCACATTAATTTGTGTTTTACTTTACGCCATTAATAATATTGCTTATTCTCTCAGACTTAAAAATATAGCTTTATTTGATGTGAATTGCATTGCCTTTGGGTTTGTGTTAAGGCTATTAGCAGGAATCTATGCGTTAGGAGATATGCCAACGGCTTGGATTGTTTTATGTACCTTTTTTCTAACTCTATTTTTAGGGTTTTCTAAGCGACGTTCTGAACTTTTATCTCTCTTGCATTTTCAAAACCATCAAGACAGTTTAGAGTCTGAAAATATACCTCCAGAACATGAAAAATCAGCACCGTTAGAACGCTCTTATTTGCACTTATTTTATCAACGAGGAAGAAAAAACCAACAACGTCCAGTTCTCTCTCAATACACCTTACCTTATTTAGATTCTCTTCTCAATAGCACAGCAACAATGACCATTATGTGTTATGCTTTATTTACAATAACATCGGGTAAAAATCCTTCTTTAGTCATTACCGTCCCGATTGTTTATTATGCCGTAATGCACTATAAATGGTTAGTTACAGTTTTAGCTGAAGGAGAAGAACCCAGCCGCATTTTAATTCAAGATACTACGATTAAATTAAGTTTAGGGGCTTGGCTGATTAGTTATTTAGCAATCTTGTATTTTAATATTCATTTATTTCATTAAAATATAGAACTGATAACTGATAACTGGTACAGACGTGCCATGGCACGTCTCTACTGATAACTGACTTACCGTAGACGTTTTTCTTCTTCTCTGCGTCTGCGATCGCGCCATTCTGCGAGAGTTAAATAAATTACACCCCCCGTAAAAATAATCAGCAGAGAGAAAGCAACCAATACCAAAATATCAACAATTGTCAACTGTTGTAAAACTTCCATAGGTCAATTCAAAAAGCAGTTTTTATCCATTTTAATTGAAAAGGTAGGAGAGATGACATCAATTCATTGATCATCACCCCTTCTACAACCGAGAAACCGAGTTTGTACTGTTTAAACCGCAGGTAACTCATCTAAAATAGTAAACCGAACATGATTAATTGCTAAAGTACCCACAGAGACTTTTTCTCGGTCAACATCAACCCCTTGATTGGTTAATCGTTGAAAGCGGATTCCTTTGCCAATTTCAATATGATACCAAGCTAAACCCATAAAAAACCGCAACGGATAGGGCCCCCCTTCTTGAATATCATCCGGGTTAGATTCCATGGGAACCCAACCGAAACCCGGAATATAAAATTCCAACCAAACATGATTATATTCAGGTTCTAAAGAAACCCCTCGACGGTCAGCAAACTGCGGACATTTATACCGTCCAATGGTGCGGCAAGCAATGCCATTTAATCGGGCTAAAGCTAATAAAACTCCTACATATTCCCCACAGGAACCAATCCCTCGCTTCAAAACCACATCAGGATTTTCAATCTTAGAAGTCAGACTATAGGATAACTGATCATAAACATAATTGCGAATACTTAAAAGTTGCCGTAAAAAATTAGTTTCATTGCGAATCGCAGCTTGGGCGGCTTCTTGAACAATAGCCGTATTCATGGCTAAATGATCATCATCAACTAAATATTTTTGGGGAAAATCCGGTGACAAACGAGGAATATTTTCCACCTGACGAGGATTAATTTGATATTTAATACTTCTAACTTCTAACAACGCTTTCCAACCAAAAATTAAACGTTCTGTTGAAGTTAACGGATTAAATCTGAAAACCGCGACTTTTTCCCCCTCTTCAATTTCTTCCCTAAAGGGAATCCCAATATAAGACACTTCCACAACTTTTTGCCGTTTCGTATTAGACGGTAAAGCAATTCGCCATTCTAAATCTTCAATGTAAACGGCATCTAACGGTTCTAACTCTTCTACATAAGACATTTCGATCAAATAGCCATTAGATGTAGCATAATGCTCGGATTCGTTATAATGAAAATAGAGAGGATGGATAAACGTGCGATCGCGTTTTGCTAATTGAAATTGTTCATAGGAACTGGGATTATCTCGAATATAAAGCTCATCCCCAGCATAGGCAACATAAAGAACTTCCTCACCCGTTTCAGGATCAGTATAAAAGGTTAATCCCGTGGGAGATTCAAACGGTGTTAACACACTAAATCGCGTTTCTCCCGTTCCCCGTTCTAAACAATATACCGTTTGTTCTTCTCGATCACAAACCCATAATTCCTCATTTTTAATCGTGAGATTTTCTACTCCAATTCCTGGGGAATGGAAGCGCGTAATTTCCTGTCGGGTATTGCGACTATAAACTAAGATAGAAGCCAGTCGATCACAAGCTAAATAAAGGGTAGATTCCCAAACCGCAATTCCGGTGACAGCATAAGGTAATTCCAGAAACAATAGAGGCTCAAGATTAACAATAGAATTCCCTGCAATCACTTGGGGACAATAATAAACTTCTCGACCGCGAGTAAACCAAAGGGTATTTTCCCAGACCGCTAACCCTGTAACATCTCTAAATGCTAACGTTAAATCAGGATTAACCACCGTTGCATTATCGGTTTTGGGGTCAATTTTAAGTAAAAATCCGCGTAAGGTATCAACGGCAAATAAGGAATTTCCTACCCCAATTAACCCATATAAAGCAGAAACCCCCATCGGTCGAATTGTCCGGGGTTTAAAACCCGTATTTTGCCCCAAAGTTGGTGAGTTAAGATTCATAGAAATTGTCATGGTGATAAAATAACGATCTTTAGTGCGTGTATGAGGTCAAACTTCAGATTAACCATCGGAAACAAAACCAACCGTTTCCTCAAATCCGATTTCGCCTCAAACATTTAAGATTAAGCACAGATTTTGACAACTTTCGCAGGAACATTGGATACAATAGTTCTGTCAAGAAATGCTACTCTGCTAATCGGTGAGCTTCATTGATTATGGCTAGGCCAATGTTTTTCCTCCACCGTGCAACACTTGGACTAACGTTACTGTTGCAAATCATTTTGGGCAATAGTTTAATTGTACCCATCGCCCATTCAGCATCTTTACCTCCTCTTGGGGGAGATGAACAGCAGGGAATCACTCCTAGACAGGGGGACAAGGCTCAGAACTCTGAACCCTCCTCGCCCACGGGTCATTCACCCTTTACGAATTGGAATGCCTTTACCCCACCTCAACGGGGTGTACCGGGGCGTCGGGAAGGGGGCGGAACTCGGGGTGGAGATTGTCCCAGTCCAGTGACTGCCTTAATCCCAGAGTCTACAATGGGGCGCACAGCGTCAAAACAACCTGCCTTTTTTCTTTATATTCCAGGGACACTCGATCAAAAGGTAACTGAATTTGAAATTACCGATGAAATCGATAAAACCCTATATAAAACCACCTTTACCCTCAATATTGATCGCCCTGGAATTGTGGGAATTCAATGGTCTCCTAACTCTAAATTTATTACTTTAGAAGACGATAAAAATTATCGCTGGTATCTGACTATTAAATGTGATGTCAGTGATTCTTCAAAAGATATTCTTGTAAGTGGATGGATTAATTTAGCCACTTTAACGAATGATCAAAAACGTCAATTAGAGCAAACTCAAGATCCCTTAGAAAAGCTTAAACTCTATGTTCAACAGGGACTTTGGTATGAAACAATTGCAACTTTAGCCAGCTTACGATTAGAACAATCCAGAGATGTAGCGATTAAAAATCAATGGAATCAACTCTTACAATCTATTGGTTTTGATCCGGCTTTAAAAGAAACTCAAAATGAAAAAAATAAAGCTCAGACAATTCTTGATGCGCCTATTTTAAAAATTCAAATCAATTAATTCAGTCCCTCTCTAAAAACCGAGTTTTTGACTCTAATTTTAGAGAGAAAAATCAAGATATTTTTTTCAGAAACCCGATTTTTTGGGGGTTGTCTGCATTAATCTCGACCGTATTCAATTCCGCTCCTATTCACTGTTGCCTGTTTTCTAATCTAAACTAAACTTAACCTAGTTAGCCACCAACCCCATCGTTCACCAAAAGTAGGCATTTTATGGGTAGGAGTGAAAATCTGATTCATTTTCGTCAGTGTGGAGTGATTTTAACCAGTACCCTATTGCTGGTTTTATCCCTATTTTCTCGTCAAGGTCTTTCTCAAACTCGTTCCTTTGCTGCGACTGGGGAGTTGTGCGATCGCCAAAATTGTCCGACTTTGGCCCAAGGCGGATCAATTAATATTCCGCCCCAAGTTCCCCAACCCGATCCCAACAAAGATCGATTTTTACCACGACCTCCTATTCCGCCTAAACCGGAACCCCCCAATAACCCAGAGTTACAACCCACTCCCACTCCTAGCCCAACGCCGAACCCACCCACAGATGAAACCCCCATTCCCGTTCAAAAAATTAACGTTACAGGTAGCACAATTCTCACTTCAGAGGAACTTCAAACCTTAGTTACCCCCCTAGAAAATCGTTCTGTGACTCTGACGGAACTACGGGAACTCGCCGATAAAATTACAGCGATTTATTTAGAACGAGGTTACATTACCTCTAGGGCAATTGTTCCTGAACAAACGATTAACAATGGCATTGTCGAGATTCAGGTCATTGAAGGAACTTTAGAAAATATTGAAGTTGAAGGAATCAAACGCCTCCATCCGTCCTATATCACCAGTCGCATTCGTTTAGGCGCGGAAAAACCCCTGAGTACGGCCTCCTTAGAAGATCAATTGCGACTGTTACGCATTAATCCCTTATTTGAAAGTGTAGAAGCTAGTTTAAGGGCGGGAACCCAAGAAGGCCAAAGTATTCTGATTGTTCGAGTGGTAGAAGCACCGCCTTTCGGGGTGAGTCTCAATATTGATAACTATTCCCCCCCAAGCATCGGTTCTGAACGCATGGGAATTAGTGTGCGTCATCTTAACCTAACAGGTCGGGGAGACTTTCTGGGACTATCCTACAATACGACTCGTTTAATTGCGGATGGTGAATCGGATATTATCGACGCCTTGTATAGCATTCCCATCAACCCCATGAACGGAACTATACAATTGCGAGTCCAACCTTACCAAAACCGCATTATTCAAGATCCCTTTGATGCGTTGAATATTGAAGGAAAATCTCAACGCTATGAAATCAGTTATCGTCAGCCAATTATCCGTAACCCCATCGCTGAATTAGCTTTATCTTTTGGCTTTGCGTATCAAGATAGTCAAACCCTTTTAGATAATAACGGAGAACCTTTTGCATCCGGGCCAGATAGTAATGGGTATACGCGCACCAGTGTTTTGAAGTTTGGACAAGATTATGTGATTCGAGATACGGAAGGGGCTTGGGCTTTGCGATCGCAATTTAACCTGGGTTTAGATATTCTCGGCGCTACGGATGTCGGCACACCCAATGCTTCCTTTTTGAGTTGGTTAGGTCAAGTCCAACGGGTACAACGACTAGGGGAAGATAATTTATTAATTGCTCAAGGCGATATTCAACTATCGGCTGATCCGTTATTTCCTTCCCAGCAATTTGTGATTGGAGGAGCTTTATCTTTAAGAGGATATCGTCAAAACGTCCGGGCTGGAGATAATGGCTTTCGGATTTCCCTCGAAGATCGAATTACCCTAGATCGAAATCAAGACTCTGAACCTGTATTTCAACTAGCGCCCTTTATTGATTTTGGTGGGGTTTGGAACAATGACAGAAATCCCAACCGGATTATTGGTAAAACCTTTTTAGCAGGTGCAGGATTAGGCGTAATTTGGCAACCAGTTTCCGGGTTAAATCTCCGCCTTGATTATGGTCTTCCCCTCATTGGTATCGATGATCGAGGCAATAATATTCAAGATGATGGAATTTATTTTGGTGTTACTTATACCCCTTAATCCCAGTAGGGGCGGGGTTTTCCCGCCCTAACTTAGTTATCAGATGATTAAGCTACTTTCTAAATTGATTAAATTCTGTTTCAGTAATTCCCATTTGCTTCAAAATTTGGGACAACAGCCAACCACCTATTTCAGCATTCCCATGAATCGGGATTGTTGTTGCTCGTCCATCTGGATGTTGCCAACGAGCATGACTTCCTTTCTGTCTAACTTTTTCAAACCCTAATATTCGGGCAACTTTTTCTAACTCTTTAACTTTAGCTGGCATTAGCAACCACCAACTCAACATCTTCCGGTAATGTCTCTCCTTTGTCTTGATATTCTTCCTGAATCATTTCAAAAACATAAACTAATTCAGATAAAGCTTCTTGTGAGCTTTTTCCCCAAGCATGACAACCCAAAATTGCTGGAACATAAGCAACAAACGTTCCGTTATCATCAGGACGGGTAACAATCGTATAGTCTTGTAAAATCTTCATGGCTATCAGCATTATCAGTCTTGATTTTAATTTTAACTGATTGGCGATCGCTCATCTCGTGGAACAGGCATCTTGCCTGTTTTCCTGAAACTTTTGACTTTTGAAGACTTTTGACGGGCGGGACACCCGTTCCACTTTTCACTTTCTACTTTCCAGTGTGATTCAGAGAATTTTGCAAAAATTAACATTTAACTCCTTTGATTTTGATCCTGAGATTTTTAAAGGTTTTTCCTGAAAATAATCCGTACAATTGCTTAGTGTTTTTTTGAAAAAATTCCTCAATTACACCGGAAAGATTTAATATTCATCAAAATTTTACCCAGGGAAACCCTTGGTCAAGACTCCTAACTCTCTTTGATCTGGGGTGATCAGTGGGGGTAACTTTTTTACCGTTGCAGACACTTCTATTTTATTTTTTTGCTTATTGTAACCATTTTTATAAAAATTGTTATATAAAATAATAATTTTTTTTAAAAGAAAGCTTGAAGCTGATTCTGGGTTGATTAAATTAAAATAAATCTTTAATAAACTAGAAAGCTTGAGTTTATAGCCCAATCCATTAAACTTGCCCCTTTATTTTCTGGGGTAGTTATGCCAATAATGGCTGTATCGAACCAGAAAACCCACTGCTCCAGCAGTCAACCGTCAACAGTTTTTAATAAAAACCGATTAAGGAGAAGCCAGCGTGAAATTAGCAGTCTACGGTAAAGGCGGAATTGGTAAATCAACCACAAGCTGTAATATCTCAGCCGCTTTAGCCAAACGAGGTAAAAAAGTCCTGCAAATTGGCTGCGATCCCAAACACGACAGCACCTTTACCCTCACAGGATTTTTAATCCCCACGATTATTGATACCTTGCAAGAAAAAGACTTTCATTACGAAGATATTTGGCCAGAAGACGTGATTTATAAAGGCTATGGGGGTGTCGATTGCGTAGAAGCAGGTGGCCCTCCAGCAGGCGCAGGATGTGGCGGTTACGTTGTGGGAGAAACCGTCAAACTCCTCAAAGAACTCAACGCCTTTGACGAATACGATGTGATTCTGTTTGACGTTTTAGGGGACGTGGTTTGTGGTGGGTTTGCTGCCCCCCTCAACTATGCCGACTATTGCGTCATTGTCACCGATAATGGCTTTGATGCCCTATTTGCAGCCAACCGCATCGCCGCCTCAGTCCGCGAAAAATCCCGGACTCACCCTTTACGATTAGCTGGATTAATCGGAAATCGCACCTCCAAAAGGGATCTGATTGAAAAATATATTGAATCCGTTCCCATGCCTGTTTTAGAGGTATTACCCTTAATCGAGGACATTCGGGTGTCCCGCGTTAAAGGAAAAACCTTGTTTGAGATGGCCGAAAGTGATCCATCCCTCAACTACGTTTGTGATTATTATCTGAATATTGCCGATCAACTGCTGTCACAACCCGAAGGAGTAGTTCCTCAAGACGCGCCAGATCGGGATTTATTCACCTTGTTATCAGATTTTTATCTAAATCCGACTCAACCCCTTGTTCAAAGTCAGGAAGATGAGCTAGACCTGATGATGGTTTAATATGTCTAGCTATCTCAGGATGAGGATATAGAGGTTATGGCTTTCTTCAAAGACTTTACCACCGCGCTTAAAGATAAGTGGTTGCAATATTACCAAGCCAATCGAGAGTGGCTGGTACTGCAAATGGATTTGAATTCAATACCGACCCCCGATGGGGGTCGAAGACCCGCCTCCTCCCTCATTTTGGGAACGATCAACGCGCTTGACCCAGAGGCAGCCCAACTCATGTTGCCCTTTTCTAAACTCAATCCAGATCCTGAAAAACTGATTGATGTTTTAGGGCTGAATTTTGATCCCGATATAGCGTTGGGCATTAGGCCTACCCCAGGAGAATCTCCAACGGTAGTTGTTCCAACGCCAACTCCGGTTCCTCCGGCCCCTCCAGAGACACTGAATTTAGAGGAGGAAGTGACTCTGGTAGAACAACCCAATATAGCGGGTGCTGCCGTGGCCGTTGCCAGTGCTGCCGCTGTTGTTGGAGGGGCTGCGGTGATTGCCGATACCCTGGATGACTCCGATGAACTCGAGCTTGATACCGAAGAAGAAATCACCATCGATGAGATGGGCCTGGATGATTCCGGCATGGATGATGATTTCGGAATGGATGATCTGGATGCAGAGGCAATGGAGGACACTGATGTCGATGGGGATCTGGATTTAGATATCGACACAGAGACGGCTAGCGTAGCCGAGGAAGACTTTGATCTAGGGTTGGAGGATGAATCAGAAGCCGTCGGTGCTGATGACCTAGACATGGGCTTAGATTCCGATGAGATGGGTGCTGATGACCTGGACATGGGTTTAGACTCCGATGAGATGGGTGCTGATGACCTAGACATGGGCTTAGATTCCGATGAGATGGGTGCTGATGACCTAGACATGGGCTTAGATNCTTTGTCATGAATTAACGAATACATCCCGAAACCCGGTTTCTTCAAGTCAGAAATTTCATTAACCAAACATTAGAAGTTATTTGGCTTGGTCAAATCCACTCGAAAACGACATCGAGAAATTGATGCTCTTACACAGCAGGTTTGGGGCGATCGCTCCTTAAGTTGACGCCAATGGGGCGCGCCTCGCCCCTACAATGACTTGAAATTTAATACTCAATCATCTGCTCTAAAGCGTTTTGTAAATCTTGGGTTAAATTCGCAACTGCTTGACGGCGATTCGTTTGATAATCTGACCATTTTTGACTGACAGAAATCGGTTCCCCAACGGTTAATTTAGCTCTTTTTTTCCCTAAGTTAGGAGGTTTAATCGAAGTATTCCCCTTTAACTGATTGATCATTCTCCAAACAATTAAAGTTGTTTCTGCAAACCGATCAAACGTGGGATTTTCTCGAATATAACGACCCGTTACCGCCACAAAACTTTCCACTAATCTCATATTCCACATTCTCAAACTCGCTTCAATTGCCACCCGATCCGCTAATCCCAATTCTACGACCGACCAGTTATCATTTCCTTTAAGATTATATCGATAAATACAATCCCATCCTGCTTGTTCTAAACGACGACAACGACTATTTAAATCCCCCGTTGGTTTCAGATTAAAATATTCTTCAGCAACAGTTAACGCAATATCTAATAATCGTTTTAAACGTTCTGAAAAATCAAGGGTTTCATCTTGAGGAATGCTGCGATGATAAAATTGGCGATAAAAATTTTCCATCGTATCTAATAGATAATTTCCTAATCGCATTAAACGACCATAGAGAGACTGAGTTGTTAATTCTTCAGTTTTTTGAGGTAAGTTACAATCTTTTTCTAATTGAGAAATTAATCTTTCTAAATCTTGCCAATTATCTTGAATATAAAAATATTGAATTCCAATGGGAACTAAATAAACCTCTTCAGTTCGTTCTGCTTTTTCTAAATCTTCTACACACCAAAATCCTAATTGAGCAATTCCGGGTTCTAAAGGACTAATACTTTGATTATGCCCATTGGTTGCCCCTTCTGGTGCAGCAGCTAAGGGAAATTGACCTGTTAGAAATAAATCCCTCGCCGAACGTAATCCTAATCGATCAACTTTTCCCCTTAAAATTGACGTTCCTCCTAATTTTGGAAATAACCAAGTAACAAATTGTCCCGCCCATAAGGGAATACCCCGATCATACATAAAATGAGCATGAATTGGATCAGATAAAGCAATTCCCTGTTGTTTTGCAGTTTCAGGAACAAATCGCCATAATAATTGACTCATACAAAACGGATCATCTGTATTGGGATGACGAAATGCTAATAAAAATCGAATTTTTCCGCTTTGGAACTGTTGATAAAGATTCACTAAGCGTTCAACTTTTTCTCCTTTAATCTCTACTAACGGTGTTTTCCATTTAATCCAAAAGGGAATTCCCCACTGGCAAATTTTTAGCACAAACGGATTAAAATTAGGAGGAATAAAATCCAGGGTGGGTTGTATATTAGTAATCAGATTAACCATAAATTAAGGTTGAGAAAATTTAATAAGTATTAACGCTTATTTAACCCAGCCAATTGCCAGCAAGGGGATGAGAAAATAAAAAGTTAATCATCCAGTAATTTCTATGTTCCTGCACTGATGATCGTTTGCTGTTCAGCATAACATTCAGTCAGAGAGTTTTTGTTGTTTTCCTTATTGTTTGCCTAAATGCTTCTCCTGTTTACAACACCTGACTCTGCATTAGGTAAAACACATCATCATAGAACTCTTGAATATTTCTGTCAATGTCTAAAATTTACCCATAATTCGTTACAATGACAACCGAACTTTACACCTAAAAACGGTTTCCTTTAAAAGTAAAAGGACAAATTATCAAATTTTCTCTTAGAAGGCAGGTAGAAAGGATGAACCCCACCGACTTGACCCAAGCATTTCCAACTGGTTATTGTTTCCCAACCCCCCTTGATCACTATACAGATCAAGTCACCTATTCTGTTCAGACCATCGGTGAATTAGTTGTAACCACTGGAAAAATTGCCCTTTGTGATCCTTTAGTTCCGCTTAATCCTCATCTGTGTTTGACTCAACCCCTGCCCGTAGGTCGTTATCCGGTTAAACTCAGTATTGCCACATTCCATGACCGAAAAGAGCAAAGAGTTGCCTGTGCAATGTTAGTCCTTCAAGAGCAACCTGCGGTAACATGGGAATTAGCAGTTTCTTTTCAGGGAGTGCCAGAATCGGGTTATCCTGTGGATTCAGGAACCAGATGTTTTATGGATGGCGAAGTGGTTCAACGGTTATCTTCCCTGTCACAAACTGAGTTTGAAACCTATTATCATCACTTAGATCAAACCTTAGATCAAACCTATCTGGATACTTGGGATTGGGCCAATTTCTGCTTAGAAGAATCAACCGGATTGAATATTATTGCCTTTCATTCCGGTTGGGGAGAAGGGTATTATTCCTCCTATTGGGGTTATGATCAACAAGGTAATCCAGTTTGTTTAGTCACCGATTTTAAACTGTTTGAGTTGCGAGAGGATCAATAACTTGCAGTAAGGTTTTAATACTGGCATTGTGATCCAAAAAAGAAAACAAATGTTTATATTTCAGAATGCCTTTTTGATCTAAAACAAATTGAGCAGGTAAGGGTGCACCTAGAGCTTGTCCTACTTGATACAATCCAAAAATGCCACAGCTTGGATCACTTAGCAATGGCATTTTTAATCCTAGATCTTTGACGACAATTTTGCTTTGACGTTCATCGGTACTCGTAATCATTAACACTTCCACTCCCCGTTGAACAAATTCTTCATAGTGTTCGTTCAGGGCTTTAATATGGGGATAACAAAACGGGCAATATTGTTTTTCTGTAAAAATGCGGGTAAAAGCCAAAATCACAGGGCGATCCCCTCGAAATTGAGACAACCGGATTAATTGACCATTGGTAATATCCGGTAATGCAAAATCTGGCGTTTTCATCCCCAACTGTAAATTACTGGTGGCGGGGATCGGAAAAAAGTTATTCCAAAATCGGCGATTAATTAAACCCGTAAAATCGTTAGAAGTCAGCATAAGAGTTTGTTGTTGATTACTCTTCCCAGTTTAAAACAATCTTATATAGCAGGGAACAGGGAACAGATAGGTTCATAGGAGTGTACGGTTATCAGTCTATGTCCTAACACCCCAGGTGCCACTACTATAAAATGTAAACCCGCCTTCACACAATTGTTAAGACGGGTTGTGAATAGTTTTTTGTCGGGAATAATCTTAGACCTAGACCGCAGCAAAGAATTCTTTGGACTTGACGGGATCAGGGATCATGGTTTTATCACCCGGTTGCCAACCCGCAGGGCAAACTTCATCGGGGTGGGCTTGAACATATTGAATGGCTTGCAGTGTCCGCAGAGTTTCATCCACGTTGCGACCAAAGGCGAGGTTATTGATCGTAGCGTGTTGAATTACCCCTTCTTTGTCAATGATGAACAGACCCCGCAAGGCAATTCCGGCATCGGGATCAAGAACGTTGTAAGCCGTGCTGATTTCTTTTTTCAGGTCAGCCACTAAAGCATAGTTCAGATCACCTACACCACCGGATTTACGATCAGTTTGAATCCAAGCCAGGTGAGAGAATTCGCTATCTACAGACACGCCGAGAATTTGAGTGTTGAGTTTTGTAAACTCTTCGGCGCGATCGCTAAACGCAGTAATTTCAGTCGGACAAACAAAAGTAAAGTCTAAGGGGTAGAAGAACAAAACCACATACTTACCCCGATAGTCAGAGAGTTTGATCGTTTTAAATTCTTGGTCAACAACTGCCGTCGCTGTAAAATCGGGGGCGACTTGGCCAACACGCAGGCACTCAGCCATGAATAATACTCCTTAAACTGATGATGGTAAAGTTTCCTTCAAGAAAATTAGGATAGCGTTAATCCCAATTTTTTGATTGTTTTACAATTTATTACAATTATATCATACTCGAAATGAGTACAGTTAGACAAGATTTATCAAAAAAGTCAGCCATCATCTGACTGACTCAATGCCTTACAGCAGAGGCTTATACCATTTCGTTTACATGGCTCAGGCGGGATTTGAACCTGCGACCTTGGGCTTATGAGTCCCCTGCTCTAACCACTGAGCTACTGAGCCTTGATTGATTCACGATTTATTAATATCGCACAACTTGTTCCCAAATGTAAACCCCCTGTTTAAATTTTTTTTAGGGGGTTTAAGGAATCAGAGATTGGGCATCGGTCAACTCTCAATGGTCAACCCTTAACCCCTAGCTAATAATTCTGAGACACCATTGAACTGTCGGGAGGCAAGAAGGCAATTGGGTTAACAGCACCTTCACCCTTGGGATGGATTTCAAAGTGCAGGTGCGGCCCTGTACTGCGACCTGTAGTTCCCATCTCTGAAATTTGCTCCCCTTGAGCTACTTTTTGGCCTTCGTTGACCAGGACACGATCATTGTGGGCGTAAACGGTTAAACTGCCGTCGGGATGTTCAATTTCGACTAAATTGCCATAGCCACCATCATTCCATCCTGCGTAGGTCACAACCCCAGGAGCCGCCGCAAAAATCGGAGTTCCGATAGGGCCAGCAATATCAATTCCCTTGTGCATCCGTCCCCAGCGCCAACCATAGGGAGAAGACAGAATCCCAGCAGCCGGCCAAATATAGCCATTGAAGCGCATGGAACCATTAGGCAAGTAAGCATCTGGCCCAGGCAGGGGTGGTAACTGCGGAGAAACCATCTGACCCAAGGTAGGGTTATTTAACGGATCGTAGGCTTTAGCCCCAATGGGAGCCGTAGCGACCACCGAACGTCTGGACTCCGGTTGCAGTTGAGTCGATGGAGTTCTATTTGCATTCCGAGACACTTGCGCCAACTGTTGAGCAGATAAGTTCTGTTCAACTTGAGTGGCTTTTTGCTGCTGGGAATACCCTTGAGGATTGAACTCTGGATTAATTCGTTTTTGCCGATGTGCAGAAGTCGTCGTCACCGAGGTCAAGGTTTTCACCGTTGACTCTTCACCTGACTCTAAGGATATATTCATCACCTGATAGCCACTCTGGGCTTTATATTCCTCTCGCAGGCGTTCTACTTCAGATCTCAGGCGATCTGAATACAACTTATTAACGGCTTCTGATTTACGGACAGAAACCTGTTGAACGGCCATCTGTTGAGACAGGGAAGATTTTTCTACTTCAACAGGAATGGAAACCGCTTCAGCCGCAACGGGAGTAGGAGATTCAACCCCATTGACCACACGGGAAGCTAATTGGTTTAACGATAGTTGATTTAAAGTGCTGTGGGTCGGAATTGAACTCAAGGTGGCAACCGCTTCCTTCGGAAAATCGGTGACTGAAGAACCCTTGCTATTGAGTTCTGAGGGAATGACGGCTGGAAGTACGGCTTGAGGTAATCTCCCGCCTAAAGCACTTAAGTCTGTGGTTGAAGAAAGCTGTTGTGAAGAGGGGGAAGCCTCTAAACGAATTTGAGAATCTGGCCCAGAATTCGTTACTGGAGAAGACGGACTGCTAGAAAAACTACTCGCCAGTTGCTTAGGAATTTTTAGACTTTGATGAACACTAAGAACATTAGGATCTGTTAGTTGATTTGCCTTGATCAGGGCATCTACAGAAACATTGTGCAGTGTAGCAATCCGATCTAAGGTGTCACCCGAACCCACCTGATAAACTTCTGCAACAGTTGGGTTACTCGCATCGGTCGGAATCACAAACGCTCCAGCGCTCTCTTGGGAGAGTGTATCTAAGGAATTACCCTGAGCCGTATGGTTTGGCTGCAATTCCTGAGTCGCTTCAGTGGGCGTTTCTGAAATCTGCACCGATGGATCTAAAGAGTTCTGAGTTGCTGAGGTTTCAACTTCATGGGAGGGACGAATCTGCCCAATGGATGGGGTGCGAGATTCGTTCAGCGTAACCGATTGAGGCAACGATTCCGAGGAAACACTAGGTTGAGACTCTGGTGTAGAAACCGCTTCTACATCGGTTCGATCCGATGTTTCTAGCCCGACATCAGGAGATTGACTGCTCCTGTTGACAACGTTCTCGCCTGCATTGAGACGGGAAACTGTTCGTAACAGGGACGGCTGCCAGTCCGATTGAGATGCTTGTTCCCCAGAGCCCGTATTGACTTGATTGGGAGACGCATCGGTCATCGCGGAGGATGACTGCAAGGCTGGATTCGGATCAGGATTGGATAACTCTGCCGCCACGGCATAATCATTGGCTTGATTGCTGAGAATCCCAGAAGCAATGGCTAAACCCAAAAATGCGACAGAGGTACGAACCTTATAACTGCCAGAGTGTGAGACCTGTTGTTTGGTCTGCCCTGTTGCACTCTGATCTAAATCTAAACCGGAATCTAAATCTAAATTAGGCATGGCAACAGGTTGATCATGATTTGGAACTGTTCCTTTCAAAGAACGACCTCCTATGGAGAAGCGCTGAACTGTCCTCGAACCGCTCAAGAACGTAATATCAGTAGATCTAATCACATTAATGATTGATTGAAATCACTGACAATAATCCTGATTACGTCAGATTACCTTGCTTTTTCAATTTCGGCAAGAAAAGCGAAAGTTCCATAGAAAGGCAAACCCTGAAAACTAACGTTCTTAAAAACAATAACCCTTGAGGGTCGAGGAACTTTAAAGATTAAGTGAACTCTGTTACAAGAGTCCAGATGAGAATCTACACCAGTTTCTACCAGAAATACAATAGGAATGGAATCCCTTGAATTTATGGAGATTAGCTTGCCAGATAGTTCGCAAATCAACGGTGAAGAAGCTAAGATTGAAGTCAATTAAGGGTTTGGGCTTTTTTGACCCGGGTCAAAAAACACCCGTTTAGATGAATAAAATCTATCACTGTTGGGGGTCAATTGAATCCGGGTATTTATAAAAAAAAGTTATCACAGAAATTTTTCCTAAAACCGGGGGTTTTGATTCACCGATTTTAGGCAAAGTAACCCAATTGTCTGCGGGCTTCGAATAAACTAATGGCAACACTCACGGAGAGATTCAAGCTCCGAACTCCGGGCTGGGCCATTGGAATATAGACGGTGGCGGTGCAAGCGTCCAACACATCGGAGGGCAGCCCTGTGGTTTCACTTCCAAACAGTAGCCAGTCTGAATCTTGAAACTGAAACTGGGCATAGTTGGAAGCACCTCTGGTACTAAATCCCAGCAAACGTCCACTCTGTTGTTGATGATAGGTCTCAAAGGTGAAGAAATCGGGATGATAGGTTAAGGAAACATAGGGCCAATAATCTAAACCCGCTCGCTTGAGGTAGCGATCGCTAATTTCAAATCCTAATGGCCCGACTAAATGCAATTGGGTACAGGTGGCTGCACAGGTACGAGCGATATTCCCGGTATTGGGTGGGATTTGTGGCTGAACTAAGACAACGTGAGGCATGAGGTAATCAAACCAGAAAACAAGGACTTTAGGGGGTGCTCACCCCCCGGCATTGAGAACAAATCTATAGTTTTTCTTTATGTTTTGTAAAGAAATTTATCGATAAGATATTCTCATCAAAAAATGGGCCATTTTTCACGCTACTAACGGTTGACAAATCTGATCTTCAAATTCTTGCTCTTGCTGTTCCATGTTTTGAATGGCGTGCTGAACAATAGCGCGAGTTTCCCAACCTTGTTGGGACAAATTCACCCATTGTTGGGCTGTAGAGCCTTCTCGCAGTAATTTTTTCACCGGAGACAAAAAACAGCTAAACCCATGTTTTTTGGCAATTGGCCAAACTTCTTGATACAGTTGTTCAATCCAATCTCTAGCGATGATTAAACGTCCGTCTTGCCAATGTCGCAATTGGGCATCTAAGCTATGGTGAGCGGCTTGGATTTCATTTTCATCGCTCAGGGCAACTAAATCTTCAGCACGACGAGTTGCCGGAAGTTCACTGTGTTGGAGTGGATCTAGGTCAGGGTTCTCTAACAGTTGCCAAAGGCGTGCTTCTAATAAAGCTGTGACCGCTAACAAGGCAATGGGGTTAACCATCAAATCACAAATTCTCAGTTCCAGACGATTTAAGTTATAGGGACGGCGATCGCCATTGGGCCGTACCGATGACCACAGGTGACGAACATTCTGCATGGTTCCTTTTTGAAGTTGTTCTTCTGTCCAGTCAATAAAATGGCGATGGCTTTCAAATAAGGGGACATAGGCTGGGGTTTTGGGAAACAGATGCCAACGGGTGGAATGATACCCCGTGACTTCACCGCCTAAGAAGGGAGAAGAGGCACTCATCGCTAAATAAAGGGGGGCTTCAACCCGCACTAAGCGAATGGCTTGCATTAACTGTTCGGGGTCAGCGATGCCAACATTAATATGAATACTGGCGGTGACGACATCGGTACCGTAGGTTTGTTCAATATAAGTATGATAGGGATTTTGCGGATCAGACCGATAAAAATGCTTTGTGTCTCCCAAGGATAATGTACTTCCCGGTAACAGGGTATAGTCTCCCAACTGTTGTAAATAATTTCGCAGTATCCGTCGAGGTCGAATCAAGGCACACAACAAACGATCATAATTACACAGGGGGGCGGTGGTATATTCGACGTTTCGGCTATCAGGTTCTCGAACAAATCCGTCTAAATCCGCAACAATTTTATCGGACAGCCCCACAATATCGCCCTGGGGAGTTCCCGTATACATTTCAACTTCAAAACCTTTGGATAAGAGCATAGTTCAGTTCCTGGGCGGAGTGTAAAGAGCTAATCAATAGAACAGCAATCAGTTAATTAAACTTCCTTTAGTTTGAACCTTAAATTTAGGGTTTGTGGCTGTTACAAAACAAGAGCCATTTTTTATCCTAACATGGATTCTGAACCCCAGGGAAAAATGCTGTCGGGTTCGTTAGAATTAAAAATATAATCATAATCAAACTCAAACGCTCGACTATGACGAGTCAAAGAAAATCCACAAGCAATGACTTGGCTAGTTGTAAAGGTTGCTATGACTAATTCAATTAAGGTTCTGGGTTTAATTTCGGGTTTCTGAACATAGAAATCTCGTTTAGCAAAAAAGACCCGTTCGTCTTTAGGAACAATAATGCCATTAACTCGATGGGCGTGTTGAATCGGCTTGAGATAATTTTTGATAAAATAGTCCTGATTAGTTTGTAATCGAGAAAGTCGTTCCTGTTGTAGCCAACTCATTTGAAACATGAGTTTAATGAGTTCAAATCCGAGAATATAATTAAACACATTATCTTTATCTTTCGGACTTAATGCCAACTTTAAAGCCGACTCTAAATATTGGCCGGGTTGACAACGAGCATCTTGGGCAGAATGAATATAAAATTGCCGAATATAACCGCGTAAAACCGATTCATTTAAGGCGGCTTTAATCCGAAAACAACTGAGATATTGTTTGATTCGTTGCAGCGTATCAATATCTTCTAACATCTTCGCCATTAAGCCGTCGGCGGTATATTCATCTAAAAATTCCGCTTGTTTTTCTGGGGAAGAAGCACATAAAATATAACATAAAGAAAGGACATAACGCCGTTGATTCCAGGGCAAACTTTCAGCCCACTTTTGCACCTCAATGGGCAATTTATCAAATAAAATATTATGGCTCATCAGGCGTGCAAAATCGCTCTGTTGTTCGTCGCTGTATTCAAGATTCATCATCTGATTTCATTCCCCATCAAGCTGATTTACCGTGATCCACTCTTGCTTCTTCCCCTGGGTTTAGATTTCCCTCTAAACCTCAAACACTTTACCCAAAGATTCCCGTTGATTTCTAATGACAATCTGGACTCTAGTAAGTCAGCCCTAAAATACTGGATGAATTGTCTTTAATTCTAAGGGATCTGAGCCATATTTGTTACCGTTTGGCTGAATTGTGTCTTGATAGTTTCCCGTTTCGCAGAGCCCATTGAGCCTTTTTTACTAATGTGACATTAATCACAATCAAAAGTGGATTTCGATCACGCTAAACTTTGACCAGATTTACCCAAGTGTCTGATTCATTTTCCTGACCCTTCTAGGTTTACTGCATTGTGGAAAATACAGTCACAGATTATCCTACTTCTTAATTATGACACCTTGATGATATTCAGGAGGAATGGATAAATGAATCAGTTAGGCGGTTTGATTAACGTATTCTTTGAGGTTATTCATGATTTTGATTGATTTTAATAAAATATTGGTGCGTGCGCTTTGCTTACGCACCCTACAATTAAAGAGCGTTGATTTGGTTTAATTTGGCTCTAATTTCATCTAAATTTTCATTGGAATTAGCATTTTTCTGTTCTTGTGTTTCGTTAGATATTATTTCATCAGGAGCAAATTCTAATTCAATATTAACTATCTTCTTTCGAGTATTTAAATCATCTCTTTTATAATCTGCATTAACTTGAAATCTGATTTTACCTGAAATCCAATACCTAGACTCTAACTTAAGTAACTGGCAGTCTATTCCATCAAGAGGAAATACTAATCTAAATTCTTCTAAGTTCAGTTCTATTGATTTATCTGTTATTTTTAAGTTACGGCATAAGAAATCAACTACAGCAAAGTTAGTATTTGCAATAACGTTATTGTAAGCGAAAAGTTTACTTTTCATATTCTCATCCACTAACTCTTTCAACCTGGATACTGTAAATGTATCCTTCCCCAACATGACAATATCGTCATCCTGTTCCAACTTAACAAACAATTCACTCATCGGTTTAACGCCTCAACTCAGTTAGGATGGGTGTGTGTTGCTGATACACCTATATTTTGAATTATCTCACAAAATTAGCTTAAATTTTAAGTGAAGTTTAATTGATTAAAAATTTTATTTCTACAAAATTCAAATTATATGGGATTGAGGCGATTATTGGTTATTGAAGACCCTGATGGTTAGAGAGAATTGAATTTGATTCAAGCCGTAGATGAAATTTTTGGGAATTCGAGAATTAAGAGTATCCCCAATTAGGATTGATGGACTAAATGACAAGAAGAAAGTTTGTGATTAGAATTAGGTTCTTCCTGAAAATCGCTAGGATAATGAAAGAGATTCATTAATCGAGGTTCATCCGCAGCAAACTGAATCTCGACGGAAAAATTTTGATTCAAAGTTTCGGGATCTGAGTTTAAATTGGCTTGAATTCTGACTTGACCTGAAATCCAATCTTTAGAACCCAATGGCAATAAATAACCACTCATTCCTTCCAAAGGAAACATTAACAAGACATTCCGCATATCAAAGCAAAAAGCATCATGCTTGGCTGGAGAAAATGTCAAATTAAAAAAGTCTCCGTAATTCATAATATGCTCTTCAAACTGAATCGCAATTAATTCTTTTAATCGTGAAATTGTGAAGGTATCTTTCCCTAGCTTAACAATATACTCATCTTCAGTTAAGCTAAAAAACTCATGATTCATGGTAGGCTTCCTTATGGCTATTTTTCTTGGCTGCACCCTAATACCCTAACTTAGCTGCTTTTTTTTTATCA